>NZ_DAMAGC010000014.1:0-56236 GCF_031995405.1 Stenotrophomonas sp. | reverse complement strand
GGGGTACTGATGCAGGCAGACAGGGTGGCGAGGGCGGCGGCGGCGATGAGGGTGCGGTACATGGGGTGACTCCGGCAGGTTTTCCGGACTGCAGCGTGCCGCTGCACGCGTATGCAGCGGATGAAGCCTGCACGGCGCGCCCACATCGCGCTCACTTTGCGTGGCCGCGGGGTTGGCCACACTGCCTGTGCACTTGAACGCTTTCGCAAAGGAGCCACCGATGGCCACCCGCACGACCCGCAAACGCCCCGCTTCCGCCGCCGCCGAAAAGGCCGCCACGCCGCAGACCGAACGCACGCCGGTAGTGAAGACGGCCACCCGCAAGGCCGCCGCGAAGGATCCCCGCGCCGCCCGCGTGGCCGCGCGCCAGCGTCGCCTGCAGGACCAGGAGAAGGCCAAGGATGCGCGCGTTGCCAAGCAGGCGGCGAAGAAGGTCGCGGCGAAAAAAGCCACCAAAAAAGCCACCCAGGCCGGACCCCGCAAGCAACCGGAGACGATGCCGGCGCAGCAGCTCTCCAAGCCCGGCAACGAGCACGAACTGCAGCTGGCACCGCGCTTCCTGGCGCCGGATTACCGGGGCAGCGGCAAGCTGAAAGGCAAGCGCGCGATCATCACCGGCGCCGACTCGGGCATCGGCCGCGCGGTGGCGGTGCTGTTCGCCCGCGAGGGCGCCGACGTAGCCGTGCTGCACCTGGACGAAGCGGCCGATGCCAAGGTGACCCGCCAGCACGTGGAGGCCGAGGGCGGCCGCTGCGTGGTGATCGCCGGCGACGTGCGTGATCCGGCGTTCTGCAACAAGGCGGTCAAGCAGGTCGCCAAGGCCTTTGGCGGGATCGACATCCTGGTCAACAACGCGGCGTTCCAGCTGCACTGCGAGCGCCTGGAAGACCTGGAAGATGCGCATCTGCAGGAGACGCTGCAGACCAACATCGGCGGTTACATCCAGATGGCGCGCGCCGTGCTGCCGCACCTGCAGGAAGGCGACTGCATCATCAATACCGGTTCGGAAACCGGGCTGTTCGGCAGCAAGGCACTGATCGACTATTCGGCCACCAAGGGCGCCATCCATGCGTTTACCAAGGCGCTGGCCAGCCAGTTGCTGCCGCGCGGCATCCGGGTCAACGCGGTGGCGCCGGGGCCGGTGTGGACGCCGCTCAACCCGGCCGACAAGAAGCCCGACGATGTCGCTGAATTCGGCAAGGACAGCGACATGGGCCGCCCGGCGCAGCCGGAGGAGCTGTCTCCGGCGTACGTCTTCCTGGCCTCGCCAATCACTGCCAGCTACATCAGCGGGGTGATCCTGCCGGTGATGGGCGGTCCGCGCGGTTGAGCATGGCCGGATCGGTGTAGAAGGCGGCGATCGGGTCGATGAACTCCTGCGGGTTGGCCCCGACCAGGTTGGTCAGCACGATCACCGCCAGCCGGCGTTCGGGATACACGATGAATGCCGCACGCGCGCCACCCATGCCGCCCACCTGCTGGTCCGGTGCCGTGCCCATGATCGGCCAGCCGGCCGACCAAGCGCCGGGGCTACCGTTGTTCAGCACCTCCGGTGCCCACATCCGGCGCACACCGGCCTTCTTCAGCAGTTGGCCCTTGGACAACGCGATCATCCATCGGCCCACTTCGTCGGCGGTGGTGAGCATGCCGGCGCCGGCCCACAGGCCGGGTGACAGGTCGTAGAACCAGTGCGACAGGCGCGCCGGCGCATCGGGCGCGTCGGTCCTGCGCGGGAACCAGCTGTAGATGGTGGCGGCATTGGCGACCAGGTCGTAGCTGTCGCCGAAGGTGGTGCGCGGCATGCCCACCACGTTGAACTGATGCGTGGCCATGTACTGCGCGTACGGCATGCCCGATTGTCTGGCGATGATCCGCGCCAGCAGCACGTAGTTGGTCTGGTTGTAGCGGTGGCGCTCGCCGGGCGCGGCCTCCACCGGCAGGGCGGTGACCTGCTTCCAGGCCTCCTGTTCGGTACCGCCGCCGAGCAGGCCCTGCGCATCGAGGATGTCCGGCAGGCCGGAGGTATGCGCGAGCAGCTGGCGTACCCGCACCTTGCCCCACGCCGGCGGCAGATCATCGAGGTAGCGCGACACGGGTGCCTGCAGGTCGACGCGACCGGCCTGGGCGAGCTGGGCCATCGCCACCCCGGTGAAGGACTTGGTGGCCGAGTTGAGCGGGAAACGCGTATCGCGCGTGGTGGCGACGGCATTCTCGACATTGGCCACGCCGTAGGCCTCCGACAGCACCAGCTGGTCATCCTTGACCACCGCGATCTGCAGGCCGGGGATGCGCCTGGTCTGCATCGTTTCCTGGACGAACTGGCGGGTTTTCGCGTTGGCCGGGTCCCAGCCGGTGGACGGGGCGGCGAAGCACGTCAGGGGCACGACGAGTGCGGCGAGGACGGTGGCGCGGAGGGTGCGGAAACGCATGCAGCTTTCCTTGGGCGGGTGCACCGGGCGTCGGGCGCCGGTGGAGCGGGGACAGTCCGGGCTCGCAGGCTTGGATGCGGCGGCGGACGAGAAGGTTTAATCGGCGCGCTGGCGACCGTTCGTCGGCACACGCCCTCCGACACTTGACGACAGTTGTAGTCACTGGCACCGTGGCGACACGTGTAGTCATCGGAGAGCGTCATGCGCGGCAAGACCATCGGGGACCAGGAGCTGGCCCTGTTGCAGTACGTGGCAGAACAGGGCGGCGCCACCGTGGGTGAGGTGGCGGCCGGGTTTGGCGAGGAACGTGGCCTGGCCCGTTCGACCGTGCTGACCATGATGGAGCGCCTGCGCGGCAAGGCCTACCTGCAGCGCAAGCAGGTGCAGGGCGTGTACCGCTATGCCGCCACCAGTGGCCAGGACAGCGTGGTGCAGGGCGCGGTGGCCAGCTTCGTTGAGAAGACCCTGCAGGGCTCGGTGTCGCCCTTCGTGGCCTTCATGTCGCACAAGGCCGAGGTCAGCGACCAGGAGCTGGCCGAGCTGGAAGCCTTGGTGGCGCAGTTGCAATCACGCAAGCGGGAGGGCTGAGCCATGGACACGCTGATGATGGAACTGCTGGCACGGCTGGGCTGGACCAGCGTGCAGAGCGCGGTGCTGGTGGGCTTGGTCTGGGGCGTGTGCCGGCTGCTGCCGGGCCTGCCGGCCGCAACGTGCGTGCGCCTGTGGTGGCTGGTGGCCGCACAGGCCGTGCTGGGCCTGGTCTGGAGCAGTCCGCTGGAGTTGGCGGTGTTGCCGGCGCCCGCAACGCAGACCACGCAGGTGGTCGCGCTGCCGGCCATGGATGCCGCACTCGTGGCGCCTGCCGCACTGGAGACGGTTGCGATGGCCGCACCGGCCTCGGCGCTGTGGTCGTGGCCGGCACTGCTGCTGGCGGTGTGGGCGGCCGGTGTGCTGGTGCTGCTGTTGCACAGCCTGCGCGGGTATCGCCACAGCCGCGCACTGGTGCGCGACGCCGCCGAATGCACCGATGCCACGCTGCAGCAGGCGCTGCAACTGGCGGCTGAAGCGCATGGCCTGCGCCGCGCGCCGACGCTGAAGCTCTCCGCGCAGATCCGTTCGCCGCAGCTGATCGGGCCGTGGCGCCCGGTGCTGCTGCTGCCCGCCCGCGAACTGCCGACGATGGGCGCCGATGACCTGGACATGGCGCTGACCCATGAGCTGATCCATCTGCAGCGTCGCGACCTGTGGTGGGGCCTGCTGCCGGCACTGGCGCAGCACGTGTTCTTCTTCCATCCGCTGGTGCACCTGGCCGCCCGCGAATACGCATTGGCCCGTGAGGAAGCCTGCGATGGGGCGGTGGTGGCCGGACACGGACACTGCCGCCACGAGTACGGTCGGCTGCTGGTGCAGCTGGGCGTGGCGCCGCGTCCGGCGGTAGGCGTGGCCAGTGCTTCGCCGAACTTCCGCAGCCTCAAGCGGCGCCTGCTCAGCCTGCAGCAGACCCGCCGGTTCCCGCGCGTGGCGGCGCTGGCGATCACGGCGGTGTTCGTGTTGGTCGGCGTGGCGCCGCTGCGCCTGGTCGCGGCGGTCGCGCCGCCGCCGCCGCCCGCCCCGGTTGCGCCGCGCCTGCCCACGCCACCCGAGCCGTTGCCCGCGCCGGAGCCGATGGAGGCGCCGACCCCTGCGCCGGCGCCCAGGCCGATGCCCGCGCCGCGGCCCTTGCCTGCGCCGCATGCTCCGGCAGCACCGACCGCGCCAGCGGCACCGCAGGCACCGCAGCCGCCGCAGGCCCTGAACACGGACACCTCGTTCGTCACCCACGGCCAGCTCAACCTCTCACAGCAACCGGGGCAAGCCTTCGTGCTGATGAGCAACGGCGACAACCTGGTCAACGCCTCGCTCGCCGACCTCAAGCAGGCGCGGCGCGATGCGGGCAACAGCGAACCCGCGCTGTGGGTACGTCGTGGTCAGACGCGCTACCTGATCCGCGATCCGGCCGTGCTCAAGCAACTGGTCCGTACCCAGGCCGAGGTAGCCGCGCTGGGCAATGCGCAGGCCACGTTGGGCGATCTCCAGGCGGACATCGGTGAACACATGGCCAAGGTGTCGTTCCAGGTCGCCGCCGATGCGACGGCGTCGGTGGATGTGGCCGAAGTGGCCAACCAGGCCGCTCGTGAGGCCAACGTCGAGGGGGCCCGCGCCGCTGGCCGCGCCGCACGTCAGGCACGCATCGACGCGGGCCGGGCGCTCGACGCCCGTCAGATGGCAAGCGCGGCGCAGCAGCAGGCCGAATTCGGCAGGCAACAGGCAAAGCTGGCGCAGCAGCAGGCGGTGGCGTCGGCGCGTGCGGTGCGCGAAGTCCGCCTCGTCATCGACCAGGCCCTGTCCAGCGGCAAGGCACAGCGTATGGGCGAGTGAGCACGGCGGGCATCATGCTGCCTGCCGTGCGCAGGCAGCATGGCCACTTCAACCGCAGTTGGCGCGCACGATCCTGTTCTGTTCGTCCACCTCGATGCTGAGGCGGTCTTCGCGGAAGTCCATGGTCATCGCCATGCCCGGCTTGAGCACGCGCGCATGGCGCGCGCCGCTGTCCTTCACCGCTTTGCTGATCACCGCCTCGCTGGCGGTCTGCCCGACCAGTCCGGTCAACTTCTCGGCATCGCAGCGGCTGGCGCTGTCGGCGCCGGCGGCCATCGGTTCGGAGGTCGGCGCGTTGCTCTTCGGAGGTTGGCTGCAGGCGGCCAGGGGCAGGGCACAGCCAAGGGCAAGCAGGAGTGTCATACGCATGCGGCGTTCCTCACGGGCGGTAAGTAGCGGGCAGTGTGATGGGCCGCTGCTTCATGCGGTGTCAAAAGCACCCTCGATGGCCCGCTACCGTCTCACCCACCCTGCAACGCCAAGGTCTCCCGCTCGCGCTGTTCTTCGGCGACCAGCCGCAGCATCAGCAGCGACAGGGTGACCACGTCCTGGTGGTTGTGGTCGGCCACGCGCCGCAGGTTCACCGCGCTGCCGCCACGCAGGTAGTTCAACCACGCCGCAGGTGCTTCGGAGCCGGGCAGGTCGTCTTCGCGGACGATCTGCAGCAGCTGGCGTTCGATGGTGGCCAGGCGGCAGTTCTCCCAGGTGCCGCGATAGCGGCGACGGGTAGGGAACAGCAGGTCCACGTGGTCCAGCGGGGTGATCGGGCAGCGTTGCCGGGCCAGGCGGTAGCGGGTCTTCAGCAACGGGGCGTCGTAGCAGCGGCCGTTGTAGCTGGAGAACACGGTGCTGGGCTGCAGCCAGCCGGCGAACTCGCGCAGCATCGCGGTTTCGGCGGCCATGGTGGTCATCAGCAGCTGGCGGATGCGCAGGCCGTCGCCCTGTCCGGGATGGGCGTGCCAGTCGGCCGCGCCGATCATGAAGGCGCGGGTGCCGGTGCCGCCGGCCAGGCCGGTGGTCTCGGTGTCGAAGAACATCAGGTCCTGAGGCTGCACCTGTTCGCCCTCGCGTCTGGCGAACGCCAGCGACAACGCCCCGGTGGGTATGGGTTGGGGCAGGAACGATTCGATCAGGAACAGGCCCGGCGCGATTTCCTCGCCGGGGATGTGGCGGTCCTGTGCGTTTGCGCGCGGTTTGGCAGCGGTGGCTGCGGGCGCGGCGCGCCCGCGCAGGCCGAGCAGGCGATGCAGGCCGCCAACGTCGGGTTTGCGCAGGGCGGGCGCGGGCGCCTTCGCTGCCGGGACCGGCGCGGCCTCACCGGTGGGTTTGTGGCGGATTTCCTGCTCGACCCAGGCAAAGACGGAGGCCGGCGCGGGTTTGCGCGCGTGGGCGTCGTTGGCGGCGGCGGGGAGGGACCCGTCCGGTTGTCCGGGATGTACCGATGCACGGTCGGCAGCGACCGACGCGTCGCCGCCTTCCGCAAGCGGTTCACCGTTGGCCGCCACCCGACCATCGATCGGCGCCGGCGTGGCGTCGCCGGCCTGCCGGCGCAGCAGGCGCAGCTTGTCCAGGCTCAGGCTCACTGCGGCACCACCTCGGCGGTGTAGCGCTCGCGCTCGGCGGCGCTGGGCGATGCGTGGTCGTCGAACAGGTCCAGCACCTTCAGCGCCAGCGCCCGGGGCGTGGTGGCATCGTCTTCCTGGCCGGCCAGCACCGGGCCGACGCAGGCCGGGCAGCCGGCCTTGCAGTCGCAGCGCTGCACCAGTTCGCGCGCGCGCTGCAGCAGTTCGGCCTGGCGCAGCCACAGCGGTTCGCTCAGGCCGACGCCGCCGGGGAAGTTGTCGTACAGGTACACGGTGGGCACGAACTGCTGCTGCAGCTCGATCGGGCTGGCATCGAATTCGGCGCCGCGCAGCTGGCCACGGCCACTCTGGTCGGCCACCGCGAACCACGCGCCGTCGCCGTTGCCCACGGCCTTCTGCAGGTCGCGCGCGTCGGCCATCACCGCCACGGTGGCAACGATGTGCAGCGCGTAGGCCGCACCGAGGAAGCCATCCAGCGCTTCCTGCTTGCTGTCGAACGCGGTCAGCAGCAACGCCTGCGGCAACTGCCACCACACCGCCGTGGTGTGCAGTTCCTGGTCGGGCAGGTTGACCGGGCCGTAGCCGATGTTCTCGTGGGTGTAATAGCGGATTTTCTTGTAGCCGGCCACGCGCCGCACCACATGCACTTCGCCGTGGTGGGAATCGCCCCGGCCGGCGATGCAGCCGTCGAAGCGATCGAGCACCTTGAGCTTGGTGAAGTCGATGCTGTCGGTGTAGTAGTCAACGTGGGTGCGGGTGACGTAGGCCTTGCGGCCTTCCCAGTCCAGCCGCTCCACCTGGTAGGGGGTGGACTGCACCATGTGGATGGCGCCCTCGTACAACGTCAGCGCGGCGGCGGAATAGTCGACCTCGGCGATGATCTGCTGCTTGCCGTCGCTGCGGTCTACCACCACGAAGTTGCCATCGGCCACCGAGCGCAGGCTGACCGCGTTGGCCGGGTAGCTGTCGGCGATCCACTCCCAGCGGTCGCCTTCGCGGTGGATCACCTCGGTTTCGGCCAGCGCCTCCAGGAACACCAGCGGATCGATCGGGCCGAACGGGTCGCCGGCCAGGAACGGCAGCTCGAAGGCCGCGCAGCGGATGTGGTCGAACAGGATCAGCGGCTGGTCCGGGGCGATGCGCGCGTGTTCGGGCGAGGCCTCGGCGAAGAAGTCCGGATGGCGCACCACGTACTGGTCCAGCGGTTGCGAGCTGGCCACCATCACCCCCAGCGCGGGCTGCTGGCGACGCCCGGCGCGGCCGAAGCGCTGCCAGGTGGCCGCCACGCTGCCCGGATAGCCGTTCAGCACGACCACGTCCAAGCTGCCGATATCCACGCCCAGCTCCAGCGCCGAGGTGCTGACGATGCCGTCGATCAGCCCGGCGCGCATGGCGCGCTCGGTCTCGCGGCGCTCGGTGGGCAGGTAGCCGCCGCGGTAGGCGCGGATCCGCGCGGGCTTGCGCGGGTCGTGGTCGAAGATGTCCTTGAGGTACTTGGTGAGCACTTCGACCATCAGCCGGCTCTGCGCGAAGATCAGCGTTTTCAGCCCGGACTTGATCGCGATGCGGGCAATGCGGTTGCTCTGCGAACGGGCCGAGGCGCGCAGGCCGAGGTCGGCGTTGACCACCGGCGGGTTCCACAGCAGCACGTGCTTGGGCCCGCTGGGCGCGCCGGATTCGGTGATGGCGGTGACCGGCGCTTCGATCAGCGCCTGCGCATGTGCCTGCGGGTTGCCGATGGTGGCCGAGCACAGGATGAACTGCGGCTCCACCCCGTAGAACGCGCAGATCCGCTTGAGCCGGCGCAGCACGTTGGTGACATGGCTGCCAAACACGCCGCGGTAGGTGTGCACTTCGTCGATCACCACGTAGCGCAGGTTCTCGAAGAACTGCGCCCACTTGGTGTGATGCGGCAGGATCGCCTGGTGCAGCATGTCCGGGTTGGAGACCACGATGTCGCCGTGCAGGCGGATCGCCTGGCGCGCATCGCCGGGGGTATCGCCGTCGAAGGTGAAGGCCTTCACCCCCAGGTCGCCGGCGCGGTTGAGCTCGAGCAGCTCAGCCACCTGGTCCTGGGCCAGCGCCTTGGTCGGGAACAGGTACAGCGCCTTGGCCTTGCCCTGCATCGCCGCGCTCACCACCGGCAGGGTGTAGCACAGCGACTTGCCGCTGGCGGTGGGGGTGACGATGGCCACGTGTTCACCGCGCTGGGACGCCTCCCACGCCTCGGCCTGGTGGCTGTAGAGCTGCTCGATGCCGCGCGCCTTCAGCGCGGCGGTCAACGCGGCCGGCACATCGGCGGGAATCGGCGCATACCGGCCGTCGCGGCCGGGTATCGTGAAGCTGCCGGTGATGCGGTCGGCATAGCGCTGCTGCAGGCGTGCAGTGAGCAGCGCGCCGTTGCGCGAGGGCAGGCCATCGGTGGTGGACAGGCGGCGCTCGGCGTCTTCGGTGCGCTTGGCGAGTTCGTAGGCCATGGGGCAACGGTCTGCAAAGGACGCTATGGAATCACAGACCGGTCTCAATGCTTGAGACATCGCGGCGGCGGCGCGTGAATGATTCAGCGCCGCGGCGGTCGGATCAGTAGCGTTTGGCGCCCTTCACCGCGGCATCGATGGATTCCTGGATGCGCTTGATGTCGTTCTGCCCGGCGTCGACGTATTTCTCCACGCAGCGGAAGTGTTCCTTGACCTCGCGCTGGTAGCGGCTCTGGTCCGACGGCGAGTTGCCCGAACTCTTGCGGGGCGGTTCGCAGCGCGGCGCCGGGTAGCGGCTGCTGCTGAGGTTGCTCGGGCCCGACACCGCCCACGCGGCAGGGCTATGCAACATCGACGCGCTGGACACCAGCGCCATGGCTACCATCATTACGACACGCGACATGGGCGATCCTCCTGGAAAGTCGCAGTATAGGCACCCGCAGCACGCGCTCGAACAGGATCGCTGCCTGCCCACCCTTTCACCGGAGCCTGTCCGCGCATGATGCGTCTGCTTTTTCTCATTGCCCTGTCCACCCTGCCCGGCACCGCGCTGGCGCTCGACGCCGCCACTGACGGCACCTGCCGCAACGGTGCCTTCCCCGCCGAACAGAGCGACTTCGCCCTGGCCACGGTGAGCGGCGACACCCGGCTGTACCTGCTCGGCGACCTCGATGGCTGCCCGGCCAAGGGCGAGCCGGCTTGCCGCCAGCGCAGCTACGTGGTCGGCGGCGATACGCTGATCACCGGGCGCACGCTGGGCGGCTACCGCTGTGGGTTCTTCCCCAACAATGTCGGCGGCAGCGCCGGCTGGGTCGATGTGCGGCGCCTGCAGCCGCTGCCGGCCCGCGCCGCACCGACGCTACGCGACTGGGCCGGGCACTGGCACGATGGCGACAACACGCTGGATCTGGTGGTGCAGGATGGTCAGCTGGTGCTCACCGGTGAAGCCTTCTGGCCGTCGGCCAAGCCGACCGCGCAACGGCCCTACGGCCCGAACCTGGGCCAGATCGATGCCGTGGCGCGCCCGGTCGGCGCGGTGCTGGAGGCCATCGACAAGGACGACGCGTCATGCACCTTGCGGGCGCGTTGGCTGGGCGACTACCTGATCGTCACCGACAACAGCGAGTGCGGCGGCATGAACGTGCGCTTCAACGGGGTCTACCGCCGCGACAAGGGCCGCCGTTGAGCGCAGCTGAACCGCAGCCGCAGCGCCTCCACGAAATCTGACACCCGGCTCCGTATGCTTGGCCGCAGCACGCAACGGGCAGGGACATGGCGGTGGCACTGAGTGGATATCAAGCGGTAGCACTGGCCGGCCTGCTGGTCGCCGGCAGCGCGCACGCGCAGCAGCTGGAACCACCGCCGGCGCCGGCCGTGCCGCCGCCGACGGAGACGCCGTCGCAGGTCACCACGCTGGGCGAAGTGCGCGCGCTCAAGCCCGAGGACGATCAGCCGCTGGACCTGTACCGCTACAAGAGTCCGGTAAAGCTGGAATCCAACCGCTTCAGCCGCTCCTGGAGTGAACCGCCCTCACCTGAGCAGGTCAGCATGAGCGGCGGCTACCTGATGATGGGCATCAACTACGGGCTGGGAAAGGCCGCGCAGGGCCTGCACAAGCTCACCGGTGGCCCGGACCAGATCCAGTCCGCCGTGGCCCGCCCGCCACCGGAGTTGAGTGCCGAGCAGCAACGCCGCGCGCAGGAATTCTGTGCGCAGCAGGAGGATTGCGTGGTGCCGGCGGGGCGATAGCCGGTTCGCGCGCCAGGCAGATCAGGGAGTAGGCGAAACCGTACGCGGTCGCCAGCGCTCCAGCCACCACAGCAGCCCGGCCACCAGCACGAACGCCAGCAGCCAGGGCCAGCGCGCGCCGGGGGCATCCACCGTGCCCGATACCGCACTGCCCGATGCATCGCGCACCAGCAGGGCATTTGCTTCGCGTTGCTGCTGGCGGTACAGCGCCGGCGCGCTGGCTGGATCGAACACGTAGAACGCCTGCGCGAGGTCGCCCTGCTGCAGCGGGTGCCAGCCGGCCTGCTGCGGCCAGTAGCCGGCGCAGCGCCCGGTGCCGCTGGCCGGGTCGACACGCAGCGGTACCGCGACGCCTGCCGGACTGCGCACCTGGGTTTCGGCGGCCACATTGCATAGCACCACCCGTTCGCCCGCCCACGGCGTGGGCGTATCGATACGCACGTGGGCAGCATTCGGCAGCGGTCGCGCCACGCTGGCCAGTACACCGCTCCACAGTTCGGCATGGCGGTCGTCGCGCCCGGACAGCACCAGCCGGTAGCTGTCGCTGACCGGCAGCAGCGCCAGGCGACCCTTGCCCACGCTGCGCCAGCCGCCGACCGCTTGGCCCTTGGCGTCGCGCAGCAGCGCGGTGGCGTCGGTGGCGCGCAGCGGGAACTGCTCCAGCACCGGCACGGCGGCAGCATGCGAGGCGGTATCGGCCTCATCGATGTAGGTCGTTGCCTGCGTCGCCGGTCGCTGCGGGCCGCGACGTGCCTGCAGCAGCGCTGCATCGGCATCGGCGGTCAGCTGCAGCGGCGTGCCTTGGTTGTTGCCGGTTACGGGCAGGCCCCATCCACGCAACACCTGGCGTGCACCGTCGCCAAGCGGCCCGCCGGTGCGCACCAGCACGCCCAGGCCCTCGCGCAGCGCCTGCTGCACGGTGCTGCGCTGGCCGACGCCGAGGGTGAGGAGGCTGCGTTCATCGAGGATCAGCACGTCGGTGGCCGCCAGCCGCGCGGCGGTGAGCGCGACGGGAGCATCGCCGAGCGAGACGCCGCCGCCGGCACTGGCCTGGGCCTGCACGTCCAGCCCGGTATCCACCGCCCAGCGGCGCAGGTATTTCAGTTCCGGGCCGGGTGCGCCGGCGAGGATCAGCACGCGGGGTGCAGGTTGGTCGAGCGTCTGCACCGGCACCGGCACGCTGTCCACCGCATGGCGGTTGGCATCGAGCAGGCGCAGGTTGAAGATGACGCGGCCGCTGGCCCGCGCCACGCCCTCCAGAACGACACTGCCGTCGCTGCCGAGCGTGCCACGATCGACCACGACCCCGGCCGGATCGAGCAGTTCGGCGCTGGCATCGGGCACCCCCTGTGCACGCGCATGCAGCTGGAACACGCTGCCCGGCGTGGTGATGGGGGGCGCCTGCAACGCACTCCAGCCGCGCGGTGGCGGCGGCTGCAGCAGGTGCACCTGGCCGGGCAGGGTGATGTCGCGGTCGCGCGCCGGCAGGCCATCGCCGATCACGCGCAGCGACCGCGTGCCCGGATGCAGGCGCAGCGCGGTGGCGAGGTCGGGGACGGCGGTCGCGGTGGATCGCGCGGCTTCCGGCAGGGCGACGACGGTGTCGCCGCTGGCAGCTGACCACTGCACCTTGTCCGCACCGGCAGTCAGCACGGTCAGCTGGTCGGCGCGCGCCTGCGTAAGCGGCGGTACCAGGGTGACGTACAGCAGGACACTGACAGCGATCTGCAGCACCAGCAACGCGGCCAGGTGCAGCGCGTTGCGACGTGGGCCGCGTCGCTGCTGCCAGAGCAGGCGCGCGCTGCCGATCAGCGTGATGGCCACCAAGGCCAGTGCGATCCAGCGTGGCTCGATCATCGCGCGCCCTCCAGGGCATCCAGGTACGACTGCCCCATCCGATCCGGCGCGGCACGCCGCAGCACCTGCGGCGATGGGCGCAGCAATGCGCGCCACAGCTGCGCACGCAGGGTCTGCCGGCAGGCGCTGCAGTCCGGGGCGATGCGCAGTTCTTCGATCGCCGCTGCCAGGCTGAGCGGGTCGGGCAGGCGCGCTTCATTGCGGCGCAGCCAGTGGGTCAGTGCGTCCAGATCGGGCACGGCGTCGGTCGCGCCCAGTTGCTGCCATACCGCCACGATGGCGCTATCCGGTGCGTCCAGTGCACGGATCGGCAGCGTGCGGCTGGCGAGATCGGCGCGGTCGCCGCGCATGCGTCGGCCTTCGTCGATCGGCGGCAGTTCCGGGCCGACCCGCGCCAGGTAGATGCGCTCGGCCTGCTGGACCTGCTTGATGAAAGCCAGCGCCTTGTTGGCATAGGGCAGCGCGGCCTCCGGACGGCCCTGGCGCAGCTCGCCTTCGGAAGACCACATCTGGTCCAGCGCGGCTTTCAGGGTGGCACGGGTCTGTGGGTCGAGCAGGGTGGCGGCTTCGGCGTGATCATGGGTGTGGCCATACTCGGACAGCACATCGGTGGCACTGCCGAACACCGGCGGGCTACCGCTCTGGGCGCCGCCGTGGTCATGTGCGTCCTGGCCGGTCTGGGCGTGATCGTCGCCACCGGCCTTGTCGCCATCGTGATCGTGATCGGCCGGTGCATCGCTGGTCGGCAGCGCATCACTCGTGGGCAGCGCCTTCGCACCGCCTTCGCTCTCCTCGCCCAGGAACTGGCCGTAGCGCAGGCGCAGGATGCGCTGGTCCACGCCGATCGCGTCGGCGCGCTTGATGAATTCTTCCGGGGGCAACTGCCGGCGCAGTTGGATCAGCGCTTCGGCGTCGATGATGATCTGGCGCTGGCTGCGGAAGTACGCCGGCAGGGTCTTCTTGACCATGCCCTCCAGTTCGGCCCCCTGCACCTGCTCGGCGCTGGGCAGGCGCAGGATCAGGCTGGTGCTCTGCGCGCTCTGCGGCGTGGGAACGTGGTTGTCGCGCACCTGCAACTGCGCGATCAGATCGTTGCCCGGCGCCGCGCCGAGCGCGGCCAGGTCCAGCGTGCGTGCGAAGCGGCGCAGCGTCGGTGCACCACTGCCCGACAACGTCAGCGTCTGCTCGCGGAAGGTGATGTTCTCGCCGCTGCCCTGGGCCAGGGTGATCTTCAGCCGGGCATCGGCGGCGACGCCGTAGTCGTCGCTCGCCTCGAACTGCAGGGCCCACTGGCGCTGTCCCGGCGTGCCCAGCACCAGCGTACGGTCCGGGACGATCACGCGCACGCTCGGTGGCCGGTCGGGCTGCACATCCAGGCGGTACAGGCGCGGTTCGCGCAGCGCCGGTTCGGTAACCACGCGGTACAGCGCGGCGCGGTCGGCGTTCCAGGTGCCGGTCCATTCCTCGCCGTTGCGTACCAGCGCCATGCGTCGGCCATCGTGGAACTGCAGGGCGACCTGTGTGGGTTGCGCGGAAAAGCGCAGCGACCACTGCAGCCGGCTGCCCTGCGCGACCTTGGCATCCAGCGTGCTCTGCACGCGCGCTGGCTGGCCCGTGTAGGCCGGGGCCGTGATCGCCAGGCGCGCGGAGTGCAGGCGCGGCGGCAGTGCCGCGGTAGCGGCCGCTGGCGCTGACACGGACGGCATCACGCTGCCGCCGCCACTGCGCGGCCAGCCCAACGCCAGTGCGATTACCACCAGTCCCAGCACCCACGTCACCGCCAGCCAGCGCCGTGGCCAGCGCGGTCGCAGCTCGGGTGGGGCCGCCTGCAGCGCGGCGGTGACCCGCGCCTGCTGGCGCTGCTGCAACGGGTTGAGCGTGGCCGCATCGGCCAACAGCAGGTCCGCGCTGTCCTGGACGACGCGATGGGTATCGAGCCGGCGCACCAGCCACTGCCGGTCCAGCTGGCGAGTGCGCCAGGTGGCGAGCGCCACGCTGGCCAGCAGGGTGACCAGCAGCACCATCGTGGCGATGTCGAAGCCGCCCAGGCGCAAGGCCAGCGCGGTGGCGGCCAGCGCCAGCGGCAGCGCGACCAGCAGCGTGGCCCACCACTGGCGCCGTCGCGCGCGCTGCCAGCTGCGCTGCAGCAGGGGGCTCATGCCTGCGCCCCGCGACGTGCCGAGGTTGCCAGCCAGCGTTCCAGCGCGAACAGCAGCACGATCAGGCCGAGCAGCCACGGCGCGAGGTCCAGTGGGTGCGGTGTGGGTGCGTGCGCACCGGTCAACGGTGCATGTGCGGTGGCGGCCACCCACTGCGGCGCGGCGGGGGGGCGTGCAAGGGCGAGCAGCTGCCGCGGGAAGGTCGGGTCCTCCAGGATCGGCAACGCAGACGGGGCCAGCGCGGCGTGCAAGCGCAACAGCCGACCGCTGCCGACGCGGCGCTCGCTGATGGCCGCCTGTCCCTGCGCATCGCGCAGCACCACCGTTTCGGCAGCCGCGCGCGCTCCGGGCAGGGTGACCAGCAGCGTGCCGCCACTTTCCAACCATGCCTGCCACGTTGGCGGCAACGGCGCGGCGGACAACCACACGCCGATCTCACCATCGATCGGCGCCGCGTCCGTGGCGGTCGCCAGGGGTTGGCCGGACCACGCGCGCTGCACCGCATTGAGGACGCGCCGGGCCGATGCATCGGCCGCTCCGCTAAGGCGCAGTCGCGGCGCACTGCCGGACGCGTCCGGCGCGGCCGGCACCGTGCCTGCGATGGGGCGCCACTGCACCGGGCGCGACAGGCGCGGGCGCTGGGCATCCGCGCCTGGCATCGGGTCGGGGACGTAGACGGTCAGCGGTGCGCCGGCCGGCAGGTGCTGGTCCAGTTCACGGAGCAGGCTGGCCAGGGGCTGGGCGGCACGCGGCGCCGGCGTATCAATCGACGCAAAACCGGGCGCCAGCCAGCGCCAGTCCGCGTCGGGCTGCTGCGCGCGCAATGCGACGGCATCCAGTCCAGGCGCCACGGCGATCACCGCGCGGGTATCGGGCGCACTGCCCTGCAGCATCGGTCGCGCCAGCAGCAGGGCCAGCGCGGCCAGCAACAGCAGGCGCACCAGCAGCAGCGGCCATTCGTCGAAACGGATGCGCTGCCGCGGCCGTATCTTTGCGCGCAGCCAGCGCAGCGCGGCGAAATCCAACGGCGCGTACTGATGACGGCGGGCCAGGTGCACCAGCAGCGGCACCAGCCACGCGCCCAACGCCAGCAGACCCAGCGGGAACAGCAGCGCCAGGCTCATGCGCCGCTGCCCGGGCCGAATAGCAGCCGCAGCGGTGCGTCCAGCGGCTGGTCCATGTAGCCCACGGCGTGCGCGATGCCACTGGCATGCAGCCGCGCCTGCAGCGCGTGCTGTGCCTGGCCGAAGCGCGCCAGGTAGTCGGCGCGGATCGCACGGCCATCTCCGAGCAGCTCTTCACCGGTTTCCGGATCGCGGAAGCGGTGGCCGTCGGTGAACGGGAAGTCGCGTTCGTCGGCACTCAGCAGTTGCAACTGCAGCACTTCGCGACGGGCGGCAGCCAGGCGTTCCAGCAGCACGATGCCGGCCTCGTCGAAGCCATCGCCGAGCGCCACCAGCAGGTCGCCGGCCTGCACGCGCTCCCAGACCGGGCGCAGCGTGTCGACCGCTGGCCAGCCGCCCTGCGCCTGCAGCTGGCGCAACAGCAGGTGCACGCGGTCGCGTTGGCGCGGGCCACTGCCGGCCGGCACCAGCTGCACGCCGCGTCCGTTGACCGCGATCATCCCGAAGCGATCGCCCTGCTGCAGCGCCAGTTCGACCAGGCAGGCGGCGGTGGCGCAGGCCTGGTCCAGGCGCGACCACTGCGGCCGCGCGCGATCATGCTGGGCGGCCGACGCACTGGCATCGATCAGCACCCAGCTGGTGATCGGGCTTTCGCGCTCGGACTCGCGCACGAAGAAGCGGTCCGACCGTGCGTAGAGTTTCCAGTCGATCTGGCGCAGCGCGTCGCCCGGTTCGTAGGCGCGGTACTGCGCGAACTCCAGGCCGGCGCCGCGGCTGCGGCTGGCGTGCTGGCCGATGCCATGTGCACCGCGCGCACGCCGCGGCAGCAGGCGCAGCGCCTTCAGGCGGCTGCGCACGTCGGCGGGGATGGCGATCGGGGCGTGCGGGGTCATGCGTGGGCTCAGGCCGGGAACGGCACGGCCTGCAGCAACGCGGCGATCACATCGTCGGCGCCCTTCTGCTCGGCTTCGGCGGCGAAGGACAGCAGCAGGCGATGGCGCATCACCGGCGCGACCAGCGCCTGCACGTCCTCGCGGGTTGCGGCGAAGCGGCCCTGCAGCAGCGCGCGGGCCTTGGCCGCCAGCACCAGCGATTGCCCGGCACGCGGGCCGGCGCCCCACTTGATCCAGTGGTTGACCGCCTCCGGTGCGGCCGGGCCCGGTCGGCTGGCGCGCACCAGGCGGGTAATCCAGGTGAGCACGTCATCGCTCACGTGCACCTGGCGTACTGCGGCCTGCAGGGCCAGCACGTCTTCTGCATCCATCACCCTGGGGACCGTGCCGCTGGCGCTGCCGGTGGTCTGCAGCAGGATGTCGCGCTCTTCCTGCTCGGTGGGGTAATCCACCCGCACGTGCAGCAGGAAGCGGTCCAGCTGCGCCTCGGGCAGCGGGTAGGTGCCGGCCTGTTCGATCGGGTTCTGCGTGGCCAGCACGAAGAATGGCGCCGGCAGGGTGTAGGTGGTGCCGGCATAACTGACCGTGCGCTCCTGCATCGCCTCGAGCAGTGCGGCCTGGGTCTTGGGCGGGGTGCGGTGGAGTTCGTCGGCCAGCAGCAGGTGGGTGAAGATCGGGCCCTGCTGGAAGCGGAAATGGCGGTGCCCGGTGCCATGGTCTTCTTCCAGCAGCTCGGTGCCGAGGATGTCGCTGGGCATCAGGTCCGGGGTGAACTGCACGCGCCGGAACTGCAGCTCCAGCGCCTGGCCCAGCGAGCGCACCAGCAGCGTCTTGCCCAGCCCCGGCGCGCCTTCGAGCAGGCAGTGGCCACCGGCCAGCAGCCCGATCAGCAGTTGTTCCACCACCGCATGCTGGCCGACCACGGCCTGGCCCAGCGCGGTGCGCAACTGCTGCAGTTTGGGAAGAAGGGCATCAAGGCGGTCGGTCGTCATAAGGCACTCGCGGAATCGGTGTAGAGCCACGCCATGCGTGGCTGGAAATGCAGGAAGGAACCTAGCCGCTCAACGCATACATCACGATGTTGACCGCGAAGCGGGTGTTGTCTTCGGCCAGGAAACGCTTGTTGCGCCAGTCATAGTCCCACTCGCAGCCGTAATCCTTGTTGCTGTAGAGCACGCCGAGACGGCCATCGACCTCGATGCCCTTGAGGTAGTCATGGACCAGGTCATCGCCCCAGCCATTGAGCTCGAAGCCGGTGGCCGGCGGACCCTCGGGAAAGCGGAAGAAACTGCGATACAGCGCGTGGCTGTTGGGCAGCTTCTTCAACGCGGCCGGGCCGAACAGCCTGGCCATCTGCGCTTCAAAAGAGGTGGCGAAGAGCCCGTCGATGTCATGGTTGCAGTCATCGACCAGCACGAAGCCGCCGTTGCGCACGTAGCGCACGAAGTTCTGCCGCTCGGCGGCGTTGAACTCCACCAGCTTGTGCCCGGCCAGGTAGCAGAATGGCGCCTCCAGCATGCGCGGATCGGACAGGGCGATGACGTGCTCGGTCGGGTCCACGCGCAGGGAGGTGTAATCGATCAGCGAGGTGATCACGTTGGACGGCATGCGCGCATCCACGTCCCAGTCGCCGGAGTCGTACTTGAGGCGGGTGAACCAGAAGTCGTAGCGACCGGCCTGGGCGCGCGCCGGTGAGGGCAACGCCGCGAAGGCGGCGCTGCCCAGCATCAGGCGCAGGAACTGCGCGCGGTTCATCCGTGCATCAGACCGCGTCGGACAGCGAGGTGAAGGTGAAATCGCGCAGTTTCATCGGCGGAATCATCATCACGAAGTTCGACTCGTCACCGGCCACGCGCACCGGCTTGCCCAGTTCTTCGATGTTGTTGAGCATGATCACCGGCGACTCGTTGAAGCGGAAGTTCTTCACCGGGTACTTGATCTGGCCGTTCTCGATGTAGAAGGTGCCGTCGCGGGTGAGGCCGGTGAGCAGCACGGTCTGCGGATCGACCATGCGGATGTACCAGGTGCGGGTGACCAGGATGCCCTTCTGGGTGCCACGGACCAGCTCGGCGGTGCTCTTGTCGCCGCCGCTCATCAGCAGGTTGCCCGGACCGGCGTTGGCGGTCTTGCCCTGCTTCTGCGCCCAGAACCGCGAGTACTCCAGGTTGGCGATCCTGCCGTTCTCGATGATCGGCAGCCTGGTGCGCGGCAGGCCTTCGTTGTCCCACGGCAGGACCGCGGCTTCAGGGTGCCACGGGTCGGCATGCATGTTCACGCGCGGGTCGTAGACCTGCTCGCCAAGCTTGTTGCCGCCGCCTTTCTTGGACAGGAAGCTGCGCCCTTCATCGGCCGAGCGTGCGCTGAAGAAGTTCATCATGAAGCTGATCAGGCCGGCGGCCGCGGCCGGCTCCAGGATCACCGTGTACTTGCCCGGTTCCAGCGCCTTTGCTTCCTGCGATTCGGTGGCCTTGCGCATCGCGATCTGGATGTCCTGATCGGCCTTGAAGTCGGCGGCATCCTTGAGATTGCGGCCCACCCAGCCCGAGCCGCGACCGTCTTCGGTGCGCACGGTGCAGGTGTAGTCGAAATTGGTGGTGCGCTGGTAGCCGAAGTTGCCGTTGCTGTTGGCGGTGGCCTGGAAGCCCTGGCCGTCTTCCAGGAAACCGGCGGCGATCAGGCCGTGGCCGCGGCACGGGGCGATCGAATCGGCGGCGACCTTGGCCCGGAAGGCCGGGTCGATGGCCGCGGTGGAGGCGCTGAAGGTCGGGCTGGGCGTGTAGGTCTGCTTGCCGATGGCCGGCATGAATTCCGGGTTTTCCGGCGCCAGGCGGGCCAGGTCTTCGGCGCGGCGGACCACGCGTTCCAGCGCGGCGTCGTCGAACTCGTTGATCGAGGCGGTGCCCACGCGCTTGCCGAAGGCGACGGTGACGGCCAGTTCGGTGTTGTCCACGATGCCGCTGGTGGAGACGTTGTTGAGCGCGAAACGGATGTTGCCGTCGATCGCGCCGGCCAGCACGGCGGTGCACTCATCGGCCTTGGACAGCGCGATGACCTTGTCGAGGATGGCCTTGGCCTGGGCTTCGGTGAAGATACTCATGGATTGGGGCTCCTGACCGCTCAGCCGAGGCTGCGCGCGGTGTTGATGACGTTGATGCCGTTGAAGCGCGCGGTGGACGAGCCGTGCGAGACCGCCGAGACCTGGCCCGGCTGGCCCTTGCCGTCGAAGAACGAACCGCCCAGGCGGTAGTCGCGTTCATCGGCCACGGCACTGCAGGCGTTCCAGAACTCCGGGGTGCGGATCTGGTAGGCCACGTCTTCCAGCATGCGGGTGATCCTGCCGTTCTTGATTTCGTAGAACAGCTGGCCGCCGAACTGGGCGTTGTAGCGCTGTTGGTCGATCGAGAACGAGCCGTCGCCGATGATGTAGATGCCGTTTTCGACATCCTTGATCATGTCGGCCACGCTCAGCGGGGTCTTGCCCGGCGCCATCGAAACATTGGCCATGCGCTGGAACTGCACGCTGGACCACGAATCGGCATAGCAGCAGCCATCGGACGCGGTTTTGCCGAGGATGTGGGCCTGGTCGCGGATGGTCTGGTAGTCCACCAGCTTGCCTTCGCTGATCAGGTCCCAGCGCTTGGTCTTGACGCCTTCGTCGTCGTAGGCGACCGCGCCGAGGCTGCCCGGCTGGGTCTTGTCGGCGAAGATGTTGACCTTGTCGCTGCCGTACTGGAAGTGCTGTTCGCGCTTGTCCAGGGTGGCGAAGCTGGTGCCGGCGTAGTTGGCTTCATAGCCGAGCACGCGGTCCAGTTCCAGCGGATGGCCGATCGATTCGTGGATGGTCAGCCACGTGTGCGACGGGTCCAGCACCAGGTCGTACTTGCCCGGCTTCACCGACGGTGCCTTCAACTTTTCCTGCGCCTGCCTGGCCGCGGCGATCGCATCTTCCTTCATGTCGTAGGACGCGCTGTAGTTGACCACCCCGTTGGGGGTGAGCACCTTGCCGGCGGCGGCGCCGTCCAGGTACTCGTAGCCCATGCCCATCGGCGAGGACAGGCCTTCGCGGGTGCGGAACTTGCCGCTGGCCTTGTCGATGGCGGTGATCGTCATCGGCGCCCAGATGCGGTGCACGTCCTGGTCGATGTAGGAGCCATCGGTGGAGGCGAAGTACTTCTGCTCGTTGACCAGGAACAGCATCGAGTTGACGAAGCTGGCCCCGGCGGCCAAGGCGGCGGCGTTGACGTCCAGCAGCAGGTCCACCTTCTCCTTGATCGGCACGTCCATGGCGTTCTTGCGGATCGGCGTCTTCCAGCTCACTTCCCCCACGCCCGGCGCGGCGGCCAGCTGCACCGGCGCGGTCTGCACGCCGGCATTGGCCTTGGCGATCGCCGCGGCCTGCTGCGCGGCACGTGCCACGTCGGCGGTGCCGAGCTGGTTGGTGGCGGCAAAGCCCCAGGCGCCGTTGACGATCACGCGGATGCCCACACCGGTGGATTCGGTGTTGACCACGTTCTGCACCTTGTCTTCGCGGGTGATCACGAACTGCCGCAGGTAGCGCCCGATGCGCACGTCGCAGTACGTGGCACCGGCCTGGCGGGCGGCGGCCAGAGCCGCATCGGCCAGGCGCTTCTTCAGCCCCAGGTCCAGGGTGCTATGCAGCTGTTCGGCGGCAATCACCTTGCCGAAGAACGACGGCACGATCAGGCCGCCTGCGGTAAGCCCGGTCAGGGCAAGGAAGTCACGTCTTTGCAAGGCAGCTCTCCACGTTGGTGTGGGGGGGCGGGGAAACGGCGACAGTCCGGGAAGAAGTCATCCCAGGCTGCGCGCGGTGTTGATGATGTTGATGCCATTGAAACGGGTGGTGGACGAACCGTGCGAGACGGCCGAGACCTGGCCCGGCTGGCCCTTGCCATCGAAGAACGAGCCGCCGAAGCGGAAATCGCGCGCGTCGCAGATCGCACTGCAGGCGTTCCAGAACTCCGGCGTGCGGATCTGGTACGCGGCGTCCTCGACCATGCCGGTGATCTCACCGTTGCGGATCTGGTAGTACAGCTGGCCGCCGAACTGCGCATTGAAGCGCTGCTGGTCGATCGAGTACGAGCCGCGGCCATGGATGTAGATGCCGTTTTCCACGTCCTTGATCATCTCGGCCACGCTCAGCGGCGCCTTGCCCGGTGCCAGCGACACATTGGCCATGCGCTGGAACTGCACGCTGGACCACGAGTCGGCGTAGCTGCAGCCGTGCGATTCGGTTTCGCCCAGCAGGTGCACCTCGTCGCGGGTGGCCTGGTAGTTCACCAGGATGCCGTCCTTGACCAGGTCCCAGCGCCGGGTCTTGACCCCCTCATCGTCGTAGCCCACCGCGCCCAGGCTGACGGGGGCAGTCGTGTCGGCGAAGAAGGTGACCCGCTCGCTGCCCCAGCGGAAGCCGGCGTCGCGCTTGTCCAGCGTGGCGAAGCTGGTGCCGGCGTAGTTGGCTTCGTAGCCAAGCACACGATCCAGCTCCAGCGGATGGCCGACGTTCTCGTGGATGGTCAGGAACAGGTTGGACGGATCCAGCACCAGGTCGTACTTGCCCGGTTTCACCGACGGTGCCTTGAGCTTCTCGCGCGCATGCCGTGCCGCGGCGATGGCGTCTTCGACCGGGTCATAGGCGTCGCGGTAGGCGGTGATGCCGCCGGGCAGGGCGATCTTGCCGCTGGCATCGCCATCGAGGAATTCGTAGCCCATGCCCATCGGCGAGGACAGCCCGGCGCGGGTGCGGAACTTGCCAGTGGCCTTGTCGATCGCGGTGGCGGTGAACGGCAGCCAGATGCGGTGTACGTCCTGGTCGATGAAGGAGCCATCGCTGGAGGCGAAGTACTTCTGCTCGTTGACCAGGAACAGGGTGGAGTTGATGAAGTTGGCGCCGGCATTCAGCGCGGCGGCATTCATGCCCAGCAGCAGGTCCACCTTGTCCTGGATCGGCACGGCCATCGCGTTCTTGCGGATGGGGGTCTTCCAGCTCACCTCGCCTACCCCCTGCACCGGTGCCAGCTGCACCGGACGGGTCTGGATGCGTGCGTTGGCCCGGGCGATCGCGGCGGCCTGCTCGACCGTGGCCAACACTGCGGCCGGCGTCTGCTGGTGGGTGGCGGCAAAGCCCCAGGCCCCGTTGACGATCACCCGGATGCCGAGGCCCGACGACTCGCTGTTGGTGATGTTCTGCACCTGCGCCTCGCGGGTGATCACCGCCTGGTTGAGGTAGCGGCCGATGCGCACGTCGCAGTAGCTGGCGCCGGCACGCCTGGCCGCGGCCAGCGCGGCCTCGGCCAGCACCTTGTTGCGGCCCACGTTGCCAGGCTCGAGCAGCTGCTCGGCGGCGATCAGGCGGGAGTGCGGCAGCATCAGGCCAGCCAGGCCCATGCCAGACAGCGTCAGAAACTCACGGCGTTGCACAGCTTGCGATTCCCCTGGGTACGGTCGGCGGCGCACGCCGACGACAGTGGACAAGTCATCGACTTTCGGTGGCTGTTGGCAGTGGCACAAGTGACTGCGGTCATGGTTGGATGGACGCCGTCGAATTCATCTTGAGCCTTCCATGAGCCAGCAGCGGTGGTCCGAAGCCTGCGAACGCAACCGCGACCCGATCCTGGCGGTGCTGCAGCAGTACCTGCATGACCGCCATGCGGTGCTTGAAATCGGCAGTGGCACCGGCCAGCACGCCGCGTATTTCGCTGCGGCGCTGCCGCACCTGCGCTGGCAGGCCAGTGATCATCCCGACCATCTGCCCGGCATCGCCGAGCGCCTGGCCGCCGCCGCGCTGCCCAATGCGCCGGCACCGTGGCCGTTGCAGGCGGTACTGTCGCCGCAGCCCGGCCTGGCACCGCTACCGGATGCCGCACCGGCGTTCGATGCGGTGTTCAGCGCCAACACGCTGCACATCATGAGCTGGGCGCACGTGCAGGCGTTGTTCGCCGGGCTGCCCGCGGTGATGGCGGACGATGCGCTGTTGTGCATCTACGGCCCGTTCAATTACCACGGCGATTTCAGCAGTGACAGCAACCGCCAGTTCGATGCGTGGCTGAAGGCGCGCGATCGCGATGCGGGTATCCGCGATGCCGAGGCCGTGGACGCGCTGGCCGCCGCGCAGGGCCTGCAGCTGATCGAGGACGTGCCCATGCCCGCCAACAACCGGCTGCGGGCGTGGCGGCGGGGCTGACCAGGCCGGGAAAGTCGGTTGGCAGGCCTGCAGCAGGCGCGGCCGGAGGGTCGCGGTTGGCAAGGGTGGCGTCCAAATGGCCCCCGGGCACTCGCGCCCGGACGCACGCTGAGGGTAGGATCGGGACCGGGAGGTTGTTGTGACAACCTGGGGGAGTTTGCATGGCAGTGGCAAGACACAGGCTGGCCGGCGTGATGCTGGCGGCTGGTTTGACGGCGGCGTCGGCCGCGTTCGGGGCGGCAGCGCAAGCGCTGCCGGCAGTGCAGGAATTCTATTTCGACCAGGATGCCGCGGCCGTTCCGGCAGTGGTGGTGCCGGCCGACAGCAGTGATCTGGTCGACCAGCTCATGAAGCAGCGCGAGCGTGGGCGCAAGGCGCTCGATGCCACCGTGCAGCTGGCGGGCGTGGCGTTCGCACAGGGGCGCCCGGAGCTGGGCCGCAGCCTGTATGCCGAGGCCATCGGCAGCACCACGGCCACCACCGTGGCCGGACGCACGGTGCGCTGGAACTACGGCTGGGACCTGTTCCGGCTGGGTGAGGTCGAGGCGGCGCTGGCCCAGTGGAGCGCCGCCCAGGGCGGCGTGCGTGGCAATGCCGCGTGGGTGCCGGCCACCTACGCGCTGGCGTTGTGGACGCTCGGCCGCAAGGACGAGGCAGTGCGCTGGTATGCCGCGGCGGTTCGCACCGAGCCGCAGCAATGGAGCGGCTCGGCCAACTACGCCACGCTGCTGCCGAGCTGGCGCGACAGCGAGCGCAAGACCCTGGGCGAGGTACAGCAGGCCTGGGCGGCGCAACCGCCGGCCTGGCCCTGATCCGACCCGGGGCGGCCGCCGTGTCGGGGTGCTGTCGGCGTCAGGCAGGGTGATGCGCATCGGCTTCGACCCCGGTCGGAGCCGTCGCCGCGCGCGCATCGGCCAGCGGCGGCGATGGCCTTCGATGCATCCTGGCGCTATTCGTCGGCGCTGACCGTGCGGCCGCGTGCCCATTCGCGCAGCGCGTTGACCTGCTCGGCCATCAGCACCGACAACGGACGGCTGCTACGGATCTCCTGCATCAGCAACTCGGTATCCAGTACACGCGTTTCCGCGTGGGCGGCATACAGACCGGCGACCACCGCCTGTTCGATCTCCGCGCCCGAGAACCCGTCGCTGGCCGCAGCCAGCGCGGGCAGCGCGAAATCATCGGCATTGAGCTGGCGACGGCCCAGGTGCAGGCGCAACAGTTCCACCCGGGTGTTGGCGTCGGGCAGGTCGATGAAGAAAATCTCGTCGAAGCGCCCCTTGCGCAGCAGTTCGGCCGGCAGCTCGTGCACCTGGTTGGCGGTGGCCACGATGAACACCGTGCTCTTGCGCTCGGCCAGCCAGGTCAGCAGGTGGCCGAGCACGCGGCGTGACACGCCGCCGTCCTCACCCCCACTGGCCAGGCCCTTTTCGATCTCGTCGATCCAC
The DNA here is from genome assembly GCF_031995405.1 of Stenotrophomonas sp. GTDB lineage: Bacteria > Pseudomonadota > Gammaproteobacteria > Xanthomonadales > Xanthomonadaceae > Stenotrophomonas. The sequence continues at coordinate 30,898 of NZ_DAMAGC010000014.1, read as the reverse complement.
AGCACACACGGCGCCAGCTGCTCGGCCGACGCCAGCGCCTCGCGCAGGTTCTTCTCGGTCTCGCCGTGGTACTTGTCGTACAGGCTGCCGAAATCCAGGCGCAGCAACGGCACCCCGAAGCCGGCGGCGGTGGCCTTGGCCAGCATCGACTTGCCGCAGCCCTGCACCCCCAGCAGCAGCATGCCCTTGGGCGGATCCAGCCCGGCCGGGCCCTGCCCGCCGAGGAAAATCGGGCGCCGCTGGTTGACCCAGCGCTTGAGCCGGTTGGCCCCGGCCACATCGGCAAACCGGGTGGTGTCGTATTCGTAATGCAGATGGCCGGCCCGGTTGAGCAGCTCGAACTTGAGCCGGGCCAGTTGCGGCAGGTCGTCCTGGCTGAGCGCGCCATCGGCGAAGATCAACTGCCGCCCGATCCGCCGTGCATCGACCATGCTCAGCCCGCGCAGGTTGTGCAGGATCTTCTTGACCGCCTCGTTGTCCACCTCGACCCGGCGCCCGCCATTCTCGCGGGCATAGGCCTCGGCCTCCTCGCGGAGCATCTTCAGCAGCGCGTTGAGGTCGGGCAGGCGCGGGTTGAAGCGGGTCGCCAGCGCTTCCAGCTCGGCCGGCAGTTCGACCTTGGCCCCGATCAGCACCAGCACGTGGGCCTGGCAGTGGCGGCGCTGGATCAGGTCGCGCAGCGCGCGCTGGTGGCTGGCATAGCCCAGGTAGGGATGGAAATCGAGCAGCAGGTAGATGCCGCGCTGTTCGGCCTGGCGGATCATCTGCAGGGCCGAGCTCGCATCGGGCGGGCCGACCGGCTCGTCCTCGCGGTCCATGTCGATGCGGCGCAGGCCCTCGGTGATCGACCAGCGGTGCAGGGCACGCCAGACATGCATCAGGGTCTGCCGGAACAGCTCCACGATGCGACCCTCGTCCTGGGTCTCGATGATGATCAGCGGGGTGTTGGCGCGAATGAGTGCGCTCAGGTCCTGTAACTCGCTCATGCCGGCTTGCAATCCTTTGGATCGCGCACGATAGCAAAGCGCCGGGCCGCGCAGGGGTTCAGCAGCGCGACTATCTCCGTCACGGAGGGCGGTGTACGCTGCGACGACGTTCCCCGGAAGCGAGGCTGGCATGAAGACGATCCTGGTAGCCGGTTCCAAGGGTGGGGTGGGCAAGACCACCGTCGCCACCCACCTGGCGGCGCATGCCGCCCTGGACGGCAAACGGACCGTACTGGCCGACGCCGACCCACAGGGCTCCAGCACCCGCTGGGCGCAGCGCCGCTCGATGCTGGAAAGCGCCGTGCTGCCGATCGACGTCTACCGCAAGAAGAGCTGGGAAAAGCTGATCCCCGACGGAACCGACCAGGTCGTCATCGACGCTCCCGCAGGTGCATTGGCCGACGATCTCGGCCACTTCCTCGATGTTGCCGATGCCGTCGTGGTCCCGGTGCTGCCCTCCGCGCTGGACATCGAAGCCATCGTCGGCTTCCTCAACAGCCTGTCCAAAGTGCCGCGCGTGCACCGCCGCGCGCTGCCGGTGGGGCTGGTGCTCAACCGCACCAAGCCCTGGACCCAGACCTCCCAGCAGGCCATGCAGATGCTGGCCGAATGGCCTTACGAGGTTGTCGCCCAGCTGCGCGACAGCCAGAGTTACGTGGTGATGGTCGGGTTGGGACGCAGCCTGTTCGATTACCGCTCCGCGCAGGTGCGCGAGCACCAGAGTGACTGGGAGCCACTGTTGAAGTGGCTGAAGAAAGCCTGATCCGGAAGAGAGCCTTTATGCGAGAACTGATCCTGCTGCGCCACGCCCACGCCGAAGCCGCCGGTACCGGCCAGGCCGACCTTGACCGCCCGCTGTCGCCCATCGGCCTGGCCGAAGCCGAAGCGGCCGGCCGCTGGCTGAAGGAGAACAACCTGCTGCCCGATTGCGTGCTCTGCTCGCCGTCGCGGCGGACCCGCGAAACCCTCGAAGCGGTGCTGGGCATCACCGGTTTCGTCGAAAAGCGGCTTGAAGACGCCGTTTACGACGCCACCCCGGGGACCCTGGCCGGCCTGATCGACGAGCGTCGCGATGTCGAGCGCCTGCTGGTGGTCGGCCACAATCCGGGACTGGAACGGCTGGTGGCCTTGATGAGCGAAGGCACCAGCAGCGATTACCGTGGCATGCCGCCCGGTGGCATCGCGGTACTGGCCTTCGACCGCGAGGCCCGCATCGAGCCCGGCGTGGGTACCCTGACCGCCTTCTGGTGGCCGTGACCCCATGGCGGTAGTGCGCGCGCTGCTGGGCTGCCTGCTGGTACTGGCAGCCGAGGCGGCCTGTGCCGAACCCCCGGCGGAGATTCCCCGCCAGGTGCTGGCCTTCGATACCGCGCGCTCGCGTTTCGGTTTCGAGATCCGTACCCGGCTGGGGCAACGGATCGAAGGGGTGTTCCCGCGTTTCGAGGGACGCATCGAAGTGCTGTCCGACGGGCGCCACCAAGTGCACCTGCGGATGTTCACCCGCTATGTGGAAATCCCCGGCAAGGACCGCTACACCGGCTGGATGCGCGGCGAGGAGTTCTTCGACTCGGCACGCTACCCGGTGGTCGAATTCGACTCCGTCCCCTATTGGCCGGAGGTCGTGGACAAGGGCGGCGGGGTGCAGGGGCGGTTGATCCTGCGTGGGGTCAGCCATCCCGAGACGCTGCGGGTGGAGCCGGCGGCCTGCCCCCGGGCCGGGTATGATTGCGACGTGGTCAGCCGCGGTACCGTGCAGCGTGGCCGGTATGGGATGGACAGCTGGCAACTAGCATTGAGTGATCGAGTGACCTTTGTATTGCGTGCGCGTCTGAGCGAGGCGCCGAAACCGTGAATCCATGGCTGCGGGTGGTACTGCTGGCAACGCTGTTGCTGGGGAGCGGCTGTGCGTCGCTGTCCAACGCGCAGCGCGAGCGCGCGGCCGGCATCGCCGTGCAGGCGCGCTCGAGCGTGGTCGATTGCACCGCCCCGGACCGCTGCGCGCTGGATTCGCCGCTGCGCGCGCTGGGCGGCAAGGCCTTCGCCGAGTCCACCGAGGCGGCGCCGCGCCACTACGCCACCATCATCGACGAAGGCGAGGTGTCGCTGGTCGCCCGGCTCAACCTGATCCGCAGCGCCACCCGCAGCATCGACCTGCAGACCTACATCTTCGACAAGGACGACAGCGCCCGGCTGGTGCTGGACGAACTGCTCGCCGCCGCCCGGCGCGGGGTCAAGGTGCGGGTGCTGATCGACCAGCTCTCGGCCATTTCCGACCTGCAGATCCTCGGTGCACTGGCCAGCAGCCACCAGAACTTCGAACTGCGCGTCTACAACCCCACCTTCGGCAAGGCGCGGCTGAACTACGTCGACTACGCCGCCAGCGTGCTGTGCTGCTTCCGTCGCTTCAACCAGCGCATGCACAACAAGCTGCTGGTGATCGACGATGCGCTGGGCGTGGTTGGCGGACGCAACTACCAGGACGACTATTACGACTGGGACAGCGAGTACAACTTCCGCGACCGTGACGTGCTGGTGGCTGGCCCGGAAGTGCGCGAGATGGCGACCAACTTCGACGCGTTCTGGCGCGCCCCGCGCAGTGTCCCGGCCGAACGCCTCAACGATGTCGGCGCCACCCTGCTCAGGACCGGTGCGCCGCAGATGCCGGTCCCCGACTATCGCAATCCGCAGCGGCTGCAGCGGGTCAGCGACGAGGCCAACGACCCGGCCTACGTCGGCCGCACCTTCGTGGACACCGCCATGGCGGTGGCCTCGGTGCGCTATGTGGCCGACCTGCCGCGCAAGCATCGCCGCGAACGACCCAGCCAACCGGCCAACGGCCAGCACGTCACCGAGCCGCAGCTGGATGCGCTGATCGCCAGCGCCCAGACCGAGGTGCTGCTGCAGACCCCGTACCTGGTGCTGTCCAAGCCGGCGCGCAAGCTGTTCCGCGACCTGCGCCAGCGCGAGCAGCCACCGCGCATCGTGGTCTCCACCAACAGCCTGGCCGCCACCGACAACCCGATCGTCTACGCGCTGTCCTACAAGTACAAACGCCGCAACATGCGCGAGCTGGGCTTCAACCTCTACGAGTTCAAGCCGTTCCCGCTGGATGCACCGGTCGACTACCGCAACCTGCTGCCGGCCCCGCTCGGCGCAGCCCCTGCGTCGGACGGCAAGCGCAGCAGCCTGATCGGTGGCAGTGCCGCCGGCAGCAACGCGCGCGGCAGCGGCAACGGCCGCAGGGCCGATGCGGGTGCCAGCGTGGACCTGGACAACACTGCCAGCACGGGCACCGATGCCGCGCTCGACCCGGGCCGGCGCCAGCCCACCCCCGGCCCGGCCGCGCGACGCCGCACCGATGGCAGCGTGGTCGAGCGTCGCGTATTGCGTGCAGAAACACGGCCCTCGTTCCTGGGCACCAAGGCGGTCAACAAGCCGCTGCCGGTCACCCGTACCGGTGCGCGCATGGGCCTGCATGCCAAGTCGATGGTGGTGGACCGCCGCATCGGCGTGATCGGCACGCACAACTTCGACCCGCGCAGCGAGAACTACAACACCGAAGGCGCGGTGATCATCGACGACCCGGTGTTCGCCGAGGCCCTGGCCCAGAGCATCCTGCGCGACATCCATCCGCAGAACTCGTGGACGGTGGCGCCGCGGATCAAGCCGCCGGTGCTGTCGGGCCTGAACTACAGCGTGGGCAAGGCCTCCGAAGCGCTGCCGGTGCTGGATTTCTGGCCGTGGCGTTACGCCACCGATTACGAATTCCAGCCCGGGCCGAACTGCCCCGAACCGCTGCGTCGCCAGGACAAGGACTTCCACACCTGCTACGTCTCGGTGGGTGACTTCCCCGAAGTCAACGTCGGCCCGAAGTGGCTGCTGGTGCGCATGCTGACCGCCTTCGGCGCCGGCCTGGTGCCCATCCTGTAATTTCTTTCGTCGCACGGAGACGCCGCATGGCCCAGGTATTCCGCGAAGCGGTGTCGATCGAGGCACTCAACGCCCTCAGCCGCAACACCCTGATCGAACACCTCGGCATCGCCTTCACCGCAGCGGGGGACGACTGGATCAGCGCGACCATGCCGGTCGACGAACGCACCCGCCAGCCCTACGGCATCCTGCACGGCGGTGCCTCGGTGGTGCTGGCCGAAACCCTCGGCAGCAGCGCCGGCAACCTGTGCGTGGATACCAGCGCGCAGGTCTGCGTGGGCCTGGAAATCAATGCCAACCACATCCGTGCGATGCGCAGCGGCGTGGTCACCGGTACCGCGCGTGCGGTGCACGTGGGCCGCAGCACGCAGGTGTGGGACATCCGGATCGAAGACGACGGCGGCCGCCTGGTGTGTACCTCGCGGCTGACCCTGGCGGTGGTGCCGGCGGTCCGTCCGGGCTGATCGATCCAGCGCATGGATGCTGTGTTGCGCGGGCCATCCCAGTGCGCCTGCGCATGGTCGGCGCCGGCCCCGTGCCACAAACGGCGGCACGCGTGACCGCCTGCGGCGTCTGGCCCTGCGTTGCCATCGATTTGTCCGTTTTCGGCTGGCAGAGCCTGCGGCGCTCGGGTATCGTGCGCGGATGACTTCCCCCACCCCGGCCTCACGTGGCGGCGTGGCGCGTGTGTGCCGTTATCTGTACCGCGTACCGCTGCTGCTGGTCCACCTGTTGCTGTTCCTGCCGATGTTGCTGATCGCCATGCTGCCGCCATGGGGACGCATGCGCGTGGGCAGCCGCCTGTTCGAACACGCGGCGGTGAATCTCTGGTCCAGCGGCCTGATGTGGATCTTCGGCTTCCGCCTGCAGCGGATCGGCACGCCGTTGCCGGGCGCGGTGCTGTTCGTGGCCAATCACGTCAGCTGGGTCGACATCAACATGCTGCACAGCCAGCGCATGATGGGCTTCGTGGCCAAGCGCGAGATCGCCAGCTGGCCCGTGGTTGGCTGGCTCGCCGCGCGCGGGCAGACCATCTTCCACCAGCGCGGCAGCACCGAATCGCTCGGTGGGGTCATGCAGGAAATGGTCGCGCGCCTGCGCGAGGGCAAGGCGGTCGGCGTGTTCCCGGAAGGCCGCACCCGTGGCGGGCTCGAAGTGGGCCCGTTCCATGCGCGCATCTTCCAGGCCGCCGTGGAGGCGCAGGTCCCGGTACAGCCGGTGGCGCTGCGTTACGGCTACCGCGGCGATGCCCAGACCATTGTCGCGTTCGGCCCCGGCGAGAGCTTCTTCGCCAATTTCCTGCGCCTGCTCGGCGAACCGGCGCGCCGCGCGGAGGTACATTTCCTCGCCCCCATCGGAACCAATGACCTGGAAGGGCGTCGCCGCATCGCGGAAACCTCGCGCGCGCGCATCCTGGCGGCGATGTCCGCCGAGTAGTGCAGGGTGGCCCTTCACGCGCCAGCGTCGCAGCCGGGAGCAGTCTGCCGCCCATGTTGACCGCTGCCGACTACCTTCCGCCGCGTTGGCTGCGCAATCCGCACCTGCAGTCCATGCTCAGCTCCAGCCGCATGCGCATGCAGCGTGGCCTGACGCTGCTGGCCGCCACCGGCGCGGTCACCGAAGAACTGATCCTGGACGGTGGCCAGGGCGTGCGCCTGCAGGGCTGGCACAGCCATGTCGAAGGCCGCGAGCCGATCGGCATGGCGCTGCTGCTGCACGGCTGGGAGGGCAGCGCCGAGTCCAGCTACATGCGCATGACCGCCGCGCGCATGCTCGAGGAAGGCTTCGACGTGGTGCGGCTGAACTTCCGCGACCACGGCAACACCCATCACCTCAATCCCGGCATCTTCCATTCCAATCGCATCGATGAAGTGGTGCAGGCCGCCGGTGATATCGCCCGGCGCTGGCCGCAGCTGCCGCTGGTGGCGGCCGGCTATTCGCTGGGGGGCAATTTCGTGCTGCGCCTGGCGCTGCGCGCACCGTCGGCCGGCGTGCCGCTGCGTCGGGTCGCCTCGGTCTGCCCGGTGCTCGATCCGGCCATCACCATGGAGAGCATCGAGAACGGCCCGGCGATGTACGACTGGTACTTCCGCCGCAAATGGGCCGGCTCGCTGCGGCGCAAACGCGACCTGTTCCCCGAACTGAGCGACTGGGACGACCAGGTCCTCAAGCTGGACATCCGCGCGCTGACTGCCTGGCTGGTCGAGCACCACACCGACTTCGGCTCGCTGCAGGCCTACTTCGACGGCTATTCGATCGCCGGCGACCGGCTGGCCGAACTGACCGTGCCGGCCGACATCCTGATGGCCAAGGATGACCCGGTGATCCCCTTCGCCACCTTCAACGGCTGGCGCCTGCCGGCCCACGCCCACCTGGAAATCGCCCCGTGGGGGGGGCATTGCGGCTTCCTGGAGAACTGGCGCGGCGACGGCTTCTCCGAACGCTGGGTGGCGCAGCGCCTGCGCATCGAAACCCTGGGCTGACCTCGCCCGGGGGCAACGCCCGGACCACGGTGCGCTGCATGACGTGTTCTACAATCGGGGTTTGACCCCAAGCTGGACCGTCATGCAAGACAAGATTCTCCAAGCCCTGCGCCGCAATGCGGCCGACGATGCCGTGCAGCTTGCGCGCCAATGGACCCAGGCCGAGCCGGAGCAGCCGCAGGCGCACCGCTGGCTGGCCCTGTCGCTGCAACAGCAGGGCCAGTTCGATGCTGCCCTGGACAGCCTGCAACAGGCGCTGGCGCTGGCTCCGGACAACCCCGACCTGCACCTGCAGCACGCCGGCCTGCTGCTGGCCCTGCGCCAGTTCGAGGCCGCCGGCTCGGCGCTGGACCGCACCGCCACGCTCAACCCCAACGAGCTGACCGCCTACCTGATGCAGGCGCACATGGCGCTGGCCCGCAACGACGTGGACGAGGCCGAGAAGATCACCCGCACCGCCAGCCGCGTGGATGAAGAGCATCCCGAGCTGGCCGCGTTGAACGGCATGATCGCGCTGCGCCGCGGCGAGGGCGACCGCGCGGTGGCCCTGCTGTCGGCCGCCGCCCAGGCCCTGCCCAACGATCCGCGGGTGCTGTACGCGCTGGGCTTTGCCTATCTGGGCAAGGACATGCTGGCCTTCGCCGAGCAGGCGTTCCGCCGCGTGCTGGACCTCAACCCGGCGCTGACGTCGCTGCAGGGCCTGCTGGTGCAGCTGCAGGTCCGCCAGGGCAACACCGATGGCGCCGCGGCGACCATGCGCCAGATCCTGGCCACGGCCGAGGGCGACACCCCGGCCATGCGCCGCCTGGCCGGTGAGCTGGAACTGCAGTCCGGGCAGCCGCTGCAGGCGCTGGAACACCTGTTGCCGGCGCTGGAACAGGCCCCCGCCGACCGCCAGACCCTGCAGCTGCTGCTGATGGCCTGGCAGCGCCTGGGGCGCGAACAGCAGGCACGCGACACCCTCGATGCAGTGCTGGAGACCCACCCGCAGCTGCACGACCTGTGGCTGGCACGGCTGTCGATCGAAGCGGTGGGCAGTGCCGGATCGGTCGCGGTGGCCGAGCGTTGGCTGCAGGCCATGCCCGAGCACCTGCCGGCGATGGAAACGCGCCTGCGTCTGCACGACATGGCCGGCGAGAGCGACGGCGCCGAAGCCGTGGCGCGTCGCATCGTGGCGATCGAACCGGGCCGCGCCAGCGGCGAAACCCGCATCGTCGAGGCGCTGATGGCGCGCGACCCCGCTGCTGCGGTGGCGCGCGTGCAGGCCATCCATGACAGCGCCGAGGACGCCGCCAAGCCGACCCTGCGTGCCTGGCTGGGGTCGGTGCAGCACGAGGCCGGCCAGCATGCGGATGCCCTGCGCACGTGGGTCGAGCTGCACGTGGCCGAGGCCAGCCAGCGCCTGCCGCTGCCGCCGCAGGCCAAGGCGCCGCTGAGCTGGCCGGAGATCGGCACCATCGACGACGCCAACACCGCCCGTCCGATGTTCGTCTGGGGTGCGCCCGGCTCCGGCGTGGAGCGGGTGATCGCGGCGATCGCCGCGGCCAGCCCGGTGCTGCGGGGGGATCGCTTCGGCCCCAATCCGCCCGACGACGCCTTCCAGAGTTACCACACCCTGCAGGACCTCTCGACCGGCAAGCTCAGCCCGGAGCGACTGGTGGCGCAGTGGCGCGAACAGATGCCGTCGCGCGGCCTGGCCGACACCAACCTCATCGACTGGCTGCTCTGGTGGGACAACGCGCTGCTGTGGGCGCTGCGTCCGCAGCTGCCCGAAGGCCGCCTGCTGCTGGTGCTGCGCGACCCGCGCGACATGCTGCTGCACTGGCTGGCCAACGGCGCGCCGGCGCCGCTGGCGGTGACCTCGGTCAACGAGGCGGCCGAGTGGCTGGCCCGCTCGCTGACGCAGGTGGCGACCCTGCACGAACAGGACCTGTACCCGCATGCGCTGGTGCGCATCGATGACATCGGCAGCGATCCGGCCGTCATGGCCGAGCACCTGGGCCGGCTGCTCGGCACGCGCCTGCCGCCGGCGCCGACGCTGGGCCCGCCGCGCATGCCGAGCGGGGAGTGGCGCCACTACCGCGAGCTGATGGCGCCGGCGTTCGCGTTGTTGACCCCCGTTGCCGTTCGCCTTGGTTACCCGGAACAGTGAGGACTCTCCCATGCGCCTGAGTAGTACCAGCCTCCACAACGGCCAGCCGATCGCGGCCGAATTCGCCGCCGGCGACGCCAACGGTTTCGCCCCCAACCGCAACCCGCAGCTGGCCTGGAGCGAGGTGCCCGAGGGCACCCGTTCGTTCGCGCTGCTGTGCATCGACCCGGATGTGCCGACAGTGCCGGAAACGGTCGGTCGCCACGATTGCAGCGTGCCGCGCGACCAGCCGCGCGCGGATTTCGTGCATTGGGCGATGGCCGACATCCCGGCCAGCGTGCATGACCTTGCCGCCGGCAGCTGCAGCGACGGCTTCACGATCAAGGGCAAAACCGCACCGGCCGGACCGGCGGGCGCGCGCCAGGGCCTGAACGATTTCACCGGCTGGTTCGCCGGCAATCCGGACATGGCCGGGCAGTACCTGGGCTATGACGGCCCGTATCCGCCGTTCAACGACGAGCGCATGCACCGGTATTTCTTCCGCGTGTTCGCACTCGATGTGGCGCAGCTGGACCTGCCCACCCCGTTCACCGCCGCCGACCTGCACCGTGCAATGCACGGCCACGTCCTGGCCGAAGCGGCATTGCATGGCACCTACACCTTGAACCCGGCGCTGGCCTGACCGGCGCCCGGCCAACGCCCTCGCGCGATGCCGAATAATGCCGGCCGCTGGCCGGCTCCGCGCAATGTCGGCAATGCCACCCCTGGCCGCGCGCAATGTCGGTAGTGCCGGCCGCTGGCCGGCTCCTCATGAACCTCCGGGGAGATATGCGAGGAGCCGGCCAGCGGCCGGCACTACCCGGTAACGACGAAGGGCGGCCATCGGCCGCCCTTCGTCTTCTGCGGCGCGTGCGTGCCGTCGCGGCTGCATACCGGCCAGCGGCCGCTACCTGCCGGTTACTTCTTTTCCGACTCGACCACCATGTCCAGCACGTACGCCAGCGACGAACCGTCGGCCGGCGGGTTGGCGATCTTGTAGCGCTTCACCCGCACCACGTTGCGCACGCCATCTTCGTGGGTATAGCCCTCGATGGTGCCGTAGAAGTTCTCGAACGCACCCGGCGTGCCCTGCTTGAGGCCCTTGTCGTCGAAGGTCACTTCGCGGGTCTGCAGGCACTGCATGTTCGGGATCATCGGATGCGAGCACGGCTTGGTCTGCGCGGCCACTTCCAGGAACACCGTCTCGCCTTCGCCGCCATAGCGGGTTTCAGCGGTCGGTTCGGGGTTGAACACCAGCACGTCGCCGGCGGCGGTGTGCAGGGTCAGCTGGCCCTGGCCGGCCAGTTCGGCCTTGAGCGCGCCCTCCAGGCGCGAACCCACGGCCTGGTCCAGCGCCATCAGCGCCTTGTCGGTGCAGGCCATCATGGTCGAGGCCATCGGCGACACGGTCAGCGTGCCATCGGCCAGCGTATAGCCGCCGCCCATGCGGTTGCAGGTATTGCCGACCGACAGGCGGCCGTCCTTGAAGTCCAGCGTGACCGGCTTGTCGGCGCGCGCGAACAGCGCATCCACGCGCTTGCCGCTGGCATCGGTGGCGCTGTCCAGCAGCCAGTGGTTGCCCTGCAGGCGCTGCACGTCCAGCTTTTCCACGGCCTTGGCATCGGCGGCGGCGGTCGGGGCCGGCGCCAGGTCATCGCCACCGGTACCAGCGGGGCCCGGGGTGGAGGGGTTGCTGCAGGCGGCCATCAGGGCCAGCGGCAGGATCAGCATCAGGGTGCGGGTGCGGTTCATGGACATCTCCTTGGGAACCCGTGGAAAAACGGGCTGATACGCGAAACGGGGTTGGCGCGCGCCGACCATGTTCAGTTGCCAGCAGGCAACCACAGCAGCAGGGCGGCACCGAGTGCGATGCGATAGGCCGCAAACGCCGTGAATCTGTGCGACTTGATGTAACCCAGCAGCCACTTCACTACGACGAAACCGGTGACGGCAGCGGCAAGGAAGGCCACGCCGACGTCGGTCCAGTTCTCGTTGCCGAGCTTGCCGTCCTTGGCCATTTCCAGGAACGCGTATCCGCTGGCAGCGAACATGGTGGGGATGCCGACCAGGAACACGAACTCGGTGGCCGCCGCGCGTCGGCTCAGGCCGAACAGCATCGCGATGAAGATGGCCGCGGCCGAGCGCGAGGTGCCCGGGAACACCCCGGCCACCACCTGCGCCAGGCCCACCAGGATGGCCACCTTCCAGGTGACTTCATCGCGGTCGGGCAGGCGCGCGCTGTAGGTCTCCACCAGGATCATCCAGATGCCGCCGATGATCAGCGCCCAGGCCACCGGGGTGACCGTTTCGGGCAGCTCCCAGCCGGCCAGGCGCACCGGCAGGCCGACGATCGCGGTGACCAGGAAGGCGGTGCCCAGCTTCATCACGTAGTCGCGGTTGGCGCGCTCGTGCAGGCCGGTGGCCAACGACCACAGGCGCTGGCGGAACACCAGGGTGATGGCCAGGATCGCGCCGGCCTGGATGACGATGTTGAAGAAGTCCGAGCGCGCGCCCAGCCAATGCTGGGCGATCAGCAGGTGGCCGGTGCTGGAGATCGGCAGGAATTCGGTGAGGCCTTCGAGGATGCCCAACAGGAGGGCGGAGAGCAGGTCGGACATCGGGATGCTGGGGCTCGGAGTGGGTGGAAATCGCGGTAGAGCATAAAACATCAAACGCCGCACCAAATGTGTGCGTGGTGCGGCCATTGCACCATCGTGGTGCGCAGCGTTCAGCACCCGGCACGGTGCACGGCCAACAAAATCAACGACTTGTGAAGATGGAAAAGTTGGCACGGCGATTGCTCTATCAACCTACGCAATCATCCATCCGAGGGTTTCACCGATGTCCGTGGAAAACGTTGAGAAGCTGATCAAGGACAACCAGATCGAGTTCATCGACCTGCGTTTCGTCGACATGCGCGGTATCGAACAGCACGTCACCTTCCCGGTGAGCATCGTCGAGCCGTCGCTGTTTGAAGAAGGCAAAATGTTCGATGGCAGCTCCATCGCCGGTTGGAAGGGCATCAACGAATCGGACATGGTCCTGCTGCCGGATCCCTCCAGCGCCTACATCGACCCGTTCTACGCCGACCCGACCCTGGTGATCAGCTGCGACATCCTCGACCCGGCCACCATGCAGCCGTACGGCCGCTGCCCGCGCGGCATCGCCAAGCGCGCCGAGGCCTACCTCAAGTCTTCCGGCATCGCCGAGCAGGCCTTCTTCGGCCCGGAGCCGGAGTTCTTCATCTTCGACTCGGTCCGCTTCGCCAACGACATGGGCCACACCTTCTTCAAGATCGATTCCGAAGAAGCGGCCTGGAGCACCGGTGACAAGTACGACGGCGCCAACAGTGGCTACCGTCCGGCGGTGAAGGGCGGTTACTTCCCGGTTCCGCCGACCGACTCGCTGCATGACCTGCGCGCTGAAATGTGCAAGACCCTGGAACAGGTCGGCATCGAAGTGGAAGTGCAGCACCACGAAGTGGCCACCGCCGGCCAGTGCGAAATCGGCACCAAGTTCAGCACCCTGGTGCAGAAGGCCGACGAACTGCTGCGCATGAAGCACGTCATCAAGAACGTCGCCCACCGCAACGGCAAGACCGCCACTTTCATGCCCAAGCCGATCGTCGGCGACAACGGCAGCGGCATGCACGTGCACCAGTCGCTGTCCAAGGGCGGCACCAACCTGTTCTCCGGCGACGGCTACGGCGGCCTGAGCCAGCTGGCGCTGTGGTACATCGGCGGCATCTTCAAGCACGCCAAGGCCATCAACGCCTTCGCCAACTCCGGCACCAACAGCTACAAGCGCCTGGTCCCGGGCTTCGAAGCCCCGGTGATGCTGGCCTACTCGGCCCGCAACCGCTCGGCGTCGTGCCGCATTCCGTGGGTGTCCAACCCGAAGGCGCGCCGCATCGAGATGCGCTTCCCCGATCCGATCCAGTCCGGCTACCTGACCTTCACCGTGCTGATGATGGCCGGCCTGGACGGCATCAAGAACCAGATCGACCCGGGCGCACCGAGCGACAAGGATCTGTACGACCTGCCGCCGGAAGAAGAGAAGCTGATCCCGCAGGTCTGCTCCTCGCTGGACCAGGCCCTGGAAGCACTGGACAAGGACCGCGAGTTCCTCAAGGCCGGTGGCGTGATGAGCGATGACTTCATCGACGGCTACATCGCGCTGAAGATGCAGGAAGTGACCCGCTTCCGCGCCGCCACCCATCCGCTCGAATACCAGATGTACTACGCCAACTGAGCAACAGGCGACGATGACGAAGGACCTCCCTCCCACCTTCGTCATCGTCGCCGCTTTGTCGGCTGGGGAGCCGGCAACGCAACCATGTGTAGAGCGGACCGTTGGTCCGCTGCATGGGAAAAGCGGACCATTGGTCCGCTGCACCACCAGGGGCAAGAGAGACCGGACGCGTGCCATGGGCCCTTCCTCCCTCCCGCGTCACCAGCGCCGCCGCCTTCCCGGCGACGGCATTGGCGAGGCCCATGCATCGTTCGGCGCACCAGGGGGCGGCCATGTGCAAGTGGCCGCCCGCTGACCTGACACCGGCCAGCGACACACCGCCGGTTCCATCCACCATCGGGACATGCGCATGAAATTGATCTCCGCCATCATCCGGCCGTTCAAGCTCGACGAGGTCCGCGAGGCCCTCTCCGACGCGGGCGTGTCGGGCATCACCGTGACCGAAGTCAAAGGCTTCGGGCGCCAGAAGGGCCACACCGAGTTGTATCGCGGCGCGGAGTACGTCGTGGATTTCCTGCCGAAGATCAAGATCGAAACCGTGGTCACCGACGACCGCCTGGAGGCGGTGGTCGAAGCGATCCAGAACGCGGCCGGCACCGGCAAGATCGGTGACGGCAAGATCTTCGTGACTGCGGTCGAACAGGTCGTCCGCATCCGCACCGGCGAAATCGGCGCTGACGCGCTCTAACCCCACTCGGAGCCCACAATGAAGACCTCTTTGTTCACCGGGTGGCAAGCCCGGTTCCATGCCGTGTGCCTGATGATGCTGATCAGCGCGCTGGCCGTCGGTGCGTTCTCCAGCACGGCCCATGCCCAGGCACAGGTCACCCCGGTGCCGTCGGAAACCGTCGCGGTCGAACCGCTGCCCACCGCCGTCACCGCACCGGTCGCCGAGGCCGCGGCTGCCGCAGCCCCTGCCTTCGACCACGGCGACGTGGCGTGGATGCTCACCTCCACCCTGCTGGTGCTGCTGATGGTGGTGCCGGGCCTTGCGCTGTTCTACGGCGGCCTGGTGCGTTCGAAGAACGTGCTGTCCATCCTCAGCCAGATCCTGGTGGTGTTCTCGCTGATCCTGATCCTGTGGGTGGCCTACGGCTACAGCGCGGTGTTCAGCGAAGGCAACGCCTTCTTCGGCTCGTTCACCCAGTTCGCCTTCCTCAAGGGCTTTGGCCCCGACACGGTAGGCAATACGCCGATCAAGGGCCTGCCGGATTACCTGTTCGTCGCCTTCCAGTCGACCTTCGCCGGCATCACCACCGCGCTGATCGTCGGTGCCTTCGCCGAGCGCATCAAGTTCAAGGCGGTGCTGCTGTTCTCGGCACTGTGGTTCACCCTGAGCTACATCCCGATGGCGCACATCGTGTGGGGCGGCGGCTACCTCGGCGCGATGGGCGCGATCGATTTCGCCGGTGGCACCGTGGTCCACATCAACGCCGGTGTGGCCGGTCTGGTCGGCGCGTACTTCGTCGGCAAGCGGATCGGCTATGGCCAGACCGCGCTGAAGCCGCACAACGTGCCGTTCACCTACATCGGCGCGATGCTGCTGTGGGTGGGCTGGTTCGGCTTCAATGCCGGCTCGGCCGCCGCCGCCGACACCGTCGCCTCGCTGGCTTTCATCAACACCATCCTCGCCACCGCTGCAGCGGTGCTCGGCTGGACCCTGGTCGAAGCGGTCAGCAAGGGCAAGCCGTCCGCCCTGGGCGCGGCGTCCGGCGCGGTCGCCGGTCTGGTCGGCATCACCCCGGCCTGCGGCACCGTCGGGCCGCTCGGCGCGATCGTCATCGGCCTGGTGGCAGGCGTGGTCTGCGTGTGGGGCGTCACCGGTCTCAAGCGCCTGCTGCGCGTGGATGACACCGCCGACGTGTTCGGCGTGCACGGCATCGGCGGCATCGTCGGCGCGCTGCTCACCGGTGTGTTCAGCGCGCAATCGCTGGGCGGCACCAAGGCCGATCTCGACATCGGCCACCAGGTCTGGGTGCAGCTGGTCAGCGTCGGCTTCACCATCATCTGGTGCGCCGTGGTCACCGTCGCCATCCTGCTGGTGGTGCGCCTGGTGTTCGGCCTGCGCGTCACCGAAGAGGCAGAGCGCACCGGCCTGGACGTGACCTCGCACGGCGAATCGGCCTACGAGGCCTGATCGCCGCAACCGCGTAGTGCCGGGCGCTGCCCGGCATCGAAAGAGACAAGAAACGAGAGAGAGACGTTGTACTTTCGCCGGCGGCCTTCGGGTCGTCGGCTTTTTTATTGGGGCGTCGCGCATGGCAGCCACGCATGGCGTGGCGCTACGGTCGGATCCCCCCGCCCCCGGCATCCCTGCGCCGAATCCCGCACAATGCGGTCATGCACCCGATCCGCACCCTGCTTCCGCTGCTCGCCTGTCTGCTGCTGAGCGCCTGCGCCAGCACCAGCGCCCCGATCCGCAGCCCGCTCGCCAGCTGGGTGCCCTCGCCGAATCACAACGCGCGGGGCCCGGTGATCATCGTGCTGCACCACACCGACCAGGCGTCGGTGCAGCAGAGCCTGGACACCCTGCGCAGCGCCAACAGCGGCGGCAAGGTCAGCGCGCACTATCTGGTCGGCGCCGATGGCCACATCTACCAGCTCGTCGGCGACGACCGCCGCGCCTGGCACGCCGGCCCCGGCCGCTGGGGCACCATCACCGATCTCAACTCGACCTCCATCGGGATCGAGATCGACAACGACGGCGACACCCCGTTCGCGCCCGCGCAGATCGCTGCGTTGATCCGCCTGCTGGATGACCTGTGCACGCGTCTGCGCATTCCGCGCACGCAGATCATCGCCCATGCCGATCTTGCCCCCACACGCAAGCAGGACCCCAGCCGTTTCTTCCCGTGGCAGCAGCTGGCAAGCGCCGGCTTCGGCGTGTGGCCTCGCGACAGCGATGGCCCGGCGCCGGTGGGCTTCGATGCGTGGCTGGCATTGCAGGCCTTCGGCTATTCCCTGGACGACCGTGCCGCCGCCGCAGGCGCGTTCCACCGCCGCTTCCGCGGCCGCGACGACCTGCCAGCAACCCTGGACGTCGAAGACGCCCGCATCCTGCATTCACTGCTGCAGCAATCGCCGTAGAGCCGACCGTCGGTCGGCTGCACGTCGCATTGATCCATCGCGCGGTTCCCGCGCCAGCCAACCAACGATCGGCTCTACATTTTCAGGACCCTCGCTCATGACGACCACGCGCATCACCGCCGCCTTCATACGCCCCGCGCTGATCATCCTTGGACTGGCCCTGCTCACCAGCTGCGCCGTCTCCCCCCAACGCCCCTCTGCGCCGGCGACCCGCACCTACGTCAAAGCAGACTGGAAGGCACTGCCGGCGGTTTCCGATGCCGACCTGCAGGCCGGCTTCGCGGCGTGGCGAAGCAGTTGCCCACGGTTGAAGACCGACGCCACCTGGGCGACCACCTGCAGCGCCGCGGCAGACGTGCCCGTCAGCCCGGCCGCCATCCGCCAGTTCCTGCAGAACACCCTGGATGTCTACGCGCTGCGCGCCGGCGGCAACCGCGCCGACGGCCTGATCACCGGCTACTACGAGCCGATCTATCCCGGCAGCCTCACCCGCACCGCCAAGGCGACGGTGCCGGTGTACGGCGTGCCCACCGACATGGTCAGCGTGCAGCTCGACAGCCTCTACCCCGAGCTGAAGGGCAAGCGCCTGCGCGGCCGCGTGGATGGGCGCGTGCTCAAGCCCTACGACGACGCCGCGACGATTGCCGCAAAGGGGGTCAAGGCTCCCGTGTTGGCCTGGCTGGGCAACCCGATGGACCTGCAGTTCCTGCAGATCCAGGGCTCGGGCCGCATCGTGCTGGACGACGGCCGCCACCTGCGCATCGCCTATGCCGACCAGAACGGCCATCCCTACCGTCCGATCGGGCGCTGGCTGGTGGAGCAGGGCGAGCTGAAAAAGGAAGACGTCACCATGGACGCCATCCGCGCCTGGGCCAACGCACATCCCACGCGCGTGGCCGAGCTGCTGGCCAGCAACCCCAGCTACGTATTCTTCGCCAAGGGCCCGGAGGGCGACGAAGGCCCACGCGGCTCGTTGAACGTGCCGCTCACCGCCGGTTACAGCGTCGCGGTGGACCGCACCGTGGTGCCGCTGGGCAGCCTGCTGTGGCTGTCCACCACGCGTCCGGATGGCACTGCGGTGGTGCGCCCGGTGGCCGCGCAGGACACCGGCGGTGCGATTGCCGGGGAAGTGCGTGCGGATCTGTTCTGGGGCACGGGCGATGCGGCCGGAAAGCTGGCCGGGGACATGAAGCAGAAGGGCAGCCTCTGGATGCTGTGGCCGAAGGGTGCGGCGTTGCCGAAGGCGCCTGACAAGAGTGAGTGACACCGATGGATGAGCTTCGGCGACTCCAACACTGATATCGAATGCAGTGCAACAAGGACTGGGAGCATACGTTTGGGATCACCATCGAGGCCCTTGACAACCCCGGCTGGCACATCAGGATTGATCTCATCGAGACCGAGCTTGAGCACAGGCCTTTTGCACTCATGAAAGTCAAACGCATCATCGCCAACATCGCCGCGCCTGATCCGGCGTCAGCGGACAGTTTCTATCGGAACATCCTCGGCCTGGAGCTGTCCATGGATCACGGCTGGATCCGCACCTACGTCGGGTCAACTGAAATGAATGTCCAAGTGAGTGTGGCGTCCGAAGGCGGATCCGGTACCGCAGTGCCCGATCTCTCCATCGAGGTCGACGATCTGGACGAAGCGCTCCGGCGCGTGCATGCGGCCAACCTGCCCGTGTTGTATGGCCCAGCCAGCGAACCGTGGGGCGTCCGGCGATTCCATGTCCGCGATCCATTGGGGCGGATGGTCAACATCCTGCAGCACGTTTAAGTACATCGGTGACCATGCACACAACATCCCTGGATGTCGCAGAAGACGCAACGGCATGCGCTTTCTTCCAGGTCGGACTGGCGTTGGGCGTGCTGCGAGAGGATGCCAGCAGGGAATGGGCGTACGCCAGGATCGAAGCACGTGATACGCCGGCCATCGAGATCATCGAAATCGCCACCGCGCGTGACCGCAATGCAGCGTTGGAAGCGCTGCAGGCCGTTACCGCCCATGCCGATTGGCAAGCCGCCGGCCGCTGGCTTCTGGAGGAATTGCTGGCGCAGTTCCAGTCTGGTCAGCGCTCGGCGTTGGACACGTCCCGCGCCGCCATGCAGGTGGCGCGCGCCACACAGCTTCCGGAGGACGTCTACTATGCGTTCGATGGCCTCGATGACGAGTTGGTGCTCTTGGCCAACGGGATCTACGGAACCGTTGCCGGAATCGATGCGGCACTCGTGGACGCGCTGAAGCAGCACGCCGGCAGCGTGGGATAGGACACGAATCTCTCGGCGATGGCTTCCGTGAGCCCATCAACAAGATAGGTGCCCATTGAAACTTGCCCGCCGGCTCTGCCCGACGGGACGTTGAGTCCTTCAGGTTGCGGACGGTGCGGCATAGTTTGTACTGACGCGCTTCGCCAAAGTTGGTGCAAACAGTACTGACTTTGCCAGCCCGTCCATCCGCTCACCGTCTTCCCTCGCTCAATCCACCCCCGTTTTGCACTACATTGGTGCAATGACTGCCGCGTTGCTCCCCCCCGCCCTCGACGTCCTCGGCACTCCGGTCGCCTGGGCCGATGCCGACGGTCGCGTGGTCGGCTGCAACCCCGCCTTCGCCCGCTGGCTGGGCGTCAGCGTCCGCCGCCTGCTGGGCCAGCCGCTGGCCTCGCTGGAAGTGCAGGGCGAGGCGCTGGCCCACTTCCTGGCCCGTGACGAGCGCGACACCCTGCGCCTGCACCGCCTGGCCCTGGCCCTGCCGGGCGACGCCCCGCGATTTGCCGAAGGCTGGCTGAGCCGGTGGGATGCGGGCGGCTGGCTGCTCGAAGCGCACCCGGTCGATGAGTTCCCCGGGCTCGACCCGACCCAGGCCCTGCCCAGCGCGCTCAGCGCAGCACTCAAAGGGCTGGCCCACGAGCTGCGTAATCCGCTTGCAGGCCTGAAGGGCGCGGCCCAGTTGCTGGCCAAGCGCAACGCGCAGCGGGCCGCCGATGAGCGCGACCCGGACGAGCGCGAGCTGATCGAGCTGATCGGCTCGGAGATCGAACGCCTCAACGGGCTGCTCGAACAGCTGCTGTCACCTGCACCGGCCGCGCCGCATGCGCCGCTGAACATCCACGCCTCGCTGGAGCGCGTGCTGCGCCTGGCCGAGAGCGAGGGCGGCTGGGCGGTGCGTCTGCAGCGGGATTACGACCCCAGCATCCCCGAATTCGACGGCGATGCCGACCGCCTCACCCAGGCGGTATGGAACCTGGTGCGCAATGCGATCCAGGCCGGCGCCGGCAGCGTCACCCTGCGTACCCGGGTTGAACATGGCGTGCG
Source organism: Stenotrophomonas sp. (assembly GCF_031995405.1). GTDB lineage: Bacteria > Pseudomonadota > Gammaproteobacteria > Xanthomonadales > Xanthomonadaceae > Stenotrophomonas. The sequence goes on along the minus strand of NZ_DAMAGC010000014.1, from coordinate 10,716 downwards.
CATCGGCGACCGGCTGCATCCGCTGGCGTTGCGGCTGGAAATCGCCGACGACGGCCGCGGCGTGCCCGAGCAGCTGGCCGAGCATCTGTTCCTGCCGCTGGTCAGCGGCCGCGCCGAAGGCACTGGGCTGGGCCTGGCACTGGCCCAGCAGGTGGCGCGCGAACATCGCGGCACGCTGACCTACCGCTCGCGCCCGGGCCATACCGTGTTCACCGTGCTGCTGCCGATCGGCCACGGCACGCCTGCCGAGGAGGCCGCCCATGGCGGATGACGCCGACCGCACCGCCCAACGTGTCTGGGTGGTCGATGACGACCGCGCGGTGCGCTTCGTGCTGTGCACCGCGCTGCGCGATGCCGGCTACCGGGTGGAAGGCTTCGACGGTGCTGCTGCGGCGCTGGCGATGCTCGCCACCCAGTCGCCCCCCGACCTGTTGTTCACCGACGTGCGCATGCCCGGCGACGATGGCCTGGTGCTGCTGGACAAACTCAAGGCCGCGCACCCGCAGTTGCCGGTGATCGTGATGTCGGCCTACACCGATGTGGCCAGCACCGCTGGCGCGTTCCGTGGCGGGGCACAGGAGTTCCTGTCCAAACCGTTCGATCTGGATGACGCGGTAGCGCTGGCCCAGCGCGTGCTGCCCGAACCGGACGCGCTGGCCGCCGCACCGGTGCCTGCCCCCGCCGAACCCGGCACTGCCGACCAGCGCCCGCAGCTGGTCGGCGATACCCCGGCGATGCGCGCGCTGTTCCGCGCGATCGGGCGACTGGCGCAGGCGCCGCTGTCGGTGCTGATCAACGGCGAAACCGGCACCGGCAAGGAACTGGTCGCGCATGCGCTGCACCACGAATCGCCGCGCGTGCAGGGGCCGTTCGTGGCGCTCAACACCGCCGCGATTCCCGCCGAGCTGCTGGAAAGTGAGCTGTTCGGCCACGAAGCGGGCGCGTTCACCGGCGCGCAGCGTCGCCATGTCGGCCGCTTCGAGCAGGCCGATGGCGGCACGCTGTTCCTTGATGAAATCGGCGACATGCCGCTGCCGTTGCAGACGCGCCTGCTGCGCGTGCTGGCCGAAGGCGAGTTCTTCCGCGTCGGCGGGCGCGAGCTGATCCGCGTGGACGTGCGGGTGATCGCCGCCACCCACCAGGACCTGGAATCGCTGGTCGCGCAGGGGCGCTTCCGCGCCGACCTGCTGCACCGGCTGGACGTGGTGCGCCTGCGGCTGCCGCCGCTGCGCGAGCGCCGCGACGACATCGCACACCTGGCCGATACCTTCCTGGCGGCGGCGGCACGCAAGCTGGATACGCCGCCCAAGCGCCTCACCGCGTCGGCGCTGCAGGCGCTGCGCGAGCACGACTGGCCCGGCAACGTGCGCGAACTGGAAAACGTGTGCTGGCGGATGGCTGCACTGGCCGCCTCGGACACCATCGGCGCCGCCGACGTGGACAGCGCGCTGCATCGGGGCGGCGGTTCGCGCACGCGCGCGGCCGGCGATCCCGGCCAATGGGAAACCCTGCTCTCGGCCTGGGCCCGGCAGCGACTGGCCGAAGGCGCGGAGGGTCTGCACGCGCAGGTCCGCGAGCGCGTCGACCAGGCCCTGCTCGAAGCCGCGCTGCAGATCACCCACGGCCGTCGCGCCGAGGCGGCCGCGCGCCTGGGCATGGGACGCAATACCCTCACCCGCAAGCTCGGCGCCGGGCGCCGTCGCGGCGGATGAACCGTATGTCCACGCCGCGTGTGCGTCACGTCCTTGCCGCTTTCATGGCCTGTGGACGAGCACCGCGTTAGTTTGCAACCAAGGAGTCTTCCATGCGCAGTTCCCAAGTCGTCCTCGCTGCGGCGGTCCTGTTCGGTCTCGCCGCCTGCGGCACCACGCCGCCGCCGCGCCCCACCGCACCGCCGTCGGTGCCGATGGTGAGCACGGCCAGGATGGCCGAAGCCAACCTGTCCCCGGCGTCGGCCAGCCTGGTCAGTGGCCGCCTGGCGCTGGTCCCGGATGCGCGCGGCGTGCACATCACCGGTGTCATCGGTGGCTTGCAGCCGATGCAGACGGCGGCGTTCCATGTGCATGAGCGTGGCGATTGCAGCGCCGTGGATGCCAGCAGCGCCGGTCCGCATTTCAACCCGACCGCGCAGCCGCACGGTCGCAACAGCGCCGGGCCGCACCATGCCGGCGACATGGACAACCTGCGTGCCGACGCGCAGGGACGTGTGAACGTCGACGTTCGCCTGCCAGCGGTTACCCTTGGCGGCGGCGCAGCCACCGATATCGCAGGACGCGCATTGGTCGTACATGCCAATGCGGACGATTACCGCAGCCAGCCCGCCGGCAATGCCGGCGCCCGAATTGCCTGTGGCGTCATCCGGGTCGTGCGCTGATCGCGCCTTCCGCCGACGCTGCTTCTTCCACCGCTACCCGCAAGGAGTTCCACATGCGTTTGATCCATACCACCCTGTTCGCCGCCATCGCCGCGCTTGGCCTGAGTGCCTGCAACAAGCCGGCCGAGCCCACCCCGGAAGCCACGCCGGCCGCCGAAGCCACCGCCTCGCAGCCGACCGCCGAAGCCACCACCGATGCACCGCCGGCCATGACCAGCGAAGCCCACGCCAACCACGGCGCGGTAGCCGAGCTTGCCCCGACCAAGGGCAATGACGTCAAGGGCAACGTGACCTTCAGCGTCGTCGACGGCAAGGTCCACGTGAAGGGCCAGGTCAGCGGCCTGAAGCCCAACAGCGAGCACGGCTTCCACATCCACGAGAAGGGCGACTGCAGCGCGCCGGACGGCGCCAGCGCCGGTGGCCACTTCAACCCGGCCAAGGAAGACCACGGCAACGTTGCAACCACCCCGCACCACGGCGGCGACATCCCCAACATCAAGGCCGATGCGCAGGGCAACGCCATCGTCGACGCCGACGTGTCCACCAACGTCAACGTGGGCAAGGGCGATGATTTCGACATCGTCGGCCGTGGCCTGATCGTCCACGCCGACGCGGACGACTACAAGACCCAGCCGACCGGCAACGCCGGTGCGCGCCTGGCGTGCGCGGTGATCAAAGCCGCGCCGTAACCGACGCGATGCATGAAGAAAAAAACGCCGGCGAACGCCGGCGTTTTTTTGGGTCATGGTAGAGCCACGCCATGCGTGGCTGCCCTTCGCCTCACCCCCGCATCAACGCCCGCGCATCCTGCCCGGCCTCGCAATGCACGAACAACACCGGCAGGCCGTGCGATTCGAGCACCGCGGCCATCTGCCGCTGGCGGATCAGGTATTGGTCGTAGATGCCCTGCAGACGATCGCAGTCGCCGGTGCCGTGGTTGTAGAACGCACACCAGCCGGCCGGGTCGAACAACGCCATACGCACTTCGCCATCGGCGTATCGCAGCAGCGGCTCGGGCGGTGCATCCAGCCATTCCTCGACATGCGGCGCCATCAGCGCGGTCTCGATCAGCGGCCACAACACCGCCAGGCCCTGGTTGTCGTACTGCATCGACATCATCGCGGCCAGGTCATTCACCGTGAAATAGCGCGCGTGCTCGATCTGCGCACCGAAGGCAGTCTGCGCCTGCAGGGCGGTGTCGGCCTGGGCCATGCCCTGGGCCAGCAGCACTTCTTCCAGCGCTTCGGCAACGGCCTGGGTCTGCGCCACTTCGGTACCGGTCAGCAGGAACGGCACCACGCGCAGACCACCGCCGGTCAGCCCGGCATCGGCCTGGAACGGCAGCGGCACGTCGCCGTCGGCACCGGCGCCGAAGGCCAGCATGCGCGGGCCCTGGCTGCGGCCGGGCGCGCGCATCTGCAGTTCTTCCAGGCGGCGGTGCACCGGCCAGCCGGGACGCAACACTTCAGCCGGGTCGAAATGCGCGCCGGCGAACACGAAGTCCAGCCCGCTCACGCCGGGGACCAGTCTGGCCAGGTCGCGGCCCACGCGTTCGGCCAGTTCACCGGCCTGTTCGGAGGACAGCGCGGCATGGCGCGGCACGTCGCCGCCGGCCAGTTCCAATGCCAGGACGCCAAGGGCATTCATGCCGGGGTCGGGTTTGCTCATGGTTTCACGGTTGGCCCATCACAGGGCGGCAGCTACACTTGCCCCCATTATGCCTGCTCCTTCGTGCAGGCCATGTTGCAGACACCCCTCCCATGCCAGGTATCTCCATGCCCAACGCCCGTCCCGTCGCCATCCTCGGTGGCGTCCGCATCCCGTTCTGCCGCCAGAACACGGCCTATTCGGACGTCGGCAACCTCGGCATGTCGGTACGCACGCTCGGCGCGCTGGTCGAACGTTTTGGCCTGCACGGGCAGCAGCTCGGCGAAGTGGCGATGGGGGCGGTGATCAAGCACTCCAGCGACTGGAACCTGGGCCGCGAAGCCACGCTGTCCTCGGGCCTGTCCCCGCTCACCCCCGGCATCACCATGCAGCGCGCCTGCGGCACCTCGCTGGACACCATCATCGCGGTGGCCAACAAGATCGCGCTGGGCCAGATCGAATCGGGCATCGGCGGCGGCTCGGACACCACCTCCGACGTGCCGATCGTATACGGCAAGAAGCTGCGCGCACGCCTGTTGGCGGCCAACCGTGCCAAGTCCACCGGCGACAAGCTGAAGGCGCTGACCCGCGGCTTCAAGCTCAGCGAGCTCAAGCCGGAGTTCCCCGGCGTGGCCGAGCCGCGTACCGGCAAGAGCATGGGCGACCACTGCGAGGACATGGCCAAGGAATGGAACATCTCGCGCGACTCGCAGGACGAGTGGGCGGTGTCGTCGCACAAGAAGCTGGCCGCAGCCTATGAGCGCGGCTTCTTCAACGATCTGATCGCCCCGTTCCGGGGTGTCGAGCGCGACAACATCCTGCGCCCGGATACCTCGCTGGAAAAGCTGGCCACGCTGAAACCGGCCTTCGACAAAGTCTCCGGTCGCGGCACCCTCACTGCCGCCAACTCCACCCCGCTCACCGACGGTGCCTCGGCGGTGCTGCTGGCCAGCGAAGAATGGGCGCGTGCGCACGGCCACGAACCGCTGGCCTACCTGCGCGATTCGCAGGTGGCCGCGGTCGATTTCGTGCATGGCGAAGGCCTGTTGATGGCCCCGACCATTGCCGTGCCGGAGATGCTCAAGCGCAACGGCCTGACCCTGCAGGATTTCGACATCTACGAAATCCACGAAGCCTTCGCTGCGCAGGTGCTGTGCACGCTGCGCGCGTGGGAAAGCGAAGACTACTGCCGCAACCGCCTCGGCCTGGATGCGCCGCTGGGCCGTATCGACCCGGCCAAGATCAACCCGCTGGGGTCGTCGCTGGCCACCGGCCACCCGTTCGCCGCCACCGGTGCCCGCGTGATCGCCACGGCGGCCAAGCAGCTGGCCGAACGCGGCGGTGGCCGCGCGCTGGTCTCGATCTGCACCGCCGGCGGCATGGGCGTGGTGGCGATCGTCGAACGCTGATCACGCCGGATGCGCAAACAGGAAAGGCCGCCCAAGGGCGGCCTTTTGCATTTTCGTGGATTGTTTCGCCGGGCGCGTTTCAGCGTGCGGGAACCGGCCCGTACGCATTGTCGCTGGCCTGGCCGCGCTGGACGACCTGCAGCAGCACATACGCCGGGCCGATCACCGGTACCAGCAACATCAGCGTCCACCAGCCCGACTGGCCGATGTCGTGCAACCGGCGCGCGGTGACGGAGAGGTACGGGAGCGCGGTCAGCACCATGTAGCCAAGCCACACACCCCCCATGACATTCTCCGGCAGGACGACACCGGGGTGCTGGATCGGGGGGCGATGGTGCGCGAGATAGGAGGCCGCGGCCATGAACACCAGGCTCACCAGCAGCTGGATAGCGATGAACAACCAGTATTCGCGGCGTGAGGCGCGGCCACCGAACGCGGCGTAGCGACGGAACGGGCGCAGTGCCAGGCTGAGCATGATCGGTACTTCCTTCCATGGATGGGGCGGGAAGGGTAGGCGATATGCAGGGTAAAACGCCATGCGCCGTCGAAAAACGGAGACGGGCGCCGGGTAGCGCCCGTTCCACGAGGCCTCAGGGCAGGCGCGGATTGCCGGATTCGTCGCGCTCATCGCGCACGACCGGCGGGGTAAGCACCGGGTCGATCCGCTGGCCCGGCAACGGCTGGGACATCAACGACTGCTCCTCCACCGTCGCCCGCTCCGGCACCACCGGTTCCAGCGGTGCCACCGCGGCATTGGCGCGGGCCAGCGCGATGCTGTCATCGCCACGCTGCTGGCGCAGCGCGTTGGCGAAGCACTGCGACGCCAACGCCGGCTCGCCTCGATCGACGAACAACTGGCCCAAGGCTTCCCACGCCGCCGGCCCGGCACCCGCCGCGATCGCGCGGTGCAGGTAATCCTCGGCCAGGCTGTGCTGGCGCTGACGCGTGGCGATGCGGCCCAGTGCCAGCAGCAGCGCCGGGCTCGCCGGCTGGTTGCCCAGCCAGCGCTGCAGGTTGGCCTGGCGCGTGGCCAGCTTGTCCACCGGCATCTGTCCGTACAGGGTCACCAGCGATTCGTCCCAGCGCGTATCCAGCGCCTGCTCCAGATTGAGCAGCGCCGGCTCGTCCCAGTCCAGTGCCACCGCGCGCAGCGCATAGGCCGAGACCACGTCCGGATCGCTGCGCAGTGCCTTGGGGGTGGCTTCCCACTGTGCGGCCAATGCATTGACGTCGCCCGCTTCCAGCAGCGACTGCGCCGCCAGGCGGGTTTCCAGTTCGGCCACCGCCTCGTCCGGCAGGACCTTCTGCTTGCGCAGCGCGCCCAGCTGGCCGTAAGCCTCGTGGGCGCGTTCGGCGCGGGCCAGCGCTTCGGTGCGCAGCCACAGGCCGCGCGGCGGCAGCGGCTGGATCGTCGCGGTGTCCAGCAGGTTGATCGCATCCACCGGGCGTTCCTGCGCCAGCAGACGCTCGGCCTGCAGCAGGGCATGCAGGGTGGCATCCTCGGTGCCCAACCGCTGCAGGTATTGGTTCACGGCGGCCTGGTCATCGCGCGCCTGCGCGCTGCGCACCGCGGTGACCATCGCCACGGCGGCCACGTCCTTGTCTTCGGCGGCGGTTTCCAGCAGCTTTTCTGCGCGCTGCCACTGACCCTGTTCGTGGGCCTGGATGCCGTCGATCAGGCGTGCGCGCCCCTGCTTGCGGCGGTAGCGGCCCCAGGCGCGGAACGGCGAGGCCAGCAGGCTCCACAGCAGCCACAGCACCAGCAGCCCGACCAGCGCCATCAGGGCCACCTGCGGCACCGTCGAACGGTAGTCGTTGCCGCCGTAGCGGTAGATCACTTCGCCGAACTGGCGAAGCTGCTCGGTGCCGAGGAACTGCGAGGCGATCACGCCCAGCGCCACGGCCAGCAACAGCACCACCAAAGATTGGAAGGGTTTCATCGATCATCTCCATCGCGCATCGAGCGCAGTTGCTGCAGGGTGCTGCCCAGTTCGGGCAACGCGGGCTGCAGCACGCGCATGCGCAGTTGCTGCAGTTCAGCACGACGTTCGCGCAGGGCGGGTGAATCCGGCCACAGCCGCGGCAGCCACAGCGCCACGCGGTCCACGGCCTGGGTGAAGCCGGCCTGGTCGCCGCGTTCGACCGCCGCGCGCGCCAGGGTCAGTTCCAGTTGCAGCGCATCCCAGCCGGCCACGCGCTCTGCGTCGGTCAGCGGGCCCTGGGTGCGGGTGGGGGTGATGGTCACGAACGGTGCCAGCATCTGGTGCCACCACGGCGCGCCCGCCTGGGGGCCGGCACCGGCGTCGACCTGCTCGGGCACCTGCTCCAGCGCCTTGGCAAACGCCGCCAGCTGCCGGCCGGTCGCCACGCGTGCGCCCGGGCCCAGCGCATCCACCGCGTTGCGTTCCTGCATCAGCGCCTGGCGCAGGTTGAGGTATTCATTGCCCTGCACGTCGGCCAGCGTGCCGGCCGCCAGTGCGTACAGGCGCTTGGCCCCGTCCACGTCGTCGGCATAGGCAAGACGCTGCGCGGCCTGGCTGAGCAGCAGTTCGGTCTCTTCCAGCTGCAGTGCCTGCGCGCCGTGACGGGTGCTGTCGGCAAGCTTGGCCAGGTTGTCCTCGAGCAGCGCGCTGCGCTGGCTCAGGCCCAGCATTTCATCGCGCAGCACGCGGTTGGTGGCGGCTGCATCCTGCACCCGTTGCGAGGTCGAACGCTGGTCGCGGCGCAGGGCTTCCACGCTGTCCACCAGTCCCCGCAACTGCAGGTCGGCATAGGCTTCGCGCTGCAGTACCCGCGCCTGTTCGGCCTGCCAACGGGTCCAGCCCCACGCCACGCCCGCACCGATCACCAGCACCACCGCGAGCGGTGCCATCCAGCGCAGGGAGCGGGAAGCGGGAGGGGGCGAAACGTCGTCATTCATGCGGGCATCCTTGTCGGTCGCGCCGGGGTGTCCACAAGCTGGCGAGCGACGTGGTGCACAGCATCACCCGCCGCCCGCGCGCGCCGCAAGGCCGCCAACGTTGCCTGTTCAGGAACTTGCGCAAGTCATGATCGCAGCGTGTGCAGCCTGCGCCAGCTGACGTGGTAGGGGCCCCTGCGCGAGCTGGACGCGCATGAACCCGGCGTCGCTGGCCTGTTCGGCCAGGCGCGCGCTGGCGGCCACCACGATCGCCTCGCGCACCCGGGGCTGCAGATCGTGCGGCAGCCGCGCCAGCAGCAGGGTCAGGGCGTCTCCGCTGCTCAGCGCCAGTACCCAGGGCGTGGCACTGCGGCGCAGCCGTTGCAACGTGCGCGGCGGCAGCGCCAGCGGCACGCGCTGGTAGACATCGGCGCGCTGCAGCCGGGCCCCGCGCTCGACCAGGGTGGCGGCGATGATCCCGCGCCCGCCGGGAGCGGTGACCAGCCCGGCCTCCAGCCCGCGCAGGTCGGCCAGCTCGGGCAGGGCCAGGAGGCCTTCGCTGTCCATCCGTGCGGGTGCCAGTACCGTGCCGACGCCGTGCGCGCGCAATGCCGCGGCGGTGCCGGCACCGACCGCCAGCCAGGTGCCGGCATGGGCGCCATCGAGCCGCTGCAGGCGCGCTGCCGCGTGCACCGCCGCCGGGCTGCTGAACACCACCCGCTGCGCATTCAGCGCGCGCGACAGCTGTGCGCGGCTGGCGCTGTCGTCACGAACCCGCAGCGCCCACGGCGACAACGCCACCACCTGCGCGCCCGCCGCCTGCGCGGCCCGCCGCAACGGCGCGTGCTGGCCGCGCGGTCGCAGTGAAATCAGGGTCCATTCCGGCACATGTGCATCACGGTTCATTGCGGGCATTATGCGAGCCCTTTGGCGTAGCGTTGTCGTGTCGATGTCCATTCCCCTCTCCCTGTCCGCGCAGCTGGCCGAGCTGCAGCATGTCCTGGACCGCATGCCGCCGGTGGCGGCCATGCAGATCCGCGTCCAATCCTATGCCGATGGCCTGCTCGACCTGCGCGCGCCGCTGGCGGCCAACGTCAACGACAAGGGCAATGCGTTCGGCGGCAGCCTGGCCTCGGCGTTGACCCTGTCCGGGTGGGCGCTGGTGACGTTGCGCCTGCGTCTGGCCGGTTTCGATGCGGACGTGTACGTGGCCGACAGCCACGTGCGCTACCTGGCCCCGGTCTATGAAGACCTGCACGCGCAGGCGCAGGCCGCCGACGACGACGATTGGGCCGGCTTCCTGGCCACCTTCGCCCAGCGCGGCAAGGCCCGCATCGGCCTGATCGCGCGCCAGCCCGGCAGCGGTGGCAAACCGGCCGCTGAACTCACCGGTCGCTTCGTGGCCTTCGCAAGGCGGTAGGATGGGCGCCTTGCCGATTGGGGAATTCGCATGCGTCGCACCTTTCAGATCCTGCTGCTGGCCGTGTTCGCACTGACCAGTGTGACCGCGCTGGCGGCCGGGCAGAAAACCACCAAGAAACAGCGCAAGGAACTGGAAGAAACCCAGGTCAAGTACGACTCCACCCTGCGCTGGGGCACGGTCGAGGACGCGCTGCCGTACCTGGATCCGGAATACGCCCGTCTGCACCCGCTGACCGATCTGGAACTGCGCCGCTTCGAGCAGGTGAAGATCTCCAGTTATCGCGCCGGCGACAACCTGCCGCTGCCCGATGGCCGGGTCGGCCGCAACGCCGAAGCCCGGGTGATCAACCTCAATACCCAGTCCGAGCGCGTGGTGCGGGTCAAGGAAATCTGGCGCTGGGATGCCGAGGGCAAGCGCTGGCTGCAGGCCAACGGGCTGCCCGACCTCTGGCAGGACCAGGACCGCTGAACCCCGCCCCGGCGGGGGCTGGACGCCGATTCGCCCGCATGTGCGACAATCGGCGCCCGCTTATCGACCCGTGATCTTAGTGAATTACGAAGAGTTGCTGGCATTTGCCGGCCGAAACCCGATGTTGTCGATGGCCCTGGTCGGCCTGACCGTGGCCATCATCGTCACTGAAGTCCGCCGCCTGTTCCGTGGCTTCAAATCGCTCAAGCCCGCCGAGCTGACCCACCTGATGAATGCCGGTGGCGCCGTCGTGGTCGATCTGTCTTCCAGCAGCGATTTCGAAAAGGGCCACATCGCCGGCAGCCGCAACGTGCAGCCGGCCCAGTTCGGCCCGGAGCACAAGCTGGTGGTCAACGCCAAACAGAGCCCGGTCGTGCTGGTGTGCCGCAGCGGCACCGCCTCGGAAACCGCCGCCAAGGCGCTGAAGAAAGCCGGTTTCGAACAGGTCAACGTGCTCGATGGGGGCATCCCCGCCTGGCAGCAGGCCGAGTTGCCG
>NZ_DAMAGC010000013.1:44698-56750 GCF_031995405.1 Stenotrophomonas sp. | reverse complement strand
GGGGGCACGCCGGGTCTGAAACGAAGATCTACTGCAACGGCAACGGCGGTGCGTCAGTGCTGCGGGGGCGGGTGGGTGCGGGTGGGTTGGCGGGACACGCCGCAAGTACGTCCTTTTAGGCTCGTCATACGCCATCCATGGCGTATGACCGGTCCCGCCAACTGTCGTGGTCAAGTCTTCGTGGCCACTGCGATAGGGCGTTTAGGCGACCGCCTTTTCGTAGTCGGCCGGTGATCGGTAGCCGAGCGTCGAATGCAGCCGCTTGGTGTTATAAAACGCGACGATGTCGTGGGTGATGTCCATCAGCGCTTCCTGGTGGTTGGCATGGCGCCTCTGCCAGACTCGAATACCTGACGTTGCCAACAAAGCTAGTCTCGCGCCAAGCTGCGGCACCCATTACTTTTTCACCCGCAGCGTCCAGATTCTTGAGGAACGCAGCGTTTGGTGCTTGGGACTTTGATACACCTGCCCTCACTGCATTGGCGATGTCGGACTGGGATACCGAAATTGTGAAAGGGAGCATCGGTAGCACGGTGCACGCAATGCCCACGCCCGCAAGCCCCAAGGTGGCATACGCTAGCTTGGCGTTTATTCTTCGCTTCTTCATTGAGATTATTTTCCTGGTTCTATAGGGAACGGCCTGAGGTCAGGTTGAAAATGGGATTCGTACTTTTGTTGGTAGATATCATTGAGCGTGGCGTTGAGTTGCAATGCCTCTGCTTCGCCATGCATTCTTTCGTCGAGTTCCAGCGGGGGGTTGAACATGAGCTCCCGGCTGACCGCGGCCGATGGATCGCCTCTCATTTCCAGTACACGTGAGATCGCATATGCATTCGAGTTCCCAGCCTTCCCGGTCGATGCATAATGCGAAGCCACCATTTGCAGTGCGAACATGTTTCCGTCCACCGCAGAGAGCATGAGTCGATCCAGCGCTTCCTTGTCGGGCAGCCGTCGCGCGTCCAGTAGTGTCTGTGCGGTCCGGTCGCCGGACTGAGCGGTCTGTTCAAGCAGTCCGTCGGACGCCAGGTTGTAGGCATTCCATTGCAATGTGTTCGGATATCCATGCTTGTCCAGCCATCGTCGTTCGGCATCGGTCCGCCCGTCGAACGGGTCGTCTGTGAGCTGGATCGCGTCTCTTGATCTGGGGACTTCAGGGAACGGATTGCTGGCCGCGCGTGGTACATGCTTGGGATCTGAGGTATGTCCGGCTGTGGATGGTCCGTCCTGCACCCAATACCGATCTAACGATTCGCCGGCCGGCATCACGCTCAGGGTGGGGGGCGGTGATGAGCGGTTTTGTAGCCTATGCGCAATGGCGGCAATGAATGCGATCGCTACGATGCCTGCTATCGTAAATATTAAAGCGCGACGTTTCATTTCATCCATCCAGTTGCATGTGCACCGAAGCTGGGTGCTCTTCGGTGGCTTGGTGCGGGGTGATTATTTTCGACGCGGCAATTGTTGCGGTATGTAGGGAAACTCTTGCCGTGAAGTCAGGTGTTGCTTTGCCCGCGACGAAATGTGCGCTGTGCACTATCGCAGCCATGTTGTGTGGTGAGGGCAAGGGTCGTTTCAGGGCTGAGCGTCGCCTCGAAAGCGGTTGTACGAGAGTGTCAGATTATTTTTTTTGTCCGGGCGATTGAGGCTCTCAGTAGTTCAGCTGGGCAATCGCCTCTTTCCAGCTATGACTGGTACCTCGCCATTTGCTGGTGATGTTGCGTATCCCTAGCCAGATCGGCTTCATGGCAGCATCGTCGGTAGGGAAATGGCCTCGCGGCTTAATGACCTTTCGCAACCGTGTGTTGACGCTTTCGATGGCATTGGTGGTGTAGACGACGCGGCGGATGGCCGCGGGAAGGCAAAGAACGGAATCACCCGGTCCCATGCGCGTCGCTAGGCCTGCGCCACCATTGGGTAGCGCCGGCCTAGCGGATCCTCTTCAAACGCATCCAGCGCATATTCTGCATCGTCCAAGCTAGCGGCTTGGTAGAGATTGGCTTGAGTGCCATCGCAAGCGATTTGCGGTCCTTCCCGTTGGCGAAATCCAGGCTGTTGCGGATCAGGTGAACAACACACGTCTGGAAGATAGTGGCTGGATACACCGCCGCCAGAGCCCCAGGCATGCCTTTCAAGCCGTCGGTCACTGCGATCAGGATGTCATCGACCCCTCGGGTCTTGAGGTGGCTGAAGACCTTCATCCAGAACTTGGCACCTTGTGTGGTTTCGATCCAGATCCCCTGGATGTCCCGGCTGCCGTCGGCTTGGACGCCCAGAGCCAGGTACACCGCCTTGTTGCGCACCACGCCTTCGTCGCGAACCTTGATCCGCAGGTCATCAAAAAAGACCACCGGATACATCTGCTCCAGCCGTCGCTTCTGCCACAGCATTACCTCCTCAGGCACCTCACCGGTCACCGAGCTGATGAAATCAGCCGATACCTCCGTCCCGTACTGCTCGGACAGGAAGGCGCGAATATCACGCACGCTCATCCCGCGGGCGTACATCGCAATGATCCTGTCATCAAAGCCGGTAAACCGACGCTCGTGTTTGAGGATCAAAATCGGCTCGAAGCTGGACAACCGATCTGGTGGAATGTCCAGCCGCACCGGGCAATCGTTGGTCAGCACAGTCTTCTTGCTCGTGCCATTGCGCCGGTTGTACGTCTCCGATGGACGCTCCTCGCGCGCCCATAGCCGAAGTGGTGGCTCAATTAGTCCCCGAGGGCGCGCTCATCAGCGCTTTCTTCAGCGTGCCGGTGATCTCCTCGGCCGGCGGTCATCACGCCATCGGGCAGCAAGTCCAACAGCTCCTTCGGCAGCTTGGGATAGAAACCAGGGGCGGGCTTTTTCGGGCTTCTTATTGGTCGGCATGAATGTTCCTTTTCAACATGTTATGCCCGTACACAAAAATTCTGACACTCCCCCTGCGCTGCTCGCCCAACTCGGAGCATCGCGTAGCCGGCACTCCGCTTCGGCGTTCCTTCAACGTTCGCAGGCAGCGAAGACGTCGCGGTCGCGCTCGTAGAGGCTGGTTTTTACCTGCATCAGCCCCAGTACCGACGGGAACAGGTTGTCGTGGTCGGTGTACTTGCCCGCGCGCTCGCGCACGCAGGCCAGGTTGAGCCCGCGGTTGGCCGCGAACGAGGGCGAGAACCACATCGTCATCGGCACCCGGGTCTGCTCCTGCGGGGCGATCGCATAGGGAACGCCGTGCAGGTACAGCCCCTTTTCGCCCAGCGACTCGCCGTGGTCGGACAGGTAGATCATCGCCGTGTCGTAGTCGTCCATGCCCTGCAGCGTGCCGATCGTACGGCTGAGCAGATGGTCGGTGTACAGCAACGCATTGTCGTAGCTGTTGGTGATCTGCTCGCGGCTGCACTTGCCCAGGTCGGCGGTGTCGCAGGTGGGGGTGAAGCGGCGGAAGCGGGCCGGATAGCGTTCGAAATAGCTCGGGCCATGGTTGCCCAGCTGATGCAGCACCACCACCCGGTCGCCCGGCTGGGCGCGCACCTGGGTGGCCAGGTCGTCGATCAGGATTTCGTCCATGCAGCGGCCGTTGGCGCACAGCTGCGGGTTCTTCGCATCATCCAGCGGCTGCATCGCCAGGCTTTCGCAGACGCCCTTGCACCCGGATTGGTTGTCGCGCCACAGGGTCTTGATGCCGGCGTACTCCAGCACATGCAGCAGCGACTGGTGCGCGCGGATCTTCTTTTCGTCGTAGTCGTGACGGCCATACGGCGAGAACAGGCACGGCAGCGATACCTCGGTGCTGGTGCCGCAGGAGTGCATGTCCGGGAAATTGATCACGCTGGCTTGGGCAAGTTCCGGCGTGGTCTGCTTGGCGTAGCCGTTGAGGCCCCAGTTCTGCGCGCGGGCGGTTTCGCCCATCACGATCACCAGCAGGCGTGGGCGGCTGCCGGCCGCGCGCGGGGTGGCCTTGGCATCGGTGCCGATCGGCAGCTTGGGCGCGCGCTGGATCGGGTTGTCACCGCGCAGCGCCTTGGGCAGGCCCAGCAGGAAGTTGCCAGGCGTGGCCAGGTACCGCACCTCGCGCTGGTTGCGCATCAGCGAGGACATCTCCTGGAAGGACAGCATGGCCCCGCCGAAGGCAACCACCGCCGACAGCAGCAGGAAACCGGCACGCCACAACAACGCCTTGCCCCAGCTGCGCTTGACCAGCTGCACGCGCCACAGCACCAGCATCGGCAGCAGCGCGAGCAACAACAGCGGCGCGATCAGTGCCGGGGTCATCAGCTCGCGGCTTTCCTTGTGGTCGGTCGCCAGCACGTTGCGCAGCATGTCCGCATCCAGGTAGATGTGGTAGCTGCCCATGTAATGGGCCGCCATCGCGGTGCCCAGCAGCAGCAGACCCACCACCACCTTGGCATTCCAGCGCCACACCAGCAGGCCCATCAGCAGGCAGTGTGCGCCCACCAGGAACAGCAGCAGCGAGATCGCAAAGCGGATGCTGCCCGGATGGGTGGCCATCGCGCTGTGCCAGAACAGGCCGTTGCAGGCCACCGCGAAGAACAGGCTGGCAAGCGCGATCAGCGCTTCGGTGGACAGCTGCGGCCGCCAGCTGCGCCAGCGTGCCAGCTCACTGAAACGCGTCGTGCGGGGTACCGATGCACTCATGCCCTCTCTCCCTGTGGCATTGCCGGTTGGGTACTGCGCGATCGCTTCAGCAGCGGCTGCACCGCCAGATACAGCAGCAACGACACCAGCCAGCAGGTGGCCAGCGTCCACAGATCATGCGACAGGAAGTGCGCGCCACGCAGCTGCTGGGACAACCCGAACACGCCACCAGCCACCAACCCGACCGCCAGTCCACGCCAACGCCAGGCGGGGCGCACCATCAGCGCGAAGAAGTACAGGCTGATCCATGCGTATCCCGCGCTGGAATGGCCGGCAGGAAAACAGATGCCACGCGCCATGTCGTGTGGACGTGAAGCGAACAGGCCGATGTACTCGCGCGCACCGCCATAGCGGGCCAGGTCCCAGGGGCAATCCATGTTGGTCACCGACTTGAGCAGCGAGACCACGCCGGTGCCCAGCGCCACCGCCAGCACCAGGTACAGCAGCGGCCAGCGCCACGCGGCGGCGCGTTCGCTGCGCCAGGCATGGGTGCACAGCACGATCGCCAGCAGGGCCGCTGCGGTGCTGGTCCACTTGCCGACCTTGTGCACCAGATGGCTGGTGACCCACGCATTCTGCAGCGCCCAGTGGTTGCCTTCGAGTCGATAGAACTGATCGGCCAGCCACTGGTCGCCACCGGCGCTCATCAACAGCGTGCTGGCCAGCAGGGTCGCCAGCAGCGGCAGCCACAGATGGCCGCGCAGGAAGTGCGCGACCGGGGCGGGGCCCACGTGGGACCGGGTGAAAGGAACGGCGGACGCTGAGGGCATGGACGATTCGGAGGCGAATTGATTCGCGGCCATGGTCGTCAGCGGCGTGTCGGAGAGCAGTCGGAGCGGTGTTGGTCACAGGTTAAATGAGGGCCATGTGCACCATGCGTTCAGTCCTGCTCGTCTGCCGATACCGCATCGCCCTGCAGATGCGAATGGCAATCGACACGCCACGCGGTGCCGGGCACCAGTTGCCAGCGGTTGCGGTTGCTGCTGCCAATCTCGATCAGCTGCGCGCGGTCCATGCAGGGGCTCATGGCCTGGTCCAGGACCAGCAGCCAGCGCGTCCGCGGTGCCGCTGCAAGCCACGGCCCGGCATCCTGCCACTGCGCATCCCACGGCCGCTTGAAGCCGAATTCGGTGACCGTGCGATCGGCCTGCAGCAGGTTCTGCTCGCGCCAGGCGAGCAGGCCCAGCTCCCCATCCGGGCCGATCCGCTGGCCGACCCGCTGCATCAGGGCCGATGCCGAACTGTAGGGATCCAGCGCGGGCATCAGCCCCCAGCCGTACAGATTCCACAGCAGAAACGCGGTGAGCACGACAAGTGCGCCCGCGCGGCGCTGACGCAACCAGCCCATCGCGCCGATCAGCACCACGCCGAAACCCAGCATCCAGCCGCCCAGCAGCGGCAGCAGGCTGTCGGGCATCTCGCGCCGTGCCAGCTGCGCGTGGGCCCACGCACTGCCACTGAGCAGCTGCGTGCCGATGTACACCGCGGCCAGCGCGAGCAGGGCGACGTAGGCCAGCAGCAGCCAGCGCGTGCCTGTGCGACGCAACAGCCCCGGCAACAACGGCGCGGCAGCCACGCACAGCAGCGGCAGCATCGGGAAGATATAGACCTCGCGCTTGCCGGGGCTGGCGCTGAAGAACACCAGCACCAGCAGCGACCAGCCCAGCAACAGCCAATAGCGGCCATCCAGGCGCTTGAGGCGTCGCCACCAGGCGGGGACCAGCGCGGGCAGCAACAGGCTGCCGGGCAGCCACAACGTGGCGATCACCTGCAGGTAATACCAGGCCGGCTGCACGTGGTGCCAGGCGTTGGCATAACGGGTGCCGGTCTGCTTGAACAGCAGCTCGCGTGCGTAGGCCTGCAGGCTCGGCTCGGGATCGTTCAACAACGCGATGCCCAGTGGTGCCAGCCATACGGCGGTGCCGAGCAGGAACGCCGGCAGCAGCCACCACAGGCTGCGCGCGCTTGCCGCGCCAGGCGGGCGCGGCTGATCGCGGCTGCGCCAGCGCCACAGCGCCCACGGCAGCAACACCAGCAGCGGCAGGAAGCCCACGCCCTTGGTCACCGTGCCCAGCCCGGCGGCGAAGCCGGCCAGCCACAGTGCCCCCAGGTTGCGGCCCTCCAGCAGGTGTCGCAACATGCCCCACATCGCCAGCGTGGTCATCGCCACCAGCACCATGTCGATCTGCGCGCGCTTGGCCATCAGGCCGAACTGCAGGCAACTGAACAAGGCGAGCACCGCCCACCACGCGACCCGCCGGTTCCACAGCCGTCGCGCCAGGTCCCAGGTCAGCCACAGGGTCAGCAGGCCGGCCAGCAGCGAGGGCACCAGGAAGGCCAGGTTCCAGCCGCCGAACACCGTGTGGCTGGCGGCCTGCATCCACATGAACACCGGCGGCTTCTCGGCGTACAGCTCGCTGCCCCGATGCGGCAGCAGCCAGTTGCCGCTGTCCACCATCGCGCGTGCGGCCAGCACGAAGCGCGGCTCGTCCGGCGGTGAGGGTTGGCGCATGCCGATACCGGCCAGCAGGGCCAGTACGATGCCCACACAGACCAGGACGCGCCAGCGATGGCGCAGCAACAACGCGTCGGACATGTCAGGACCCTTCGGCAAAACCGCCACTGTCGCCCCGACAGCGTAGGAAAAGCGTCGAAACCGGCCCATTGCGACCGGATTCCGACATGGATCGGGCTACCATGCGCCGATCCGTTCTCGAGAGTCTGCCATGCGGCTCCTGGTCATTGAAGACAACCGCCAGCTGGTCGCCAACCTGTTCGACTATTTCGAGTCGCTGGGCCACGTGCTGGATGTCGCGCCCGACGGCGTTACCGGCCTGCATCTGGCCGCGAGCCATGCCTACGATGCGGTCATCCTGGACTGGATGCTGCCGCGCATGGAGGGTCCGGAAGTACTGCGCCGCCTGCGTGCCGAACACGGGTCGGAAGTGCCGGTGATCATGCTCACCGCGCGCGATGAGCTGCCGGACAAAATTGCCGGGTTCCGTGCCGGCGCCGACGACTACCTGACCAAGCCCTTCGCGCTGCCCGAACTGGAAGTGCGCCTGGAAGCGCTGATGGTGCGCGCGCATGGGCGCAATCCACGCAAGGTGCTGGAGGTGGCCGATCTCAAGCTGGACCTGGCCACGCTGGAGGCCTATCGCGACGGCAAGGTGCTGCACCTGTATCCGGCCTGCCGCAAGCTGCTGGAAGTGCTGATGCGCGCCAGCCCCGCGGCGGTGACCCGACAGCAGCTGGAGTTCGCCCTGTGGGGCGATGAGCCACCCGATGGCGACCTGCTGCGTTCGCATGTCTACGAACTGCGTCGCAGCGTGGATGGCGCCTCCGCGCAGAAGCTGATCCACACGCTGCCGCGCGTGGGCTACCGGCTGGGCCTGATCGGCACGGAATCCGGCGATGAAACCGCGTAAGCCCGCGCCCCTGCATCGCCGGCTGGTGTGGTGGCTGCTGGCGTACCTGGCGATGATCTCGATCGCGGTGTTCAGCGTCGGCAACTACGTGCACGAGCATGCCGAGCATTCGGCCTGGCGCGCGCTGCTCAACTCCGAGCTGGACAGCATCGTCAACCACATCAAGCACGAACCGCACTACCGCTGGCAGGACTCGGACACGCTGCGGCTGTTCACCATCGATGGCAGCGCGGGCGTCCCCGAGAGCCTGCGTACGCTGCATCCGGGGCTGCACGACGGGGTGCTGGTCAACGATCGCGCCAGCGCGGTCATGATCCGCGACACCGACACCCTCGGCCGGCTGGCGCTGGTGCTGGACATCAACGACTTCCACGAGCTGGAGGAATTCGCCACGCGCTGGGTGATGCTGGCCGGGGTGGTGATGATCATCGTGACCGTACTGATGGCCTCGTTCGGCGTCAGTCGGCTGGTGCGTCCGCTGAGCTCGCTGGCCACGCGCATCGACCACCTCAAGCCCGGCGTGCCGGGGCAGCGGGTAACGGTCGATCCGCGCGGCAGCTCGGAGCTGTACGTGATTGCCGATGCGGTCAACGACTACCTGGCCCGCAACGAGCAGTTCGTGGAGCGCGAGCGCGCCTTCATCACCACCACCAGCCACGAGCTGCGCACGCCGATCGCGGTGATCACCGGCGCGGCTGAGCTGGCGCTGGGGCAGCCGGCGCTGCCGGACCGCGCGCGCGTGCAGATGCAGCGCGTGCATCGCACCGCGCAGGGCGTGGAGCAGCTGATCCAGCTGCTGCTGGTGCTGGCGCGTGATCCGGCGCGGCTGGTCGCGCTCGGTGAGCGCATCGCGCTGGACCAGCTGGTGCCGGACATCATCGAAGACCACCGCCACCTGATGGGCGACAAGGACCTGCGCATCGACGTGGACGGGCTGGCGCCGGTGGAAATCATCGCGCCGCTGGGCGTGGTGCAGGCGGCCATCGGCAACCTGCTGCGCAATGCGATCGAGAACAGCGGCCGCGGCACCATCCACATCCAGCTGTCGCGTGAAGCGGTGGTTACCCTGCAGGATCCCGGCCATGGCATGAGTCCGGAAGAAATCGCCGCGGTGCATGCGCGGATGGCGCGCGGGGATCGCAACGAACAGAGCGGGATCGGACTGGAGCTGATCGCCAAGCTCTGCGACCACCTGGGATGGGCGCTGCAGATTGAACCATGCGCACCGCGTGGCACGAAGGTGATCCTCGATCTGGGGGCGTCGCTTCCCGGTGCGCCTCCGCGTGCGGTGACGTAACCGGCCTGTCCGGTGCGGTGGCGCGACGTGGCATCGCGTGAAGATGATGTTAACCTCTGGAAAGGCGCCGCTTCATGCGGCGCTTTTTTTTTCTTCGATCGACAGAGGATGGCGTCATGCCGACCGAAACCAGTACTGCCCTGATCACCAACGACATCGTCGGCCTCGGCCTGATCGCCGCCACGCTCGCGCTGATCTTCTGGGCCGCGAGCGGGCCGACCCCGCTGCTGAAAAAGATCTTCGCCTGGGTGCCGGCGCTGCTGCTGTGCTACTTCATCCCGGCCATCTACAACACCGCCGGCATCATCGACGGCCACCGCACGTCCCTGTACAACCCGATCGCACGCGACGTGCTGCTGCCCGCCGCGCTGGTGCTGCTGACGCTGTCGATCGACCTGAAGGGGGTGATGAAACTCGGCCCCAAACTGCTGGTGATGTTCTGCGCCGGTACGTTCGGCATCATGCTCGGGGCGATCGTGTCGTTCCAGCTGATGTCCTGGATCCATCCGGAAACCGTTGCCGGCGATACCTGGGCAGGCATGGCCGCGCTGGCCGGCAGCTGGATCGGCGGCGGCGCCAACATGGTGGCGATGCGCGAAGTGTTCGGCACCGATGCGACCACCTTCGGCCAGTTCGCGGTGGTCGATGTGGCCTGTGCCAGCCTGTGGATGGCGGTGCTGCTGTTCCTGGCCAACCGCGCCCCGCAGATCGACGCGCGCAACGGCGCCGATACCCGCGCCATCGATGAGATGAAGGCGCGTATTTCAGCCTACGAAGCGCAGAACGCGCGGATTCCCAGCCTCACCGACCTGATGGTGATCGTCGGTGTCGCCCTGGGTGGTGTCGGCCTGGCGCACGCCATCGCCGCACCGCTGAGCGGCTGGTTCAAGGCGAACGTGGGCTGGGCCAGCCAGTTCAGCCTGGACAGCACGTTCGTGTGGGTAGTGCTGCTGTCCACCGCGCTCGGCCTGGGCCTGAGCTTCACCCGCGCGCGGCGGCTGGAGTCGGCCGGTGCATCGCGGCTGGGCACGGTGTTCCTGTATTTCCTGATCGCCTGCATCGGCATGCAGATGGATTTGTTGTCGCTGCTGGATCGACCGTGGTTGTTCGCGCTCGGCGCGATCTGGATGCTCACCCACATCCTGGTGCTGTGGGTCGCCGCCAAGCTGCTGCGCGCGCCGCTGTTCTTCTTCGCCATCGGTTCGCAGGGCAACATCGGCGCGGCCGCCTCCGCCCCGGTGGTGGCCGCCGCGTTCCATCCCTCGCTTGCGCCGGTGGGCGTGCTGCTCGGCACCGTGGGCTACGCCACCGGTACCGGACTGGCCTATGTCACCGGCCTGATCCTGAAATGGATGGCCGGGGCCTGATCGGGGAAGGAAACCTCGCGTTGCCATCGAACTGTGGATTGGTTACCAGTCGCTGACGCGATTGCCCCGTAACCTTCGGCCATGCGCCACCGTATGGCTGGGGGCATCACGGCTGGCAACTCCGCCGATGGCAATCGGCCTTCAGACAGGATGTTGCATGAAACCGCAGGGTTTATTCCGATGCTGTGCCGCCGCGCTGCTGGTGTTCGTCAGCGCGACCGCTACCGCCCAGTCCACCCGCGCCGATGTGCAGGCGCTCACCGATGCCACCGCCCGCGATGTCGCGGCACTGATCGCCCAACCCGGTTTTGCCGAGACCGTAACCGGCGCGCTGGCCGACCGCCCCGGCCAGGGCGTGCCGCTGGCCCGGATCATGGCGCGGTTCGATCCGCAGGGCGGTACGCAGGCAGCGCGCGCGTTTGCTGCGCAGGACCGTCAGCTGCGGCTGCGCAAGGGCCTGCCAGCCAGCGGCGCCAACCTGCTGCAGGTCCGCGCCCATGTGCCGAAGGGCGGCAGTTTGGCCGACGTCCCGGCAGCGCAGTTGTGGGTGGCGGTACTGCCACCCGGCGATGACCGCCGCTGGACCACGCTGACCGCTTACGACCCCCAGGGCCGCAGCCATCTGCTGGACGCCCGCGTGGCCCCGGCCTTCCCGGTGCTGATCGTCGATATCGACACCCGCAAGGCGGTCGAGGAGGGCATGGCCCTGGTCAACGCCGGTCTGCGCGCGCGCGGGCTGCAGTCGGCCGATCGCATCGCGGTGGCCGCAGATGGCAGCGCCTCGCTGGACCTGACCCGGCTGGACCGCATCCGCCTCAACGACGACCAGGAGCCCTGGGCCCTTGGGGACGCGGAAGTGTTCGCGGTGGTGTCCGGGTTGCAGGTCGGTGCGGCCGCGCCGGAGATGGCCACCGTCACGCTGCCGTGGCTGGATGACGACAACACCGATTACGCCCCCGGCCAGCCGCTGGTGATCTGGGGCAACTACCGCTTCGATGCGGCCAACGTCCAGTTGTTCGAGGATGACGGTGATACCAACTATCAGGACCTGCTGGTCGCACTGACCGACGGCGTCAAGGCCGCGCTCGGTGTGTTCGTGCCGGAATACGCGGTAGTCGCCGATATTGCCGGCGCCATCCTCAAGGCGATGCCGACCACGTGGTTCGCCAACGATACCGACTACCTGGACAGCTTCTACCTGCTGCAGCGCGGGCAGGGCTATGTGGACCGGGTGGGCGCGGCCAACAACGCGAAGGTCACCCTGAGCCCGGTGACCCTGACCGAATGAGCGGATGAAAAACGGCGGCGCTCTCGCGCCGCCGTCCT
>NZ_DAMAGC010000013.1:0-44688 GCF_031995405.1 Stenotrophomonas sp. | reverse complement strand
CCTTGCCTTCACCGCGCATCGCCCTCAACAGCAGCGGCCACCGTTCCTGCCCCCGTAACGCGCCTCCTGGCGCTCGCGGAAGAAGGTCTTGTAGTCCATCGGCACGCGGTCGGGATGATTCTCCAGGACGTGGCGCACGTAGTTGTCGTAGTCGGGGATGCCGCAGCACAGACGTGCGGTCTGCACCAGGCGCCGCCACAGCCGGCGGTGCGCCTGGTACTGACCAACGGGAACCAGTTCGGTACTCATCACAGGTCCGCCATCTGGTGCGGCTGCAGCGCCACGTACGGGGTTTCCTTGTCACTGCGCTGCGGAGTGCGTCGCGCCTGCACGATGGTCTTGATCGCATAGAACAGGATCGAGAACACCACGAACAGGAACAGCACGGTCAGGCTGGTGTTGACGTAGGCGTTGACCACGATCTGGTGCATCTGGTCCAGGCTCTTGGCCGGCGCGGTGATCGTGCCGGTGGCGATCGCGTCCTGGAACTTGTGCGCCTGGGCCAGGAAGCCCTGGGCCGGGTTCTTGTCGAAGATCTTGATCAGGCCCGCGTAGGTGGTGCAGATCAGCAGCCACACCGCCGGCACGCCGGTCACCCAGGCAAAGCGATCACGCTTCATCTTGAACAGCACCACGGTTCCGAGCATCAGCGCGATGCCGGCCAGCATCTGGTTGGAGATGCCGAACAGCGGCCACAAGGTCTGGATGCCGCCGAAGGGATCCTTGACGCCGGTGTACAGCAGGTAGCCCCACAGCGCCACGCAGCCGGCGGTGGCGATGATGTTCGCCGTCCACGACTCGGTCTTCTTCAGCGCCGGCACGAAGTTGCCCAGCAGGTCCTGCAGCATGAAGCGACCGGCACGGGTACCGGCATCGACCGCGGTCAGGATGAACAGTGCTTCGAACAGGATCGCGAAGTGGTACCAGAACGCCATCATCGCGTTGCTGCCGCTGGGAATGGCTTGGTGCAGGATCTGGGCGATACCCACCGCCAGCGTCGGTGCGCCACCGGCACGGTGCAGGATGGTCGGCTCGCCGATCGCCAGCGCGGTGGCTTCCAGCTGCTCGGGCGTGATCGCAAAGCCCCAGGTGGTGGAGATGTAGTGCGCGGCCGATACCGCGTCCGGACCGATCACCGCCGCCGGGCTGTTCATGGCGAAGTAGATGCCCGGATCGATGATCGAGGCGGCCACCAGTGCCATCACCGCGACGAAGGATTCCATCAGCATGCCGCCGTAGCCGATGTAGCGCATGTGGCGCTCATTGGCCAGCAGCTTGGGCGTGGTGCCCGAGGCGATCAGTGCATGGAAGCCGGACACGGCGCCGCAGGCGATGGTGATGAACAGGAACGGGAACATGCCGCCCTTCCACACCGGGCCGTCGCCGCTGGCCGCGAACTGGGTCAGCGCCGGCATCTTCAGTTCCGGCATCACGATCAGGATGCCGATCGCCAGCGCCACGATGGTGCCGATCTTGAGGAAGGTGGACAGATAGTCGCGCGGTGCCAGCAGCAGCCACACCGGCAGCACCGAGGCGACGAAGCCGTAGCCGATCAGCATCCAGGTGATCTGGATGCCGGTGAAGGTGAAGGCCGGGCCCCACACCGGATCGGCGGCGACCTTGCCGCCGAACCAGATCGCGGCCAGCAGCAGGATCAGCCCGACCACCGAGATCTCGCCGATCTTGCCGGGCCGGATGTAGCGCATGTACACGCCCATCATGATCGCGATGGGCATCGTCGCAATCACCGTGAACATGCCCCACGGACTCTCGGCCAGCGCCTTGACCACCACCATCGCCAGCACCGCCAGGATGATGATCATGATCAGGAACGCGCCGAACAGCGCGATGGTGCCGGGCACCTGGCCCATTTCCTCGCGCACCAGGTCACCCAGCGAGCGCCCGTTGCGGCGGCTGGAGATGAACAGGACCATGAAGTCCTGCACCGCCCCCGCCAGCACCACGCCGACCACCAGCCACAGCAGACCGGGCAGGTAGCCCATCTGTGCGGCGAGCACCGGACCGACCAGCGGACCGGCACCGGCGATGGCGGCGAAGTGGTGGCCGAACAGCACGTGCTTGTTGGTCGGGACATAGTCCAGGCCATCGTTGTTGAGCACCGCCGGGGTGGCCCGGGTCGGGTCGAGCTGCATCACCTTGTCGGCGATGAACAGGCTGTAGAAGCGGTAGGCGATCAGGTAGATCGACACCGCGGCGACCACGATCCACAACGCGTTGATCTGTTCGCCACGGCGCAGTGCGACCACGCCCAGACAGAACGCACCGAGCAGCGCGAGCGCTGCCCAGCCGAGCTTGGAAAAACCTTTCATGAGATTGCGTCTCCCTGGAGATCGTCGTAAGAGTCTGCCCTGGCACCGGCGGGGTCAATGCAAAGGCGGTGGCTTGCTGCTAGTACTTTGGTCGTAGGTCGCAACGTGATCGACGCACCGGCACGGCCATGCACCGGTGCCGCGGCCGGTCTGCACGGCGTGCGAACGCTGCCGCTGGAACAATCGGTTGCGGCCGTGGCGGTTGGCCCCCGGGCCGTGCGCGCCCATCTTGTGGGCTGGAGACCTTCTTGCTGGAGTTCAGATGAGCAGCCCGACCCCCGTGCGCGTGCAGCGCACCATCCGTGGCATGGCCACCTCCGACGGTGCCGGCGTACGCCTGACGCGCGTGATCGGCGGCCCGTCGCTGCCCGACCTGGACCCGTTCCTGCTGCTCGACGAATTCGGCACCGACCGTGCCGAGGATTACATCGCCGGCTTCCCCAGCCACCCGCACCGCGGCTTCGAGACCGTCACCTACATGCTCGACGGACGCATGCGGCACAAGGACAACCACGGCAACGAAGGCCTGCTTACTCCGGGCAGCGTGCAGTGGATGACCGCCGGACGCGGGCTGGTGCATTCGGAGATGCCCGAGCAGGAATCCGGGCAGATGCGCGGCTTCCAGCTGTGGGTGAACCTGCCTGCGCGCGACAAGATGACCGAGCCGAAGTACCAGGAATTCGCGCCCGAGCGCATTCCGGTCGCCACCCCGGCCGCGGGCGTGCAGGTGAAGGTGATTGCCGGGCAGGTCGGCGAGGTGACCGGGCCGATCGTGCAGCCGGCGACCGATCCGGTCTACCTGGACATCACCCTGGCCGCAGACGCGCGCTGGGACTACACGCTGCCCGAAGGGCACAACGCGTTCGCCTACGTTTTCGAGGGTGGGTTGACGGTGGGGCAGGGCGAGGATGCGCGTCCCGTGGCGCGTCAGGAACTGGCGGTGCTGGGCGGCGGCGAGCGGCTCCAGCTGCAGGCCGGTGCCGAGGGGGCGCGTTTGATCCTGGTGGCCGGGCGCCCATTGCGTGAACCGGTGGTGCGCCATGGTCCGTTCGTGATGAACACCCGGCAGGAACTGATGCAGGCCTTCGTCGATTTCCAGGAAGGCCGCTTCTGACGGCACCGACACAAGGGTAGAGCCGAGCGATGCTCGGCTGCTTCCCGTTCCGGTGTAGCCATCGCGTGCAGCGGCAGGGCCGCAGCAGGGCAGGATGACACCACGCGCCGAGCCCGCCTCGGCGCTACGGGTGAAGCTGGAATCGTGGGTGAAGCGCGGGGATGGCGACGTCATCCCCATCCTGCTCAGCGCCCTGCGGCAACCGCGGTCGGCGTCAGGTTCATTCCCTGGGTCAGCGTCTGCAGCGACCCCAGCTCCTGCGCATCTCCGGCATACAGGGAAATCTGCGCGTAGCGGTTCTTGTCGAACTTGACCACCGTGATCCGGCGGTTTTCGTAGCCCGGCGGTTGCTGGCCGCCCAGGTCGGGCTGGTACCAGTACAGCGATTCCCCGGCAAACAGACCCTTTTCCTGGCGCAGCGGACGGCTCAGCGGCAGGTCCGGATTGCGCGCACTGAGTATCAGGCTGAGGACTTCACGACCGTCGCCGGTAATGGCCTTGCACAGCAGGAAATCGGTCTGTGCCTGCTGCTGCCATTTCAGGCCGCTGCTGGCGGGAAGGGACGGACATTCGGTCGGCGACTGGGCCGACGCGGCCGCAGCGGACAACGACAGGCTCAGGCACAGGGCAGCGCGCAGGATGTTCATTGGTTCCCCCAAGGTCGGAATGGCCGCACGTTCGCCTGGCGGACGATTCCGGTGGCCGCAGACATCCCTGGCCGACGTTGCGCATTTCCCCATGCGCGCCCCGGAAGCGTCCATCGCCAGGTGACGGCGTGGTGATCTCGACCTTAACGGAATGTGACTGGATCTACAAATAACCGTGTCAAGTGATACAAAACGGCCGGGGGCCGTACAACCGGTCCCCGGCCGTTGCCGGTCAGCGCGGCTCGGCACCGATCCATTTGTAGGCGATGCCCCCGATCAGACCGCCCAGCAGCGGGGCCACCCAGAACAGCCACAGCTGGCCGAGCGCGCCACTGCCGGCAAACACCGCCACGGCGGTGGAACGCGCCGGATTCACCGAGGTGTTGGTCACCGGGATGCTGATCAGGTGGATCAGGGTCAGCGCCAGCCCGATCGCGATGGGGGCGAAGCCGGCCGGGGCGCGGCCGTGGGTGGCGCCCATGATGACCACCAGGAAGAAGGCGGTGAGCACCACTTCGCACAGGAACGCGGCGGCGACGCTGTAGCCGCCGGGCGACAGGGCGGCGTAGCCGTTGCTGGCGAACGCGCCGGCCTGGCTGCCATCGATGGCGAAGCCGGGCGCGCCGGAGGCGATCTGCAGCAGGATGAAGCCGGCCAGCACGCCGCCCAGGACCTGGGCGACGATGTAGGGCAGCAGGTCGCGGCCGGGGAAGCGGCCGCCGGCCCAGAGGCCGACGCTGACCGCCGGATTGAAGTGCGCGCCGGACACGTGGCCGAACGCGTAGGCACCGGTGAGGACGGTCAGGCCGAAGGCCAGGGCGACACCGAGGAAGCCGATGCCGAGAGGATTGCCATCACCGCCGAATTTGGCCGCCAGCACAGCGCTGCCGCAGCCACCCAAGACCAACCAGAATGTGCCGAGGAACTCCGCGGCCAGACGTTTGCCCATGCTCATCGATCGTTCTCCACCAGATGCCCGGGTCGGGCAGGCAGACCGTAGCTGAATCGCGATTCATCGGGGTGAGCGTGGCGTCAAGGTGCCGACGAACGGTGGGCGGTCAATACGTTGGCAGGGGAATGAATTCCTTGTCGTCGCCGGGAATGCTGCCGAAACGGCCGGCTTCCCAGTCGTGTTTGGCCTGTTCGATGCGTTCCTGCGAGCTGGAGACGAAATTCCACCACAGGTGACGGGGGGCATCGAGCGGTTCGCCGCCCATGAGCATCGCCTTGACCGGGGTCTTGGCACGCAGGCGGCCGCGCGCGTTGTGTTCGGGAATGATCAGGTGCTGGGCGGGCACGTCGATGCCGTCCAGTTGCGCCTCGCCTTCGAGGATGTAAAGCGAGCGTTCGACATGTCCGGTGTCCAGGTCGATCTCCGCGTCCGGGTCCAGGTCGATGGCCACGTTGAGGGTGTCGGCGAAGACCTTCACCGGGGATTCTTCGCCATAGGCGCGGCCGGCGATGATGCGCAGCCAGGCGCCGTCACGGCGCTGCTGGGGCAGGGTGGCGGCGGCATGGTGGTAGAAGGCCGGGTCGGTTTCTTCGGCGCTTCTGGGCAGGGCCAGCCAGGTCTGCATGCCGTGGATGGGGTGGTCGTGTTCGCGTTCCGGCGGCGGGGTGCGTTCGGAATGGGCGATGCCGCGGCCGGCGGTCATCCAGTTGACGTCGCCGGGGCGGATGACCTGGTCCGAGCCGAGGGTGTCGCGGTGGCCGATGGCACCAGACCAGAGGAAGGTGACGGTGGCCAGGCCGATGTGCGGGTGCGGGCGGACGTCGATGCCGGTGCCGGGGGCGAGGATGGCCGGGCCCATCTGGTCGACGAAGACGAACGGGCCGACGCTGCGCGCCTGCAGGGTCGGCACGGCGCGGCGCACCTGCAGGCCGCCGATGTCGTGGACGCGGGGAGCAATGATCGTCGTCATGCGGGCTTTCTCGCTGGCGTGGGCAGGGGTGCAGGATGGCATGCAGGCGGGTGGGCTGTACGCCTCATCAGGGCAACAGGTTGTTGCGATGAAACGCGGGTAGTGCCCAGTGCTGGCGGAAGGCGGAAGCGCCACCTGCCCGTTGGCTGGGCGGGGGCGTGTGGGTGCGCGGGACACGCCGTAAACCCATCCCTGGGGGCTCGCACACGCCATCCATGGCGTGTGACGGTCCCGCGCCCCCACACGCCCCCGCCCTCGACAGTTGGCGGGTCGCCATGGAAAAGCATGGTGCACGGAGCACCTTGGCTGCGAACGTTAAATCCGTTTTGGGGAGAAACCACAAACAACAACGCCACCTTTCGGTGGCGTCGTCATTGCATTTCTATCGGCGGGAAACTCAGATCACCGGCTCGCGCAACACGGCATCGTCCCAGCCCGGGCGCGGTGCGAAGCGATCGCCGTGGCGCTGCTGCAGCACCTTCAGGCGTTCCACCAGCGCGTCGGCACCGGTGGCGCGGATGTACTGGATCGGGCCGCCGCGGAAGGGCGCGAAACCGGTGCCGAAGATCACGCCGGCATCGAGCAGGTCGGCATCGGCGACGACGCCCTCGTGCAGGCACGCCACCGCTTCGTTGAGCAGCGGCAGGATCAGGCGGTCTTCGAGGTCGGCCGGGGCGTCGTAGCCGGACGGCACGTCCGGTTTCTGCGCGCGGCCGTTCTCCCACTTGTAGATGCCCTGGCCATCCTTCTTGCCGCGCTTGCCCTGCTCGACGGTCTGCAACGCGGCCGGAATCTGCAGGCCCAGGAACGGGGCCAGTTCCTTGCCCACGCCGGCGGCGACGTCCAGGCCAACGGTGTCGAGCAGTTCGATCGGGCCCATCGGCATGCCGAACTTCACCGCGGCCTTGTCGATCACCGGGCCGGGAATGCCTTCGGCATACGCGGTGGCGGCTTCGAGCATGTACGGGAACAGCACGCGGTTGACCAGGAAGCCGGGGGTGCCGGCCACCGGCACCGGGAACTTGCCCAGCGCCTTGCAGAACGCGGCCAGGCGGCGCTCGGTTTCCGGCGCCATGCCGTCGTGATGGATGATTTCCACTAGCGGCATCTGCGCGACCGGATTGAAGTAGTGCAGGCCGGCGAACTGCGCCGGACGTTCGATGTGGTCGCGCAGTTCGATCAGCGGGATCGAGGAGGTGTTGGTGGTCAGCAGCGCATCGGCCTTCATCTTCGGCTCCAGCGTCTGGTACAGCGAACGCTTGGCCTGCGGGTCTTCGATGATCGCCTCGATCACCAGGTCGGCCAGCGCGACACCTTCGCCGGCAAGGTCGGCCTTGAGGCGGGCGGCCACGGCCGGGCGCTTGCTGTCGTCCTTCACCTTCTTGGCGAACAGCGCCTGGGCGCGTTCCATCGCCGGATCGATGAAGCGCTGCTCGCGATCCTGCAGGGTCACGTTGAAGCCCTTGAAGGCCGACCACGCGGCGATGTCGCCGCCCATCACGCCGGCACCGACCACGTGTACGTGGCGGATGCCGTGGTCCTTGCCACCGAGTGCCTTGAGGCGTTCGGTGAGGAAGAAGATGCGGATCAGGTTGCGCGCGGTCGGGGTGCTGGCCAGCTTCACCACCGCGCGACGCTCGGCATCCAGGCGGGTCTGGATCGGGCTGCCACCGGTGCGCGCCCAGGTGTTGATCAGCGCGTACGGGGCCGGGTAGTGCTCCTTGCGTGCCTTGCGGGCGACCTGCTTGGCCATCTGCGGGGCCAGCAGCTTGCGCGCCAGCCAGGTATTGGTGGCCCAGGCGGTGGCGCGCTGCTTGAACGGGCGGGTGGTACCGGTCAGTGCGAGTGCCACGGCCGTATCCAGCAGCACCGCCGGGGCCACGACCTTGTCGACCAGGCCGATTCCGCGCGCCGCCGAGGCCGACAGGGTGCGCCCGGTCAACATCATGTCCATCGCCGCGGGTGCGCCCACCAGCTGCGGCAGGCGCGAGCTGCCGCCCCAGCCCGGGAAAATGCCCAGCTGGGTCTCCGGCAGGCCGATGCGGGTGGAGGCATCGTTGGACGCCACGCGGTAACGACAGGCCAGCGCCAGCTCGGTGCCGCCGCCCAGGCAATGGCCGTGGATCGCCGCGACGGTCGGACAGGGCAGCTCGGCCAATTTCTGGTAGGTGCTCTGGCCGCGGCGGATGGCGTCGTTGACGGTGCCGCGTCGGTCGAACTCCTGGAACTCCTTCAGGTCGGCACCGGCGATGAACCCGGCCGGCTTGATCGACTGGATCACCACCGCCTTGGGCGGGTCCATCGCGATGCGTTCGATCAGGTCGCCCAGTTCCAGCAACACGTCCTGGGACATCGCGTTGACGCTGCTGTCCTGGCGGTCGAGGCTGAGCACCACGACACCATCATCACGGATCTGCGGGTGCCAATGTGAGAAGCGAAGCCCATCGAAGCCTGAAAGCATGGGGACGTTCCATCCGGTTGTGTATGGAGAAGGGGGCTATGATCCAGAGGTTGTTTCCTCCCCGTCAAATCCCTATAGCTGGAGGAGGGGAAGGCCCGGATCATTGCCGTGAACGGGAACCTTAACGGAACGGTGGTTAAAAGCTGGTGCGGCGTCGTGTGATCGGTCGCTGAACTTTTCCCGGGATTGGCAGTCTCATTGCTCGACGTTGGTCGGGCTGACAGGAGTGCGGCCCCACATGGCCGAGGTTGAAACACCACAGGAGCTGGACCTGGAGCTGGTCCGGCGCGTGCAGCGCGGCGAGAGTGCGGCCTTCGATGTCCTGGTGCGCAAGTACCAGCATCGGATCATTGCACTGATCGGGCGCTACATCGCCGACTGGAGTGAGTGTCAGGACGTCGCCCAGGACACGTTCGTCCGCGCGTATCGCGCGATCGGCAGTTTCCGTGGCGACGCCCAGTTCTATACCTGGTTGCACCGGATTGCCGTGAACACTGCCAAAAACCACCTTGCTGCCCACAACCGCCGCCCACCCACCGATGACATCGACATTGGCGATGCCGAACAGTTCGACAGCGGCACCCGGCTGCGCGACACCGACACGCCCGAACGGGAGTTGATGCGCCAGGAGCTGGAGCAGACAGTGATGAAGGCGGTATCGGCGCTGCCGGAGGAACTGCGATCGGCCATCACCCTGCGCGAGGTGGACGGGCTGAGCTACGAAGACATCGCGCAGAAGATGGGGTGCCCGATCGGCACCGTGCGCTCGCGGATTTTCCGCGCCCGCGAAGCGATCGACACTGAACTTCGGCCACTGCTGGATGTCGGCAGTGCCACCCGCGAGAAGAGCCGCGTATGAGCCACCACATGAACAACCCTGGATCCACCGGCGCTGCGCCGGACAAACTCGATGACCACAATCGCCAGCAGCTGTCGGCGCTGATCGATGGCGCGCTGTCCGCTGACGAAGCGCGCTTCATGCTGCGCCGGCTCGAGCACGACGACGCCCTGGCCGGCTGCCACGAGCGTTGGCAGTTGCTGGGCGACGTGCTGCGTGGCCAGGCCTGCGCGCCGGCACCGCTGGATTTCGCCGAGCGCGTGCGTGGCGCGGTTGCCGCTGAACCGGCGCCGCTGGCGCCCGCAGCCACCGCGCGTTCCCGTGAAACCCGCCGTGGCTGGCGCCGCTGGGGCGGTGGCGCGGCCTTGGCCGCCTCGGTGGCGGCCGTGGCGATGTTCATGACCCGCGAACAACTGCCCAGCCAGGCCCCGCTGGATCCGCCGACCACCACCATCATTGCCAGCCAGGCCGAACTCCCCAAGGCTGCTCCGGCGACCCCCGCAGCACCGGTGGAAGCGGCCGTGGCGATGGCCGCGGCCCCGGCCGCTGCGGTTGCTGCCGCCAGTCGCCGCCAGGACGTGGCCGCAGCACGCCGGGCCAGCGCCACCCGCACCCAGCAGGTTGCCCGCAGCGCCGCCGCGCGCAGCGCCGAGCCGCAGCGCGCGCTGGCCAGCCAGGCGCCGCTGGCCCCGACCCTGCCGCCCGCTGCCGCCCATGCTACGGCGACGCCCCGCCAGCTGCCGTTCGGTGACGTCGCCAGCCTGCAGGCCAAACCGTGGCCGCGCTCCACCCTGGCCCCGGCCGGCGGTGCACTCAATGCCAGTTTCTCCACGCAGGAGCCGCAGGCCGCGTTCTATCCCTTCGAGCCGCGCCTGCAGGAATCCGAACCGAGCGTGCCGACCCCGCGCAGGCACCGCGACTGAGCGCCACCGCGTTTCCCTCCCCGATCTCCCCTGCGCCCGGCCGTTCGGCCGGAACGCTGTCCTTTTCCCTGCTTACTGACCCGGAGGCTCGAGTCTGATGACCCCACGCATGCGTACCCAGGCCATGACCCTGTTGGCCCTGACCCTGCCGCTGATGGCCTGCGCCCAGGCACCGGCCCCGACCGCATCCGCTGTTGCCACCCCTGCCGCAGCACCGCGCGCGCCTGCTCCGCAACTGGTCAGCGGCCTGCCGGACTTCACCAACCTGGTGGAACAGGTGGGTCCTGGCGTGGTCAACGTCGAAACCACCATCGTGCGCAGCAACCGCCAGGCCCGCGGCATGGGCCCGGGGGGCGACGATGAGATGCCCGAGTTCTTCCGCCGCTTCTTCGGCCCCGATTTCCAGATGCCGGGGCAGGGCCCCGGTGGCCAGGACGACAGTCCGCGCATCCAGGGCCGCGGCATGGGCTCGGGCTTCATCATCTCCGCCGACGGCTACGTGCTGACCAACTACCACGTGGTCGCCGATGCCAGCGAAGTGAAGGTCAAGCTTGGCGACCGCCGCGAGTTCACCGCCAAAGTGATCGGCAGCGACCAGCAGTACGACGTGGCGCTGCTCAAGATCGACGGCAGGAACCTGCCGACCGTGCGCGTGGGCGACTCCAACACGCTCAAGCCGGGCCAGTGGGTGGTGGCGATCGGTTCGCCGTTCGGCCTGGACCACTCGGTCACCGCCGGCGTGGTCAGCGCGGTGGGGCGCAGCACCGGCGGCGCGGACCAGCGCTACGTGCCGTTCATCCAGACCGACGTGGCCATCAACCAGGGCAATTCGGGCGGTCCGCTGCTCAATACCCGCGGCGAAGTGGTCGGCATCAACTCGCAGATCTTCTCCGCCTCCGGTGGCTACATGGGCATCAGCTTCGCGATCCCGATCGACCTGGCCATGGGCGCGGTCGAGCAGATCAAGAAGAGCGGCCGGGTCACCCGTGGCCAGCTGGGCGCGATGGTCGGGGCGGTCACCGCCGATGTGGCGCAGGGCTTCAAGCTGCCCGACAGCCGCGGTGCCCTGGTCAACCAGCTTGTCCCCGGCAGTGCTGCCGCCAAGTCCGGGCTGGAAGTGGGCGATGTCATCCGCTCGGTCAATGGCACGCCGATCAATGTTTCCAGCGATCTGCCCCCGTTGATCGGTGCGCTGCCGCCGGGTACCAAGGTGCGCATCAACGTGCTGCGCGATGGCAAGGAGCGCGAGATCACCGCGACCCTGACCGAACTGGCCGAGGATGCCGAGCGCGGCCCGGACCGTCCGGCGGCCGAAGTGGCCAAGCCGGAGACCGGCGCCAACGCCTTGTTGGGGCTGGAGGTAGTCGACCTGACCGCGCCGCAGCGCCAGCAGCTGGGGTTGTCCTCGGGCGAAGGCGTGCGGGTCACCCGGGTAAATGGCCAGTCGGCGCGCGATGCCGGCCTTTCGCCGGGCATGGTGGTGCTGCAGGTCGGGCGTACCCCGGTCGGGAGCGTGGCCGCGCTGAACAAGGCGCTGGCCGGTTACAGCAAGGGCGATGTGGTCATGCTGCTGATCCGCGCCAATGGCAACAGCGCCTTCGTTCCGGTCAAGGCCGGGCAGTAAATCCCCGCCAACGTTACGTCTCCGGGCCCGCTTCGGCGGGCCCGGTCGTTTTCGGGCGCCATTCACGTCATTCGCGCAATGGCCCACGCGGGACCGGGCCGGCCATGCGATAATCCGCAGTCATCCTGACGACGCGACGCGCCGCCGCCACCTATGTCTTCTGATTCGATGCGGTTCATCCGCAACTTCTCCATCATCGCCCACGTCGACCACGGCAAGTCCACGCTGGCCGATCGCATCATCCAGCTTTGCGGCGGCCTCCAGGCCCGCGAAATGGAGGCGCAGGTGCTCGACTCCAACCCGATCGAGCGCGAGCGTGGCATCACCATCAAGGCCCAGTCGGTCTCGCTGCCGTATGTCGCCAAAGACGGCCAGACCTACCACCTGAACTTCATCGACACCCCCGGGCACGTCGACTTCTCCTATGAAGTCAGCCGCTCGCTAGCCGCCTGCGAAGGCGCGCTGCTGGTGGTCGATGCGGCCCAGGGCGTGGAAGCGCAGTCGGTCGCCAACTGCTACACGGCGGTGGAACAGGGTCTGGAAGTGGTGCCGGTGATCAACAAGATCGACCTGCCCACCGCCGACATCGAACGGGCCAAGGCCGAGATCGAGGCGGTGATCGGCATCGATGCCACCGACGCGGTGGCGGTCAGTGCCAAGACCGGCCTGAACGTGGTGGATGTGCTGGAGGCGATCGTGCATCGCATTCCGCCGCCGGTGCCGCGCGATACCGACAAACTGCAGGCGCTGATCATCGACTCGTGGTTCGACAACTACCTGGGCGTGGTCTCGCTGGTGCGCGTGATGCAGGGCCAGATCAAGGCCGGCGACAAGCTGCAGGTGATGTCCACGGGACGCAACCACCAGGTCGACAACGTCGGCGTGTTCACCCCCAAGCGCAAGGTGCTGCCGACGCTGGGTGCCGGTGAAGTGGGCTGGGTGACGGCCAGCATCAAGGACGTGCATGGCGCGCCGGTCGGCGACACGCTGACCCTGGCCGCCGATCCGGCGTCCACCCCGCTGCCGGGCTTCCAGGAAATGCAGCCGCGCGTGTTCGCCGGCCTGTTCCCGGTCGATGCCGAAGACTACCCGGACCTGCGCGAAGCGCTGGACAAGCTGCGCCTGAACGATGCCGCGCTGCGTTTCGAGCCGGAAAGCTCCGAGGCGATGGGCTTCGGCTTCCGCTGCGGCTTCCTCGGCATGCTGCACATGGAAATCGTGCAGGAACGCCTGGAGCGCGAGTACAACCTGGACCTGATCAGCACCGCGCCGACCGTGGTCTATGAGGTGCTCAAGACCGACGGCAGCATCATCAACATGGACAACCCGGCCAAGCTGCCGCCGGTGAACCATGTGCAGGAGATCCGCGAGCCGATCATCCGCGCCAACGTGCTCACCCCCGAGGAGTACATCGGCAACATCATCAAGCTGTGCGAAGAAAAGCGCGGCAGCCAGATCGGCATCAACTACCTGGGCAGCCAGGTGCAGATCAGCTACGAGCTGCCGATGGCCGAAGTGGTGCTGGACTTCTTCGACAAGCTGAAGTCGGTCAGCCGTGGCTACGCCTCGCTGGACTACCACTTCGTGCGCTTCGATGCCGGCCCGTTCGTCCGCGTGGACGTGCTGATCAACGGCGACAAGGTCGACGCGCTGTCGCTGATCGTGCACCGCAGCCACGCCGACCGCCGCGGCCGCGAGCTGTGCGAAAAGATGAAGGAGCTGATCCCCCGGCAGCAGTTCGACGTGGCCATCCAGGCCGCCGTCGGCTCGCAGATCATCTCCCGCACCACGGTCAAGGCCATGCGCAAGAACGTGCTGGCCAAGTGCTATGGTGGCGACGTTTCGCGCAAGAAGAAGTTGCTCGAGAAGCAGAAGGAAGGCAAGAAGCGCATGAAGCAGGTCGGCCGCGTGGAAATCCCGCAGGAAGCCTTCCTGGCCGTGCTGCAGATGGACAAGTAAGGCCGGATGGCGTTCCCGGCGGCGGCAGGCGGCACCGGACGGTGTCGCCGGGCGCGCAGGGATCCACCCCCCGCACCGCTGCAATCGTTCCCAAGGACACTGCATGAAATTGTTTGAGATCCTCCTGGTCGTATTGACGTTGGCCTCGGGCCTGATCCTGCTCGGCGAGAAGCTCTACTTCGCCAAGCGCCGCGCCCAGCGCGCCGGCCTGCTGGACACCGAGCCGGTGATGGTCGACTACGCCCGGGCGTTCTTCCCGGTGCTGGCGATCGTGCTGGTGGTGCGCAGCTTCATCGCCGAGCCGTACAAGATCCCGTCCAGCTCGATGATGCCCAACCTGCTGATCGGCGATTTCATCCTGGTCAACAAGTTCTCCTATGGCCTGCGCCTGCCGTTGAACAACGCCAAGATCGTGCCGCTGGGCGAGCCCAAGCGCGGCGACGTGGTGGTGTTCCACTTCCCGGGCCATTCGGACACCGATCCGGCCAAGGGCGAGAATTTCATCAAGCGGGTGATCGGCATCCCGGGCGACCAGATCGTGTTCCAGGGCAACGGCCTGATCCTCAACGGCGAGCCGCTCAAGTACGACAACAAGGGCCTGTACGCCGGCCATCGCGGCCAGGGCGAGGGCAGCTCGCTGCTGGTCGAGCACCTGCCGGGCCGTACCCACACCGTGCTGGAGACCGACTATCCGCGTGGCGAAGGCCAGTGGACCGTGCCGGCTGGCAAGTACCTGGTGATGGGCGACAATCGCGACAACAGCGATGACGGCCGCTTCTGGGGCCTGCTGCCGGAGGAGAACCTGCGCGGCAAGGCGTTCCTGATCTGGCTGAACTGCTCGGGCTGGTTCTGCAAGGACGGTTTCGAGCCCTCGCGGATCGGCTCGAGCATCAATTGATCCATCACACAAGCGTATCTGGGGAGAACGCAATGAAGACGATGAACACGCAGCGTGGCATGACCCTGACCTCGTTCCTGGTGGTCCTGATCGTGGTGGGTTTCGGCCTGTACGTGGGCATGAAGCTGTTCCCGATGTACCAGGAGTACTACGCGGTCCGCTCGGCGCTCAAGAGCCTGGCCAAGGAGCCGGGCGTGGGCAACATGGAGCCGGCCCGCGTGCAGGACATGTTCTTCAA
Organism: Stenotrophomonas sp.; assembly: GCF_031995405.1. Lineage (GTDB taxonomy): Bacteria > Pseudomonadota > Gammaproteobacteria > Xanthomonadales > Xanthomonadaceae > Stenotrophomonas. The sequence continues at coordinate 29,734 of NZ_DAMAGC010000013.1, read as the reverse complement.
GCGGCTGTACATCAGCTACTCGGAAAACGTGAAGCCGGCCAACGTGAAATTCGACCGCGTCAGCGGTGGCTGGAACATGAAGGTCAACTATGAGGTCCGCCGCGAACTGATCGGCAACCTCGATGTGGTTGGCAAATTTGATACGAACCAGGAATTGACCCTCAACGGTGTCGACTAAGACTTTCCAACGCGGTGACCCTGTCGGCCACCCCTTCCAGGATCCGGGCCTGCTCCAGCAGGCCCTGACGCATCGCAGTGCCGGCACGCCCAACAATGAGCGGCTGGAGTTCCTCGGCGACAGCATCGTCAACATGATGGTGGCCCAGGCACTGTACCAGCGCTGGCCCAAGGCCGACGAGGGCGCGCTGACCCGTGCCCGCGCCGAGCTGGTACGCGAAGGCGCGCTGGCGGTGATCGCCCGCTCCCTGGCGCTGGGCGACCGGCTCATCCTGGGGCCGGGTGAGATGAAGACCGGCGGGCACCGCCGCGACTCGATCCTGGCCGATGCGCTTGAGGCGGTCGTGGCCGCGATCTACCTGGACGCCGGCTTCCACGCCTGCCAGAGCGTCGTGCTGCCCTGGTTCGGCCCCTCGATGGATGCGCTGCCGGCCACCGGCAAGCCCGAAAAAGACCCCAAGACCCGCCTGCAGGAATGGTTGCAGGCCCGGCAGAAGACATTGCCGCTCTATGAGCTGCTGTCAGAGTCGGGTGATGATCATGCCAAGACCTTCCGGGTACGCTGCGGCGTAGCCGATCCCGCTGTCAGCACCGAAGGCGAAGGTGCCTCGCGACGGCTGGCCGAACAACAGGCGGCTGCGGCCGCCCTCGAGCAACTGGATTCCAAGTGAGCGAAGCAATTCCCCATCATTGTGGCAGCGTGGCGGTCATCGGCCGCCCCAATGTCGGCAAATCCACCCTGACCAACGCCCTGGTGGGCGCCAAGGTCAGCATCGTCTCCAACCGCCCGCAGACCACGCGGCACCGGCTGCTCGGCATCGCCAGCTACCCGGAAGGGCAGCTGGTGCTGGTGGACACGCCCGGCCTGCACCGCGTGCAGAAGCGCGCCATGAACCGGGTGATGAACCGCGCCGCGCGCGGCTCGCTGGAAGGCGTGGACGCGGGCATGCTGGTGATCGAAGCCGGCCGCTGGGACGAGGAGGACACCCTGGCCTTCAACGTGCTCAGCGACTCCGGCATCCCGGTGGTGCTGGTGGTCAACAAGGTCGACCGGCTGAAGGACAAGGCCGCGCTGCTGCCGTTCCTGCAGCAGGTCACCGAAGGCCGCAGCTTCGCTGCCGTGCACCCGATTTCGGCGCAGAAGCGCAACGGCCTGGACGCGCTGGTGCGCGACCTGCTCAAGCTGCTGCCCGAAGCCCCGCCGATGTTCGGCGAGGATGAGATCACCGACCGCAGCCAGCGTTTCCTGGCCGGCGAGCTGGTCCGTGAGCAGCTGATGCGCCAGCTCGGCGAAGAGCTGCCGTACGCCACCACGGTGGAGATCGAGCGCTTCGTCGAAGACGGCAACCTGCTGCGCATCGGCGCGGTGATCTGGGTCGAACGCGAAGGCCAGAAGGCCATCGTGATCGGCAAGGGCGGCACCCGCCTGAAGGACATCGGCGCCAAGTCGCGCATGCAGATGGAACGGCTGTTCGGCGCCAAGGTGTTCCTGGAAACCTGGGTGCGCGTGCGTGAAGGCTGGTCCGACGACGAAGCCGCGCTGAAGGCCTTCGGCTACGAATAAGCCGGGCAGGCGTGCCGTCCACCGACGGCCGCCGGCCTGTCCCCCGCCTGCCGTTGACGGCTGAGCCATGCGCATCGACGACGAACCTGCTTTCGTGCTGCATGCCCGGGCTTGGCGGGAAACCAGCCTGCTGGTGGAAGTGCTGACCGAACAGCATGGTCGGCTCGGCCTGCTCGCGCGTGGCGTCAGCAGCCCGCGCAGCCAGGCGCTGCGCGCGGCCCTGCAGCCGCTGCAATGGATCCGTTTCAGCGCGGTGCAGCGGGGCGAACTGGCCCAGCTGCGGGGCGCCGAGGCACTCGATGCGGCGCCACGACTCGGCGGCGAGACGATGCTGGCCGGCTTCTACATCAACGAACTGATCATGCGGCTGGCGCCCCGCCAGGACCCGCTGCCCGAGCTGTACGACCATTACGGCCTGGTGCGCCAACGGCTGCGCGACGCCGAACCGCTGGCCTGGACGCTGCGACGGTTCGAGCGTGACCTGCTCGAAGCGCTCGGGTTCGGGTTCGATCTGGCCCATGGCAGCGAGGGCGAACCGATCGACCCGGCGGCCCGCTACGAACTGGACCCGCAGGAGGGACCGCGCCGGCTGCTCAGCGAGCGCGGCACCGACCCTCGCCGGGGCACCGCGACCGGCAGCGCACTGCTAGCGCTGGCCGACGACCGCCAGCCAGGAGCCGACGACCTGGCCAGCCTGCGCCGCGGCATGCGCGCGGTGCTGCTGCACCATCTGGGCGGCCGTGGGCTCAAATCCTGGGAAATGCTCGAAGACCTGGCGCGCCGCCGCTGACCGAGCGCCCAGAACCACGCCCGACCGCCCCCGCCCCGGTAGAGCCAGACCATGCCCAGCTACGCGCGGCTCGGTAGAGCCGGGCCATGCCCGGCTGCCTCTGCCTTTGTCCCGGGTAGAGCCGGACCATGCCCGGCTGCCTCTGCCTCTGCCTCGGCCTCGGTCTCAATGCAATAACGATTCCACCGCCGCCTGGAACCGCGTATGCGCGCCACTGGACTGCGGCGCCTGGTGCAGCTGCCGCACTGCGCGGGCCAGCCGCGCCGCGCCGACAAAACCACAGCTGGCCTGGAGCCGGTGCAGCTGCCCGTGCAGCGCGCGCACATCCTGCTGCAGCAGGGCCTGGGCGACCGCATCGCGGACCCCGGGCAGCTCGGCCAGGAACAGCTCGCGCAACGCGATCAGGTGGTGGCGTTGCCCATTCAGCGCGGCCAGGGCGGTGATTTCGTCCCAGTCCTCGCGCTCGGCCTCCGCACCGCCGCCCAGTGTCGACGGCGCGCTGCCGGGGCTGTTGACCAGTGCGCGGCGCACCGCCTTGAGCAGCTGCTCGCCCGTGAGCGGCTTGACCAGCGTTTCGCTGAAGCCGGCATCGCGCAGCCGCGCGTGGATGCTGGTATCGCCGTCGGCGGTATGCGCCAGCGCCGGCGTATCCGGGCGCGAACGGCGCAGTTGCTGAAGCAGTTCGGTGCCGTTGCCATCGGGCAGGTTGACGTCGATCAGCCACAGGTCGTGCTGGCCGCTGCGTGCGCGATCCATGGCCGTGGCCAGCGAATCGGCGGTGTCCACCTCGGCGGGCAGGGTTTCCAGCGCGGCCTTGAAGAAGCCGCGGCTGATGGTGTCGTCCTCGACGAGCAGGAATCGGGGCATCGGATCCCGCGGGGTCATCTGCATTTGGGGCTGCCTCCATGTCAGCTATGCGCCATATTAAACATGCGCGCGCGCGCTGCAAGCGGTTCCAGCGCTGCATTTGGCAGTCCACGCTGCGTATCTGCGACAATACGCACCCTTTTTGCCCGCAGCCTGTTGCCACGTGGCCCGAACCCGCTCCCGCCTCGACCGTACGCCGTTCCAGACCGACATTCTCGACCTCAGCCACGATGGCCGTGGCGTGGCCCGCCGCGAAGGCGAGGGCAGCAAGGTCACCTTCATCACCGGCGCGCTGCCGGGCGAAGTGGTCAGCGCTGAACCGACGGCCCGCAACCGCCATTTCGACGAGGCCCGCACCCTGGAGGTGCTGCAGCCCTCGCCGCAGCGGGTGACGCCGCGCTGCCCGCATTTCGGCGTATGCGCCGGCTGCGTACTGCAGCATCTGGAGGAGTCGCAGCAGATCGTGGCCAAGCAGCGGGTGCTGATGGACAACCTGACCCGGATCGGCCATGTCACCCCCGGCACGGTATTGCCGCCGCTGGTGGGCGACAGTTGGGGCTACCGTCGCAAGGGCCGGTTCTCGGTGCGCCGGGTGGAGAAGAAGGACAAGACCCTGGTTGGCTTCCGCGAGCAGGATCCGCGCTTCGTCGCCGACCTGTCGCAGTGCCTGACCGTGATCCCGGAGATCGGCAGCAAGGTCGGGGTGATGGCCGCGTTCATCGAAACCCTGGACGGCAAGCGCGATATCCCGCAGATCGAATTCATCGCCGGCGATGACGCGATCATGCTCACCATCCGCCACATGCAGCCACTCAGCGATGCCGACCGTGCGGCGTGGACCGCCTTCGGGCAGGAGCACGGCTTCGCCATTTCGCTGCAGCCCGGTGGCGTGGAATCGGTGCACCCGCTGTGGCCGGCGGAGGTGCCGCTGTCGTTCAAGCTGGCGCCGTGGGATGTCGAGCTGGCGTTCCGCCCGTTGGACTTCATCCAGGTCAATGCCAAGCTCAACGTGAAGATGATCGCGCTGGCCCTGGAACTGCTTGATGCCGGCCCAGACGAGCGCGTGCTCGATCTGTTCTGCGGGCTGGGCAACTTCACCCTGCCGCTGGCACGCACCGTACGCGAAGTGGTCGGCGTGGAAGGGGAGGCCGGGCTGGTGGCGCGCGCGAAGGAAAACGCGGCACGCAATGGGTTGGACAATGCACAGTTCTTTGCTGCCGACCTGACCCAGGACCAGCGCCAGACGCCGTGGATGCGTCAGGGCTTCGACAAGCTGCTGCTGGACCCGCCGCGTTCGGGTGCCATTGAAGTGCTGCAGCAGCTGCCGTTGAAACAGTTCAAGCGCATCGTCTATGTAAGCTGCCATCCCGGTTCGCTGGCCCGCGATGCCGGCTACCTGGTCAACGAGCAGGGCTTCACCCTGGTCAGCGCCGGTGCGATGGACATGTTCCCGCACACCGCGCACGTGGAAAGCATCGCGGTATTCGAGAAGCGGTAAGCGCTGGCGCCGGCCGCGGATCGGCGGCCGGTCAGACCAGAGGTGGCCTACCGATCGGCATCGGGAGCAGCGTTCTGCCACTGCCCCTGTGCATCGAACACATAGGTCTGCGGCTCGGTGCCGCGCTCGGTGTCATCGCCTGCGGTGACATCGCAGGTGATCTCGGCCGCACCCATGTCGCGCAGCTCGCAGTCCTCGATCGCAATCACCTGCAGCCGCTGCTGGAAGGCCCGCATCTGCCCGCGCGCCGTCGCGTCCGCGAGGGTGGCCACGCGCGCGTCGAGGCGTTCGCTGAGCAGCTCACGGGCGCGTTCGCGCGGGGGAACCGGCGCCGGCACATCCGCTTTTTCCAGCACCCAGCCCATGCCCTGCGGAAGGAAGCGCAGCATGCGGTAGCGGTTGCGGATGCCCATCTCCATGCCGACCAGGCACTCGAACGCGCCGCTCACCGCAGCGCTGGCAAAACACGGTCCGTGTTCGAACCCGCGCGGGGTGAACATGGCGTGCAGCAGCAGGTCCTGGGTGGATGCGGCGGGCGTCTTCTCCGCCTCGATCATCGCCAGGATCGACGCCTCGATCTGCGCGTGGGTCGGCGCTGTGGCGGCCACTGCGGTCAGCGGCAGCAGCGACAACAACAGGGGAGCGAGCAGCTGATTCATCGAGGGTCCTTCCAGGGCAGCGCGCCAGTATAGAAGCACGGCTCGGCCGCTTCCCCACGATCGCGCATACTGTGCGCATGGGCATTGAAATCGAACGCAAATACCTCGTCACCGGCGATGGCTGGCGCACCGCCGCACACACGGTGATCCCGATGGCGCAGGGCTATCTCAACGACACCGCCTCGCTGGAGAGCGGCGCACAGAAGGCCTCGGTGCGCGTGCGCATCCAGGGCGAGCAGGCCTTCCTCAACATGAAATCGCGGGAGATCGGGCACACCCGCCAGGAGTTCGACTACCCGATCCCCGTGGAGGATGCGCGCGCGTTGCTGGCGCTCTGCGTGGGCGGGCTGATCGACAAGCGGCGGCACCTGGTGCATCACGCCGGCCTGGTCTGGGAAGTGGACGAATTCCTCGGCGAGAACGCCGGGCTGGTAGTGGCCGAAGTCGAGCTGGATCACGCCGACCAGGCCATCGACCTGCCCGAGTGGGCCGGCACCGAGGTCACCGACCAGGTCCGCTACTACAACCTGGCACTGGCCGCGCATCCCTTCGCGCGCTGGTCGGCCGCTGAACGGGGCTGAGCCCCGCCTTGCAAACGCCCCGGGCGGCCCAAAGTCTGGTCGGATGAAAATCGATATCTGGTCCGACGTGGTATGCCCCTGGTGCTGGATCGGCAAGCACCGTTTCCAGCAGGGCCTGGCCCTGCTGGGCGACGACGCCCCGCAGGTGGAGGTGCACTGGTACCCGTTCCTGCTCGACCCCGATGCGGGCACCACGCCGGTGCCGCTGCGGCAGGCCTATGCCGCCAAATTCGGCAGTGCCGAGCGCACCGAACAGATCCTGTCCCAGACCCAGACCGCCGCGCGTGCCGAGGGCCTGCCGATGGACTTCGACCAGGGCCAGGTGCGGGTGACCACGCTGCCGGCGCACCGCGTGCTGTGGCTGGCCGGGCGTGAAGGCGTGCAGGGCCCGGTGGGCGAGGCGCTGTTCCGTGCCCACTTCGTCGAAGGCCGCAACCTCGCCGACGCGCAGACCCTGATCGACGCCGCCGCCGCGGGCGGGATCCCGGCCGAGCGGGTCACCGCGCTGCTGGCCGGCGACGAGGGCCTGGAGGAGATCCAGGCCCAGCTGGCCCAGGCCCAGGCCATGGGCATCCAGTCGGTGCCGACCTTCGTGGTCGATGACCGCTACGCCATCCAGGGCGCCCAGCCGCCGGAGGGCTTCGCGCAGGCATTGCGCGAGATCGCCGCGGCGACGCCCGATGCCGCCGCTGCGGCCGACGGGGCCCACTGCGGCCCGGACGGCTGCGCCTAGGTGAATCCGCGGCGACCGGCAGTCGTGGCCTAGCGCGCGCGGGTTCTGCGACAATGCGGCGGTGCGCCATCATGGCGCCCCGTATTGGAGATCGACCATGCTCGTGATCGGCGTTGCCGGGACCGAACTCACCGCCCAGGAGCGCGATTGGCTGCAGCACGACGCCGTGGCCGGCGTCATCCTGTTCAAGCGCAACTTCGGCTCGCGCCAGCAGGTCGCCGAGCTGTCCGCGGCGATCCGCGCCGCCGCACCACGCCCGCAGCTGATCTGCGTGGACCAGGAAGGCGGCCGCGTGCAGCGCTTCCGCGAGGGTTACAGCGCGCTGCCGCCGCTGCAGGGCTTCGATGCCCTGTACCGGCAGGACCCGCAGGCCGCCCTGGCGCTGGCCACCCAGCACGCCTGGCTGATGGCCAGCGAGGTACGCGCCAGTGGCGTGGACCTGAGCTTCGCCCCGGTGGTCGACCTGGGGCGTGGCAACCTCGCCATCGGCGACCGCGCCTTCAGCGCCGATCCGCAGGTGGTGGCCGCCTTTACCCGCGCCTACATCGACGGCATGCACAGCGTCGGCATGGCCGCCACCCTGAAACACTTCCCCGGCCATGGCACGGTGCGCGAAGACACCCATGTGGACGATGCCTCCGACCCGCGCACGCTGGACGCGCTGCGTGCGCTGGACCTGGTGCCGTTCGCGGCCGGCATCGACGCCGGCGCCGATGCGGTGATGATGGCCCATGTGGTCTACCCGCAGGTCGCGCCGGAACCGGCCGGCTATTCGCCGCGCTGGATCCAGCAGATTCTGCGCGAAGAAATGGGCTTCCGCGGCGTGGTGTTCTCCGATGACATCGGCATGGCCGCCTCGTTCTCGGCCGGCGGGGTCAAGGCGCGCGTGGATGCGCACCTGGATGCCGGCTGCGACGTGGTGCTGGTCTGCCACCCCGAGCTGGTCGAAGAATCGCTGCGCGCGGTCCAGCCGCGCACCCTCAACACCGCTGCGCTGATCGGTCTGATCGGTCGCGGCGCGCTTGGCTGGGACGGCCTGCTGGCCGACACCCGCCATGGCACCACCCAATCCCGTTTGCTTGACACCCTTGGAAGAACCGTCTGATGCCCAACCTCACCATTTCCCAGGCCCTGGCCCAGGCCGACCTGCTGGTCGACCGTCCCACCATCGACACGGCCATCGCCGCCATCGCCGACGCCATCGCGCGCGATTACAAGGGCGAAGTGCCGCTGTTCCTGTCGATCATGCACGGCGCGCTGCCGTTCGCCGGCCAGCTTGCGCTGGAGCTTGGCGCGCGCGGCCAGGACGTGCAGTTCGATTACCTGCATGCCACCCGTTACCGCGGCGAAACCACCGGCGGCGACCTGGTGTGGAAGCACAAGCCGGCCACCGCGCTGTTTGGCCGCCGGGTGCTGCTGGTCGATGACATCCTCGACGAGGGCTACACCCTGCAGGGCGTGCGCACCTGGTGCCTGGAGCAGGGCGCCACCGACGTGCGCATCGCCGCGCTGACGGTCAAGCAGCACGACCGCGCGCTGCCGGACGTCAAGGCCGACTACGCCGGCATCGACCTGCCGGACCGCTACGTGTTCGGGTTCGGCATGGACGTCAACGAAACGCTGCGCTGCGTGCCGGCCATCTACGCGATGAAGGAATGATGGAAGCGATTTCACTGGCCGTCATCGGCGGCACCGGCGTCTACAAACTGGCCCAGCTGGATGATGTCAGCAGCCACCAGGTCGAAACGCGCTACGGCACCCCGTCCGGTCCGATCCGGGTCGGGACGCTGCTGGGCCAACGCGTGGCGTTCCTGGCCCGGCATGGCGAAGGCCATTCGCTGCCGCCGCACAAGATCAACTACCGCGCCAACCTTGCCGCACTGCAACAGATCGGTGCCACCCGCGTGCTCGCCCTCAACACCGTGGGCGGCATCACCGAGCACTGCGGTCCGCGCGTGCTGGCCTGCCCGGACCAGCTGATCGACTACACCTGGGGCCGTATCTCGACGCTGAGTGAAGAGCCCGGCAGCGAGGTCCTGCACGTGGACTTCGGTCATCCGTACACGCCGATGCTGCGCAGCAAGGTATTGGCCGCGGCGAAAGTCACCGGCGTGCGCCTGCACGATGGCGGCTGCTACGGCGCCACGCAGGGCCCGCGACTGGAAACCAATGCGGAAATTGGGCGGATGCGGCGTGACGGCTGTGATCTGGTCGGCATGACCGGCATGCCCGAGGCCAGCCTCGCACGCGAGCTCAGATTGGACTACGCGTGCCTGGCGATCGTGGCCAACTGGGCCGCCGGCTGTGGCGATGGCGATGAAATCACGATGGCCGAGGTACTGGCCAATGTGGACGCGGCGTCGGCCGGATTGCCGGAACTGATTGGCGAATTGGCACGGGGGTGATTGTCATTGCGGAGCAAGCTTTGCATACTCCGCCAGTGCGCTGGTTGAGCGTACACCACCCATTCATTGAAGAAGGTCTCGCATCACCATGCCGAACGGTACCGTCAAGTGGTTCAACGACGCCAAGGGATTTGGCTTTATTTCGCCGGAGGACGGCAGCGCCGACGTCTTCGCGCACTTCTCCGCGATCAACTCCAAGGGCTTCCGCAGTCTGCAGGAAGGCCAGAAGGTCACCTATGACGTGACCCAGGGCCCGAAGGGCGCCCAAGCCTCGAACATCGTGCCGGCGGCCGAGTAATTCATCGCCCTGCGCATTGAAAACCCCGCTTCGGCGGGGTTTTTTTTAGCTGTCGGCGGACGCACCGCTGCGCAACGAGCGGCATCGCGCGTGATGCCGATCACGAACAAGGATAGCCATGTCACCACGACGGACCATCGCGATTGTCGGTTACGGCACAGCGGGACAAGCGCTCGCGGTCCTGCTTTCACGCGACCATCACGACGTGCACGTTTTCGAGCGCGCCGTCGCGCCCGGTCCGGTCGGTGCCGGTTTCCTGCTGCAGCCCACCGGACTGGAGGTGCTGTGGCGGATGGAGCTGCTGCCGCAGGTGCTGCACCACGGCGCGGCCGTGCGTCGCCTGTACGGCGACACCCCGTGCGGGCGAACGGTGATGGAGATGGGTTACGCCACGCTGGACGCGCGCCTGCATGGCGTGGGCATGCAGCGCGGTGCCTTGTTTTCGTTGTTGGCGCAGGCCTGGGAGCATCCGGGCAACCTGCAGGCCGACACCACCATTGTCGAGGTGGATGCCGTGCAGGGAAGGCTGCGCGACGCGCGTGGCCGGTGGCACGGGCCTTACGATCTGGTGATCGCCGCCGACGGTGCCGGCTCCACGCTGCGTACTCACGTGCAGGGCACGCAGCTGGACCGCGAGTACCCGTGGGGCGCGCTGTGGTGCCTGCTGCCGCGTGGCGACTGGGCGCATTACGAGGAACTGCGGCAGCGCTACGTGGCGGCGCGCAAGATGATCGGGCTGTTGCCGGTAGGCACGCGTCCGGGTGATGACGAACAGCGGCTGAGCTTCTTCTGGAGCCTGCCACGTGATCAGTTCGCGCAGTGGGAACGCGACGGCCTGCAGCGCTGGCTGGAAGAGATCGCCACGCTGTGGCCGCAGGCGCATGCGCGGCTGGACGGCGTGCGCGACAGCGCGCAGCTGGCGCGTGCGGGCTACCGCGATGCGGTGATGTCGCGCTGGAGCCGCGAGCGGCTGGTGCTGGCCGGCGATGCCGCGCACGCGATGAGCCCGCAGCTGGGGCAGGGCGTGAACATGGCGCTGATGGACGCGCTGGCGCTGCGCGATGCGCTGCGTGCGCACCGCGACCGCGATGCCGCGCTGCAGGCCTACGTGGCGCAGCGCCGCGCGCACGTAGCGATCTACCACTTCTGGAGCCGCTGGCTGACCCCGTTGTTCCAATCCGATCGCGACACGCTGGCGCGCGCGCGTGATGTGTTGTTCAAGCCGATGGGCAACCTGCCGGTCGGTCGTGGCCACATGCTGCGCGTGCTCAGCGGTACCCAGCGTGGCTGGCTGGGCACGCTGGGGCTGTCGAGCGGTTTCATCGACGCCCTGGCGGCACCGGACGCTGCGCGCCTCTGCTGATCACCCGTGACAGCGGCGCGCAGCGCGTCGATGAAGATGCATTTAACCTCCATTGACGGCGAACTCACCCCGTGTGTGCGACAAGTGACGGGCAGACGCGGCCTGCGTGCGGCGCCTGCGTCTACGGTCCTTGATGGACCGATCGCACCCCCGAAGGAGAGTGACATGCTGTTCGCGGCCGAAGTCCTGGATGCCGAAATCTGCAAGCTGCGTGGATTGTTGCAGATGCTGCACGAGGATCAGCCTGACGTGATGGACGATGTATTCGAGTTCCACGTCACCAGCCTCATCACCCACGCCGCGCCGGAGCAGCACCAACGCATCCGTGCCGCCGCACACGACATGATGGCCGAGATCCTGCGCCAACCGGTGCGGCCCCGGCCGCATACCGCCGACATTCGATTGATGCCGGACGTGCTCGTCCCCGCAATGTAATGCAGCAGCAGGCCACCACCGGCGGTGGTGGCTTCAGTGCGCTAAGCGGTGGGTGCGCGACGGGCGGGCAATGCGATCGCCTCGTCTTCCACGCAGGCCACCAGGTGTTCGCCCGCGGCCAGCACCGGGGCGATACCGGCGGTGAAGCGCGACCATGCCGGCAATACGGTCAGGCGCTCGCGCAGCCAGAATGCGGGCCAACGCCGTTGCATCCCCGGTAGACGCGCGAGCGGATGGATGTGACCGCACAGCACATGCAGTGACGGATGCGGTTGCGGATCATGGCGCAGCAGGAAGGGACCTGCCTGCAGGCGCTCGCCGAGCAGTTCGATGCCCAGGTCGGCCTTGGGCAGCGCGCGGTCGTGATTGCCGGCCAGTGCACCGATCTGCAGCGCGGCATGCTGTTCGCGCCAGCCCTGCCACTGCCGGTACCACGAGGTGCGATGGGCCACGCCATGCAGCACGTCGCCGAGGATCCACAGCGTGTCCACCTCGTGGCGCTGCAGCAGGGTCGACAGCCGCTGCAGGTCTTCGGCGGTGCCGCCGCTGGGCAGGCCGATGCCCGCACGCCGGAACACATCGGCTTTGCCAAGGTGCAGGTCGGCGATCAGCAGGGCCTTGCGCGCCGGCCAGTACAGCGCGCGCGCGCCGAGCAGCAGCAGCGACTCACCGGCAAGGGTGGTCGGCAGTTCAGGTGCCATGACGTGTCTCCAGTTGCTGTGCAGCGCGCTGCACGCGGGTTTTCCAGTCTTCGTTGCTGAGCTGGCCGCGCAGGCGCTCGGCCCACAGCGGGAACGACAGGGGCCCGAGGCTGGACGGTGACTGCAGGCTCAGTGTGCGCGTCTGGCAGCGTTGCAGCGTGCTGGCCAGGCTCTCCAGGTCCAGCTGTGCATGCAGCACTTCGCGTTCGGCCAGGCCCAGCAGGATGTGATCGGGATCGTGCTGGCGCAGCACGTCGTACAGCAGCCCACTGGACGCCTGCAGTTGGCGCAGGCTGCGCGGCGTGCGCCCGGGCAGCGCCGGCACCAGCATGCCCGAGACCCGCGCGATGTCGCGGAACTGTCGGCGTGCCAGCTCGGCGAGGTTGAGGCTGTCGCGCAGGTCCTCGAACAGGTGCGCCGGCTGCAGCAGTTCGCGCACGCGCTGGGCATCCAGTTCGATCGCGCGTGCTGGCGACAGCACGAAGCCGTAATCGTTGGCGGCGTAACCGAAGGTATTGGGCTGTTGCCGGGCCAGGCGCATCGCCATCAGCGCGGCCAGTCCTTCATTGGTCTGGCGGCCGGCGAAGGGGTACACGAACACGAACTGGCCTTCGCGCCGGCGCACCGTTTCCACCAGCAACCGCGACGGTGCAGGCAGCACCGACAAGCGCGACTGCAACGCCAGCAGCGGCGCCAACCACTGCATCTCCGGCGATTGCGCCGGGGCGTCGAACACGGCCTCCATTTCATGCCCCAACGCATCGGACAGCGGCAAGCGGCCGCCCTGCCAGCGTGGCACCAGGCCGTCGCCGCCCTTGGCCAGGCGTACATACGCGGTGAGGTTTTCCAGCCGCACCAGTTCCAGCAGGCGCCCGGCGAACTGGAAGCGATCGCCCGGCCGCAGCCTTCCCAGGAACTGTTCTTCCACCGCGCCCAGCCGGCCGCCGCGCAGGAACTGCACCATGACGCTGCCATCGCTGGTGATGGTGCCGATGGACAGGCGATGGCGCAGCGCGACGCGACGGTCGTGCACGCGGTACACGCCATCGTCGTCGCGCACCACTTTGTGGAAGTCCGGATATTGCGCCAGCGCGCGACCGCCCTGCACGATGAAGTCGAGCACGCCCTGCCAGTGCGCGTCATCCAGCGCGGCGAACGCGTGCGTCCGCCGGACCTGTTCGAACAGCGCATCGGCCTGGAAACCACCGCCGAGCGCGCAGCTCACGCAGTGCTGGGCCAATACGTCCAGCGACAGCCGCGGGGGGCGCCGTGCTTCGATCACCCCGGCGGCGAGCGCGCGTCGTGCCGCCGCATACTCCACCAGCTCCAGCGCATGCGAGGGAACGCAGACGATATGGCCCGATTCGCCGGGACGGTGGCGGGCGCGGCCGGCGCGCTGCAGCAGCCGCGCGATGCCTTTCGGGCTGCCGATCTGCAGCACCTGGTCCACCGCTGGAAAGTCCACGCCCAGGTCCAGGCTGGAGGTGGCCACCACGCAGCGCAAGCGCCCGTCACGCAGGCCCTGTTCGACTTCACGACGCAACGCCGGGTCCAGCGAGCCGTGGTGCAGCGCGAGCGTGGCTGGATCTTCCGGCCACACCGCCGACAGCGCCTGGTGCCACAACTCGGCCTGCGCGCGGGTGTTGGTAAACAGCAGGCTGGTGCCCACCGACAGCAGTTTTTCCAGTACCCGTTGCAGCTGCGACAGCCCGAGGTGGCCGGCCCAGGGGAAGCGTTCCCCGTGCGCGGGCAGCAATGTCTCAAGGCTGACCGGACGCGGTCGTGCGCCGGCCACCAGCGGTGCATCGGGTACATCGGGCAGCAGCACCTCGCGGGCCTCGTCCAGGTTGCCCAGCGTTGCCGACAGCCCCCACAGCTGCAGGGCGGGCAACGCATCGCGCAGCCGCCGCAGGTTCAACTGCAGCAACACGCCGCGCTTGTTGCCCAGCAGTTCGTGCCATTCATCGACCACCACGCAGCGCAGCTGGCGCATCTTCGCCATGCCATCGGGATAACTGAGCAGCAGGGCCAGCGATTCGGGCGTGGTGACCAACACATCCACGCGCCCCTCGCGCGCCAGCCGTTTGTCCCGCGCGCTGGCGTCACCGGTGCGCAGGCCTACCTGCCAGTCCAGGCCGAGGCCCGCCAGCGGCTCGCGCAATGCGCGTGCGGTATCGCTGGCGAGCGCGCGCAGCGGGGTGATCCACAGCACCTGCAGCACCGGCACCGGCTTGCGTGCGCGCCCGGCAACGGTGACAGGCAGTGGATCGGCCAGCGCCTGCAGCAGCGGCCCGCCGAACATCGCCAGGGTCTTGCCGCTGCCGGTGGGCGTGTGCAGCAGGCCCGAGGCGCCGGAGAGGTAGTGGCGCCACATCGCCTTCTGGAACGGCAACGGCGCCCAGCCGCGGCTGGCGAACCACGCGGCCAGTTTCGCCGTCGCCTCGCGTCGGGTCACCGCGCCAGGGCCTGCAGCTGCGCCAGGGTATCGGCCTCGCTGGCCGGCTTGTCCTGCCTCCAGCGCAGGATGCGCGGGAAGCGTACCGCGATGCCGGACTTGTGCCGGCTGCTGCGGTTGACCGCTTCGAAACCCAGTTCGAACACCTGCTCGCCGCGCACGCTGCGCACCGGGCCGAAGCGTTCGACGGTGTTGGCGCGGATCCAGCGGTCCAGCGCCAGGATTTCCTTGTCATCCAGGCCCGAATAGGCCTTGGCCACCGGCACCAGCCTGTCGCCGTCCCACACCCCGAAGGTGTAGTCGGTGTACAGCGTGCTGCGCCGGCCGTGGCCGGCCTGCGCGTAGATCATCACCGCGTCGATGGTCAACGGATCGATCTTCCACTTCCACCAATCGCCGCGCCGTCTACCGCTCTGGTAGATCGAGTCGTGGCGTTTGAGCATCAATCCTTCCACGCCGCGCTCGCGGGCCAGCGCGCGCTGTGCGGCCGCGGCCGGCCAGTCGGCGACGGATACCGACGGCGAAAGCACGATGCGCGGGTCGTCCAGCGCGATGAGCAGCGCGGCAAGCCGCGCGCGGCGCGCGTGCAGCGGTTGCGTGCGCAGGTCCTGTCCGTCGGCTTCGAGCAGGTCGTAGGCCAGCACCCGCACTGGCGTGTCGCGCAGGGTCTTCGGCCCCGGCTTGCGGCGCTGGATGCGCGTCTGCAGCGCGGTGAACGGCAACGGCTGATCGTCGCCCTCGCGCCAGGCGAGCAGTTCGCCATCGATCACGCAGCCATCGGGCAGCGCCATCGCCGCCGCTTCAATCTCCGGGAAGCGGCCATCCAGGCGCTCTTCGCCGCGCGACCACAGGGCGGCCTCGCCCTTGCGTCGCAGCAGCTGCAGGCGGATGCCGTCCCATTTCCATTCCAGGGTCCAGTCCTCGATCGGGCCAAGGCTGTCGGCCTCGGCCTCCAGCGGCGAGGCGAGGAAGAACGGATACGGTTGCTGGCGATCCTCCGGACGTTCTTCGGGCGACAGCAGGGCCGCCAGCAGGCCGGGCGAGGGCACCCATTCGCCGAGCATGCGCTGGGCGATGCGGGCGATGTCGATGCCCGACAATTCGGCCAGTGCCTGCTGCACCACGCGCTGTGACACGCCCACCCGCAGCGCGCCGGTCAGCAGTTTGTTGAACACCAGTCGTTCGCCCGCGGGCAGTTGCCGCCAGCCCGCCACCACTGCCGCGCGTCGCACCGCTTCGTCCTGGTTGGCCACGGTGAGCAGGTGCGCTTCGATCCATTCGGCCAGGGGCCGGTCGCTGCCGGATTCGGTCGGATCATCCAGCAGCAGCGTGAGGGTCTCGGCGAGGTCGCCGACCTGGTCGTAGCTGTCGTCCACCAGCCACGCCGGCAACCCGGACTCCTCGCCGATCCAGGCGCGCAGTTCGCCGCTGGCCGCGATCTTCCGCCGAGCGCCGCCGACCTTGCCGCCACTGAGCAGGTACAGCGCCCAGGCCGCATCGTGCGGGCGCGCGTCGCGGAAATACGCAACCAGCGCGGCGCGCTTGTCCAGCGTGGCGGTGCTGCGGTCCAGGCGCTGGTAAAGCGCGGCGAATGCCTTCATTCCTCGCTCCCGAAATCGGTCCGGAACGCTTCGGCGGCCACCCCACGCTCGCGCAGGAATGGGATCAGCGCATCGGTGTTGCCGTGGGTGGCGATCACCCGACGCGCGCCGGTCTGTTCGATGGTCTGCAACAGCGCGGGCCAGTCGGCATGGTCGGACACCACGAAGCCGCGATCGTAGTTGCGCCGCCGCCGGTTGCCGCGCAACCGCATCCAGCCTGAGGCGAAGCCCAGCTGATGCTTGCCGAAGCGGCGCAGCCACGGCGTACCCGCCGCGGACGGCGGCGCCAGGATGAGCTTGCCGGCCGCGTCGGGTTCGCGGCCCTGTTCGGCCACGGTATGCGTCTCCAGCATGGCGATGCCGGCCTGCCGGTAGACCGCCACGCCGTTGGCGATGGCCCCGTGCAGCCACGCGGGCTGGTCGTCCAGCGGCAGCAGTTCGGCCAGCACCCGCTGCGCCTTGCCCAGCGCGTAGCAGAGCAGGATCGCCGCCTCGCCGCGCGTGGCGCATTCGCGCCGCCACGCCACGATCTCCGCCGCCACCTCGGCGGTGTCCTGCCAGCGGTAGATCGGCAGGGCGAACGTGGCCTCGGTGATGAACACATCGCACGGCACCACCTCGAACGGCGCGCAGGTGGGATCGGGCTGGCGCTTGTAGTCGCCCGAGGCGACCCAGACCTGCGTGCCATCGTCGATGCGCACCTGCGCCGACCCCAGCACATGCCCGGCCGAGTGCAGCGACACCTCGACATCGCCCAGCCGGAACGCACGGCCGTAGTCGTAGGCCTGCAGCGGTACGTCGCCCAGCCGCCAGCGCAGGATCGGCACGCTGTCGGTGCTGCAGTAGTACTGGCCCATGCCGCTGCGCGCGTGGTCGCCGTGGCCATGGGTGATCACCGCGCGCGGGACCGGCCGCCACGGATCGATGTGGAAATCCCCGGCCGGGCAGTACAGGCCTTCCGGTCGCAGCACCACCAGATCGTTGTTCGTCGTCGTCAGGCTCATGCATCGCACTGTGCCGCCGCACTCGTGCAGGAGGTGAGAATCCGCCTGAACGGCGGCCTGCACCCCGATGCGGCAGAATCGGGGCAACCCCAGGCCAGGAGGCCGCTGCGATGACGTCCGTATTGCCCGCGTTCGAAACCCACGAGGTGTTCAACCAGCCACCGCCGTTCAGTGGCCGCAATCTGTGGGCCGACGACGTGGCCCTGGTGGCGGCGGTGGAGCGCGAAGGTGGCGGTGCGTTCAGTGCGCGGCTGGCCCAGTACGGCGTGCTGGCTGGCGACCTGCTGTACCAGCTGGGTTTCGATGCCAACCGTGATCGTCCACGGCTGCGCACCCACGACGCGCAGGGTCATCGCATCGATACGGTCGAATTCCATCCTGCGTACCATCGGCTGATGGACGCGGCCAAGAGCCACGGCGTGGCCGGGCTGTCCTGGTATGACGGCAGCGCCGGTGCGCACGTTGCGCGTGCGGCACTGAGTTACCTGCACCACCAGGCCGAAGCCGGCACCAGCTGCCCGCTGACCATGACCCACGCCGCGGTCGCGGTGCTGCGCCAGGACCCCGCGTTGGCCGAGTGGGCCGACAAGGCGGCCGCCCCGCACTACGATCCGCGCGACGTGCCGATCGCCGACAAACACGGCATCACCCTGGGCATGGGCATGACCGAGAAACAGGGTGGGTCGGACGTGCGCGGCAATACGACGCGCGCCGAACCGCAGGCCGACGGCAGCTATCGGCTGGTCGGGCACAAGTGGTTCTTCTCCGCACCGATGTCCGACGGTTTTCTGGTACTGGCGCAGGCGCCGGGGGGACTGAGCTGTTTCCTGATGCCGCGACGCCTGCAGGACGGCAACCGCAATGCGTTCCGGCTGATGCGGCTGAAAGACAAACTGGGCGATTGGTCCAACGCCTCCAGCGAGGTGGAACTGTGTGGCGCCTGGGCACAACGGGTCGGCGAGGAAGGCCGTGGCGTGGCCACCATCATCGGCATGGTGATGATGACCCGGCTGGATTGCATGCTGGGTGCCGCGGCGGAAATGCGCATGGCACTGGCGCAGGCCCTGCACCACACGCGCCATCGCGACAGCTTCGGCAGGCGCCTGTGCGAGCACCCGCTGATGGCCAACGTACTGGCCGACCTGGCGATCGAATCGGAGGCGGCCACGACCTTTGCGATGCGCGTGGCGCGCGCGGTGGATCGCGCCGGCAGCAGTGCCGAAGAGGCGGCGTTCGCGCGTATTTCCACCGCGGTGGGCAAGTACTGGGTGTGCAAGCGCGCGGCGGTGTTCGTCAACGAGGCGCAGGAATGCCTGGGCGGCGCCGGCTACGTGGAAGAATCGATCCTGCCCCGGTTGTACCGGCAGGCGCCGTTGAACTCGATCTGGGAAGGCAGCGGCAACATCCAGTGCCTGGACGTGCTGCGGGCGCTGTCGCGCGAGGCACAGGCGCTGCCAGTACTGGAGGCCGAGCTGGGCGGCGTGCTCGGCCGCGAGCCGGGCTACGATGCGGCGCTGCAGGCCCTGCGTGCCGCCCTCGCCGGAACCCCCTCGGAAGCGCAGGCGCGCAGCATCACCGAGCGCCTGGCGCTGTTGCTGCAGGCGGCCACGCTGCTGCGCGCGGACAGCCCCAACGCGGCGGCCTTCATCCGCTCGCGACTCGGCGGCGAGCACGCGATGGCCTTCGGTACCCTGCCGGTGGATCTGGATTTCGCCGCCGTGCTGGCCCGGGCGCTGCCCTGAGCAAACGAAAAACGCCCCTTCAAGGAAGGGGCGTCGGCGTCACGCGTGCGCGTTGACTCAGTGCTTGGCTTCGTTGGCGTTCTTCTTGGCCTCATCGGCCACATCGCGCGCCTTGTCGGCAACCTTCTCGGCGGCGTCGGCAGTAGCACCACTGGCGTGGGCGGCGGCATCCTTGGCCGCGTCCTTTGCTTCGCCAGCGGCCTGGGACGTGGCGGCGGCGGCGCGGTCCAGCGCCTGCTGGGTGTCGGCGGCGGCATGCTCGGACGCAGCGGCGGCTTCATCGGCGGCATTGCGGGTAGAAGCGGCAGCCTTGTCGACGGCTTCGCGGGCGGCAGCGTTGGCGCTGTCGGCGGCCTGCGCGGCGTCCTGGCGGGCCTTCTCGGCTTCGGGGCCCTTGCAGGCAGCCAGGCCGAGCAGCAGGGAGGCAGCCAGCAGGGTGGTGGTTAACGGGCGGATCGTCATGGCGCTCTCCAATACGGGGATCGTAGGGAGGCCAGCCTATTCATCCCCGCGTGAAGGCCGGGTCGCCACACCGCGGAAAAAGAAAAAGCCGCTGGCGAACCAGCGGCTTCTTCAGACTTGCTTGAAGAAAGAAGTTATTACTTCTTGGCTTCTTCAGCAGCGTCCTTGGCCTTCTCGGCGGTGGCTTCACCGGCCTTGGCAGCGTCGGCAGCGGTGCCGGCAGCAGCGTCGGTGGCAGCGCCAGCAGCCTGGGCAGCGGCATCGGCCGAAGCGTCAGCAGCGGTGGTGGCGGTGTCGGCGGCAGCCTGGGCAGCGTCGGCGGTCTGGGCGCCAGCAGCAGCGGCCTGGTCGGCAGCGACCTGGGCGTCGGCGGCAGCTTCGTTGGCCGAAGCAGCAGCGTCAGCAGCCTGTTCCTGCTTGGAGCAGGCGGTCAGAGCCAGGCCCAGGGCCATCGCGATCAGCAGCTTGTTGATGCTCATTTGTGTGAATCCTCGTCGTTAGATTAGGCAACGCGCTATTGCGCGCCCGGCAACATGATGACAAGCCACGTTTGGCTGTCAAGCGATCGCGCATTCATTTTTGAGAAATGCGCGTTAATTTCAATCAAATCAATTCGATGGCAATTGCCGTTGCTTCCCCGCCGCCAATGCAGAGGGTGGCGATGCCGCGCTTTCCGCCGCGCTTGCGCAAGGCGTTCACCAGGGTGACCACCAGACGCGCACCCGAAGCGCCGATCGGATGCCCCAGTGCGCAGGCGCCGCCGTTGACGTTGACCTTCTCGTGCGGGATGCCCAGTTCGCGGATCGGCGCCATGGCCACCACGGCAAAGGCCTCGTTGATCTCGAACAGGTCGACCTGGTCCAGGCCCCAGCCGGTTTTTTCCAGCAGCTTCTGGATCGCGCCGATCGGGGCGGTGGTGAACCACTCCGGTGCCTGCGAGTGGGTGGCATGGCCGACGATCCGGGCCAGCGGCTGTACACCGCGGGCGCGGGCGTCTTCTTCGGTCAGCAGCACCACGGCGGCAGCGCCGTCGGAGATGCTGGAGGAGCTGGCGGCGGTGACCGTTCCGTCCTTCTTGAAGGCCGGTCGCAGGGTCGGAATCTTGGCGATATCCGAGCGGCCCGGCTGCTCGTCCTGGTCGAAGGCGACCTCGCCCTTGCGGGTGGATACCGTCACCGCGACGATTTCGTCGGCGAACGCGCCGCTGGCCTGCGCGGCCTGCGCACGGCGCACCGATTCGATCGCGAACGCATCCTGTTCCTCGCGGCTGACCTGGTACTTGTCCACCGCGCATTCGGCAAACTCACCCATGGCCTTGCCGTCATACGCGTTGACCAGCCCGTCGTGCGCCATGTGGTCGATTGCCTGGAAATTGCCGAAGCGCGTGCCGGTGCGCGAGTTGGGGATCAGGTGCGGGGCGTTGGACATCGACTCCATGCCGCCGGCCACCACGATGCTGGCCGAGCCGGCCTTGATCAGGTCATGCCCGAGCATGATCGCCTTCATGCCCGAACCGCACACCTTGTTGAGCGTGGTGGCGCCGGTGGAGACCGGGATGCCGGCGGCGATCGCAGCCTGGCGGGCCGGCGCCTGGCCGAGGTTGGCCGGCAGTACGCAGCCCATGATCACTTCAGAAACATCCGCGGCCGGTACCCCGGACTGCTGCAGCGCCGCGGCAATCGCGGTGGCGCCCAGGGTGGGGGTGGGCACGCCGTTGAACTGGCCCAGGAAGGAACCGATGGCGGTGCGTTTGGCAGCGGCGATGACGATATTGGACATGGCAATCTCGTTGGTGCGTGAGCGATATACGAAATGGGGGCGCGGGCATCAGAACCCGATGCGCTTCCCGGCAGACTGCGTGGGGTGGCCCAGTATAGGGGGTCGCGGTTTTCCACCGGTGTCGGCAGGCCACAGTGGCCCGGGCGCTTGCAGGACTGGGACGTACGCCATTGGCGGTGCCGTGTTTTCCCGGCACACTGCGCAGCACCGGCCGGCTACGCAGGCATGGCACTTGCCGCCGGTCAGGTCCAGGAGGACCGACCGGGCGGGAGATTTCACACGTCAATGGGGATGCAAGGATGAACAAGGCAGTATTGGGGCGGTCTCTGCTGGTTACCGCGATGGCTGCGGCGCTGGGCGCCTGCGGTGGCGGTGGTGGCGGCAACAACGTGCGGGTCGATCCACCACCGACGACACCGCCGCCGCCCACCACGCCACCGCCGACTACCCCGACGCCGCCGAAGCCGCTTGAGCCGGCGTTCGACGCGCATCTCACCATCACCCAGGCCGGCGCGGCGCGCACCGCCGGGCTCGATGGCACCGGTGTGCGCATCGGCGTGGTCGATTCGGGCGTGATGCGCAACCATCCGGCGCTGGCCGGGCGGGTACTGGCCAACTACAGCTATGTCGATCCGCGCACCAACAACCTCAACATCGATGACGTGGTCGGTCATGGCACCGCCGTGGCCGAGCTGGCCGCCGGCAAGGCGGTGGGTTCCTGGCAGGGCGGCATCGCCCCAGGCGCGCAGATCATCTCGGCGCGGATCATCGCCGATACCCGCCCGACCGATGACGGCAGCGGCAACGGCAACGAAGTCACCGGCGCGCTGGGGCTGGCCGGGGTCCACCAGGACCTGATCACCCAGGGCGTGAAGGTGATGAACAACTCCTGGGGCGGTCTGTACTGGACCAACACGTCCGCGACCGCGCCGATCGCACAGGAATACCGTCCCTTCATCCTGAGCAACGGCGGGCTGGTGGTGTTCGCCACCGGCAACGAAAGCAAGCCCAATCCGTCCAGCATGGCCGCGCTGCCCAGCCAGGCCGGCCCAGCCGGCACGTTGCCGGCGGCCGATCTGGAGCGCGGCTGGCTGAGCGTGACCGCGGTGGATTCGACCGACCCGAGCAAGCTGGCGTCCTACGCCAACGCCTGCGGCGTGGCCGCGCGCTACTGCCTGGCCGCCCCGGGCGCGGCGGTCTACGTCGATCCGGCCTACACCACCGGCACCCCGAAATACCTGTGGAACTACGGCACGTCCTTCGCCGCGCCGCTGGTGTCCGGTGCCGCTGCGCTGGTGTGGCAGAAATACCCGTATTTCAGCAACGACCTGGTCCGCCAGACGCTGCTGGGCACCGCCACCGATCTCGGTGCGGCGGGCGTGGACAGCACCTTCGGTTACGGGTTGCTCAACATCGCCAAGGCGATCAACGGGCCCGGGCGGTTCGATTGGGGCAACACCACCGTGGACGTCAACCAGACCGGGCTGAACTCGGTGTGGAGCAACAACATCACCGGCAGCGGTGGGCTGGTCAAGCAGGGTGCCGGCGCGCTGGGTCTGTCGGGCACCAACACCTACACCGGCGACACCCGGATCGAGCGCGGCACGCTGGCCCTTCGCGAGGGGGCCTCGATCACCTCCAACGTGGTGGTGGTGGCGCAGAGCGGCAGCCCCAATCTGGCCGCGCTGCAGTTCCTGTCGGGCAACGCGCGGGTCAAGGGCAACGTCGACAACGGTGCGTCGGTGATCGTGCGCGAAGCCAACGTCACGCCCACCATCGAAGGCAATTACGTACAGCGTTCCACCGGCCAGTTGATGATCGCGCTGGGTTCCAATCCGCTCAACATCACCGGTACCGCGACGCTGGCCGGCACTGTGTACGTTGATGCCATCCTCAGCGGCTATGTCCCGCAGGATGGCCGCACGCAGCGCGTGCTGCATGCCGACCAGGGCGTCATCGGGACCTTTGCCGGTGTCACCCACAACCTGAGCCAGTCGACGACGCTGCTGCAGATGTCGCTGACCCACGCGAGCAACGATGTCACCCTGACCACCGACCGCATCAGTGTCACCTCGGCGAGCGTCAACGCCGGCCTGGGCGGCAGCGCACTGGCGTCGGCGGCCCGGGTGGAATCGGCCTTCGAAGTGCTGGATGGCGGCGGTCTGGCCGGCAGTGCCTTTGCCGACGGCGCCGGCGAGCTGCAGCGCGTGCAGGGCAACCAGGCGTTGCAGGCCAGCTTGGACAGCCTGTCCGGCAAGGCGCATGCGCTGGCCACGGCCGCCACCTTCGACAGCATCGACCTCAACCGTCGGGCGCTGTCGGCGCGCTTCGGCGAGCTGCAGGGCGCGCCGCGCCTGCGCGGCACCTGGCAAAGCCAGCTGGGCGAGGTCGGGCAGGGCAGCTTCTCGGCCAGTGGCGCCGATACGCGCGGCTGGATGATGGGCCAGGACATGGCCCTCGGTAGCAATGGTGTGATGGGCTTCGCCTTCGGTGAAACCCGCACCCACAACAACCGCGACTGGGGCAGTGATCGTGGCCGCGACCGCCAGTCGCAGGCGCAGCTGTACGCCGGCTGGAACGCCGGTCGTGCCTACGCGCTGGGACAGGTGGGCGCGGGTCAGTTCACGCGCGAGATCGACCGCCAGCTGCTGCTGGGGGCCGGTCAGTACGGGGTCAATGCCCGATACGGTGGCAGTTTCAGTGCGGCCAGCGTGGAAACCGGCTATCGCTTTGGCGATGGCCGCGCGTCGCTGACGCCGTACCTGGGCGCGGATTACTCGCGCGTGGACAACGACCGCTTCACCGAGCAGGGTGGCCTGGGCTTCGGCCTGCGCACCGAAGGCAACCTGAGCACGCGCACCCAGGCACTGGCCGGCGTGCGTGCCGAACGTCAGTGGGGCAACTGGTCGCTGCGTGGCTATGCCGAATGGCAGCAGTTGCTGTCCAGTGATGGCCTGACCCAGGACGCCAGCTTTGTCGGCGTGGAGGCATGGGCGCCGCTGGCCGGCCTGCAACCGGCGCGCTCGGGCGGCCTGTTCGGGCTGTCGGTGGAATCCTGGCTGAGCCGCAATACACGCATGTCGTTCGGCTACGACCAGCGCTTCGGTCCGCGCGGCGACCTCAGCCAGGTCGCGCTGCGCTACTCGACGGCGTTCTGATCCACCGCGTTCCGGTGCCGGCCCGGGCCGGCATGCGGTTGTATGAAACGAAGAAGGGCGCGATTGCATCGCGCCCTTCTTCGCCACTGGGGATGTCCCGCGCGATCAGTTGCCGCGCAGCGTGCCCAGTCGCGGCCGGGTGCGGCCCAGCGGCATCTTCAGCTTGCCGATCGACTGGATGCGGGTTTCGGCGATCTGGTCGGCCGCGCGCTGCGGGGCGATGTTCTCGCTCTGGGACAAGGCGAAGATCCGGCCGAGGTTGTGGTAGATGCTGCGGATCAGGCGCATCGCGCGCTCACGGTTGTAGCCGTCGATCTCCAGCGAAACGTTCATGACACCGCCGGCGTTGACCGCATAATCCGGCGCGTACAGGATGCCGCGCGCATGCAGTTCATCGCCCACCTCCAGGCTGGACAGCTGGTTGTTGGCGGTGCCGCAGACGATCCGGCACTTCAGCCGCGGCAGGGTCTGCGGGTTGATCGCGCCTTCCAGCGCGCACGGGGCGAACACATCGGCGTTGACGTCGTAGATGTCGTCCGGCTTGACCGCCTCGGCGCCGTACTCGGTGACCGCGCGGTCGACCAGTGCGCTGTTTAGATCGGTCACGTACAGCTTGGCGCCGCGGTCGCGCAGCAACTTCACCAGTTCCATGCCGATGTGGCCCAGGCCCTGCACGGCGATGCTGGCCTTGCCGACTTCCTCATGCCCCAGCTTGTGCTGCATCGACGCCATCAGGGCCTGCAGGGCACCGTAGGCGGTGAACGGTGCGGGGTCGCCGGAGCCGCCGTGGACCTGGTGCACGCCGGTCACGTACTCGCTCTCCAGGTAGATGTTTTCCATGTCGTTGACATCGGTGCCGACGTCCTCGGCGGTGATGTAGCGGCCGCCCAGCGAATCGACGTAACGGCCGAAGGCGCGGAACAGCACCTCGCTCTTGTCCTGGCGCGGGTCGCCGATGATCACCGCCTTGCCGCCGCCCACGTTCAACCCGGCCAGCGCGTTCTTGTAGGTCATGGTGCGGCTCAGGCGCAGCGCGTCGGCCAGTGCCTCGTCGGTACTGGCGTAGGGGCGCATGCGCACGCCGCCCAGGGCCGGGCCCAGGGTGGTGTTGTGGACGGCGATGATCGCCCTCAGGCCGGCATCGCGGTTGTGGCAGAACACCACCTGTTCGTGACCGGAAGTTTCGAGGGTTTCAAATAACATGGCGACTCCGATGGTGCGAACGGTGGCGAACGGCGGCGAACGAACCAGCAAAAGGTGGGTTGCAAAACAAAAAAAGCGACTTCGTCTGATCGGGTGACGGGTCGCGCGGCGCCATTCTAGTGCATTCCGCCGGAGGGTGTTGTCAGGGTTCAGGATGGCCGCCTGACAGGCGTCGCACCCGGTCTCGGTGGGGCGGGGTCATTAAAGTTGCTGAAGATCAGGCCGATGCCGTGGCAACGGTGCGCAGTACCAGCAATGCCAGGACGGACGACGTGGGTGCAGTGGCGACAACACAGAAGCGGTACCGGCCAGGGCGGCGGCGCCGATGACCACGCTGGTGATGGTGGGGGCAGGGCTGTTGGGCGCAGGTGCGCTTGCGCTGGGCATCGTGCGCTGGCGCGCCGCGCGCGCTCCGGAGACTGGCACCGGTCGGCAGCCCGCAACGGGCGACCGCGCGGCGAACGCCGCGGCGGCGCCGGCGTGCGGCGCGCTGCCGGTCACGGCGCTGCTGCAGTCCGGTCTGCATGCGCTGGCCCTGGTCTCGCGCAGCGGTGACGCGGATGCGACGCCGGGGCCGGGCGATCCGGCGCTGCATGCGGCGGTGGTGGCCGCCCTGGAACAGCGTGACTGGTCGGCCCGGCATCTGCCCCGGCGGCCGCAACTGCTGCCGCAGCTGATCCAGACGGTGAACGACGACGACGCTTCGGCGCGCGCGATGGCCGCCATCATCGGGCAGGACCCGGTGCTGACCGGCAACCTGCTGCGCATCGCCAACAGTCCGGTCTATCGCCTGCAGGCCAAGCCGGTGGACAGCCTGCAGCGGGCCGTGACGCTGGTGGGGACCGAGGGCATCCGCCAGATCATCAGCGCGGTGCTGGTGCAGCCGGTGATGCAGCTGCATTGCGAGGCCTTCCCGCAGTTCGGCACGGTGATCTGGGAACACGCGCTGCTGGCCTCGCGCGCGGCCGCCGATCACGCGCGGCTGGTGACCCACGAAGACGCGTTCGCCGCGCAGTGGCTGGGCCTGACCCAGGGGCTGGGCGCAGCGCTGGTGATGCGGCATCTGCTCGATGCCTGCGCCGGCCAGGACGGGGCGGCGCCCTCACGCGCGCTGGCCGCGCAGTTGCTGGATGCCTGGACCCTGCCGGTGGCCAGCCGCATCGCGGCGGCATGGGAATTGCCGCCGTCGGTGCATGAAACGTTGCTGCGCGGCGGGGATGACGCACAGGCCGGGTTGTCGGCCAGCCTGCGCTTCGCACGGGCGGCGGCGGCGGCCAGCCTGCTGTGCCGGCACGGCAGCATCGGCCAGGCCCAGGCGCTGGCGATCCTGGAGCAGCAGCACGCCACCCCGGCGCACGCGCTGCAGTGGATCTGGCGGCGCCTGCACGGGCGCGCGGTGGAGACGTTGGACGCCGACGAGCCGATCGAGGCCTGAGTCGTCTTGTCGGTAGCGGATGCGGGTCGTGCATGGGCTGACAGCCGGGGACCTGCCATGCGCCGCCCCCTGCCATGCGCCAGCGCCTGCCACGCATGGCGTGGCACTACCCGGCGTTGTTGCCGATGGCGTGACGGGGGGGGGGCGGGCGTACGTGGATCAACGTGCACATGGCGCCGCTTGGTGGCGCGCGATGGCCCCGGGACTGTCACCACGGGGTAGAGCCACGCCATGCGTGGCTGCCATTCAATGCCCGCTTACAGCTGTGATTCCAGCGGCAACCAGCTGATCGCCTGCGCACTGGCACGCAGCCAGACCGAGGTGTCCGGTTCGTGGTCGATCAGCACCGGCGGTTGTGCTGCGCGGTCCAGCCACCGCACCCGGCCCTGCGCATCCAGGGTGACCCAGTAGCTCTGCTTCGGATCGGCCAGGCGCAGGTATTCCGCGCGCAACTGCGCGGCCAACACCGCATCATCGAACAGCACGCCCATCTCGGTGTTGAGGTAGGCCGAGCGCGGGTCCAGGTTGAACGAGCCGACGAAGCCGCGCCGGTCGTCGAGCATGAACGCCTTAGTGTGCAGGCTGGCGCCGCTGCTGCCGAACAGCCCGCCGTTGCCAGCCGGGGTATGCGCCTTGAGCTCGTACAGGTGCACGCCGTTGCGCAGCAGTGGCGCGCGGTAGTGCATGTATCCGCCATGCACGGCGGCCACGTCGTTGGCGGCCAGCGAGTTGGTGACCACCCCGACCGTGGCGCCGCGCTGGACCATCGCGGCCATGCCTTCGGTGCCTTCCTCACCCGGCACGAAATAGGGCGAAATCAGCAACGCCTTGTGCTCGGTGGCCTGCAGTTCGCGCACCAGCCGGGTCACCAGCCAGTTGGCCTGGTCGTCGCGGCGGTGCTTCATCGGCGGATCGGAGGCGATCTCCACGTTCGCCGACCAGTGCAGGTCGACCGTATCGCGATAGTACGCGTGCGCCGATTGCGATTGCTCGACCCGGCGCAGGTAAGGCTGCGCGGCGGCGAGCCTGGCCTCGTGCGCCGATTCGCGGACCAGCAGGCGCAGCTGCGCGGGGGTGTAGAACGCCAGTGCGGCGATCGGTACCGCCGTTTCGCTGTTCCAGTACGCATCGAAGATGTCATTGGCCTGGGACACGGCCTTGCCGGCGACGAGCAGGTCGAGGTCGCGGAAGTTCACATCCGCGCGCGCACTGAAATACTCCTCACCGATGTTGCGGCCGCCGACGATCGCCACGCGGCCGTCGGCGATCCAGGCCTTGTTGTGCATGCGATGGTTGACGCTGAAGAAGCGCTGCACCATCTCCACCAGCCGCCACAGGCCGTTGCGGTTGCGGAACGGGTTGTACAGGCGGATCTCGATGTTGGGGTGCTCGTCGAGCGCCATCATCAGCGCGTCCTTGTCCTGCGCGTTCATGTCATCGAGCAGGATGCGCACGCGCACGCCGCGTTCGGCGGCCTGGTACAACTCCTGCGCCATCAGGTGCCCGACCATGTCGTCGTGCCAGATGTAGTACTGCAGGTCCAGGCTGCGCTCGGCATGGCGGGTGATCACCGCGCGGGCGGCATAGGCGTCCAGGCCATCGGCCAGGAAGGCCACGCCGGACTGGCCGGGATGCTCGGCCTGCAGCCGCACCAGTTCGCGATCGATGACGGTCTGGCTGGGCTGCAGCGGCAGCACGGTGCTGTGCGGGCCCATCGCCTTGGGGGTGAGATGGTCGGCGAGCAGCAGGCCGCTGAGCACCAGCAGCTCCAGCACGGCCAGTACGATTCCCAGCCAGCGCAGCATCCGGCGCCAGAGCGGCTTTTTTTCAGTCATGCGCCGATGCTAAGCGGGCGCGGCGTGCACCGCGAGTGCAGGGCCGCGCGACACGGCTCAGAAGCGTTCGTCCGGCGCCAGGTAGCGCCACTGGCCCGGGGCGAGTTTGCCCATGGCGACGCGGCCGCTGCGCAGGGGTCGGACGGTGATCACTTCCAGCCCGACCTGGCGGCACATGTCGCGCAGCTGGCCCGGCTGTACCGGTTTGATGGCGAAGCGCAGGCGGGTTTCGTTCTGCCAGCTGACCTTGCACGGGGGCAGGGGCCAGTTGCGGAAGCTCAGGCCGTGGGCGAGGCGCTTCATGCCGTAGGGAACGAGTTCGCCGCTGACTTCGACCAGGTATTCCTGTTCGAGCGTGGCGCCGCGGTCCTTGAGGTGGGAGACGACGCGGCCGTCCTGGCTGACCACGACCAGACCGCTGTCTTCGTCGGCCAGGGGCATGACCAGGTGCAGGGCGTGGAAATGGCGCTGCAGGAGGGTGACGCCGGTGGCATCGAGTTCGCTGCGGCTGTCGGGGGTGACCAGGGCGCTGAGTTCGTTGGCAGGCATGCCGGCGGGCTTGTGCAGCAGCATGCTGACGGTTTCGGTGCGGGTGGCTTCGGCGTTTTCGCGCAGGACGATGGTTTCGTCGGTGACCAGGGTCTGGGGTTGTTCGACGACGTTGCCGTCCACGGTCACCCAGCCGCCTTCGATGTAGCGCTGGGCGTCGCCACGGGAGCAGCCGATCAGGCTGGTGAGGCGTTTGTCGAGTCGGATCGGGTCGGTCATCGGGCTGGCAACGAAAAGCGGGGAGCGGGCGGGGAGTGTACTGGGTGGGGGGTGGGGTGGGGTTTATCCGGGGCCGGAGCTGGAGCCGGAGCCGGAGCGGAGCTGGAGCCGGAGCTAGAGCCTCGGCGCTGCGGGTGGGGTGGCGTGGGCTGGCGTGGGTAGGTTGGCGGGACACGCCGCAAGTACGTCCGTGTAGGCTCCCAAGCCGCATCCATGCGGCT
>NZ_DAMAGC010000012.1:0-57658 GCF_031995405.1 Stenotrophomonas sp. | reverse complement strand
CTGGTCGTACTGGGCATCATGTCGTTCACCCGCCTGACCCTGCGCGAACTGCCGGCCATCGATCCGCCGATCGTGTCGGTGTCGGTCGATTACACCGGCGCCTCGGCCGCGGTCATTGAAAGCCGCGTCACCCAGGTGCTGGAAGATGCGTTGGCCGGCATCGAAGGTATCGACACCATCAACGCGCGCAGCTCCAACGGCCGCGCGCAGGTAAGCATCGAGTTCAATGCCAGCCGCGATATCGAGGCGGCCGCCAACGACGTGCGCGATGCGGTCAGCCGTGTCGCCGACCGCATGCCCGAAGAAGCGCGTCCGCCGGAAATCGCCAAGGTCGAATCCGATGCCGACCCGATCATCTGGTTCAACATGGCGTCCTCCACCATGGACACCCTGGAGCTGAGCGACTACGCCGACCGCTACGTGGTGGATCGCTTCTCCAGCCTGGATGGGGTGGCCCAGGTCCGGATCGGCGGCCGCCAGCGCTACGCCATGCGGATCTGGCTGGACCGCGACCAGCTCGCCGCGCGCGGCCTCGCCGTGGGCGATGTGGAAACCGCGCTGCGCAATGAAAACGTGGAACTGCCGGCCGGTCGCATCGAATCGACCGACCGCGATTTCACCCTGCGCGTGGAGCGCAACTACAGCAAGCCCGAGGACTTTGCGACCATCCCGCTGGGCAAGGGCAACGACGGCTACGTGGTACGCCTGGGCGACGTGGCGAAGATCGAACTGGCCTCCTCCGAACGCCGCGCCTACTACCGCAGCAACGGCGAGCCGGGCATCGGCCTGGGCATCGTCAAAACCTCCACCGCCAACGCGCTCGACGTGGCCCGTACCGCGCGCGCCGAGGCCGAGCGCGTCGCGCTGACCCTGCCCGAAGGCACCCGCATCTTCGTCGCCTTCGACAACACCACCTTCATCGAAGCGGCCGTGGACCGGGTGTATGCCACGCTGGTGGAGGCGATGCTGCTGGTGCTGGCGGTGATCTGGCTGTTCCTGGGCAGCTTCCGCGCCGCGCTGATTCCTGCGGTGACCGTGCCGGTGTGCCTGGTCGCCGCGTTCATCGCGCTGTACGCCTTCGGCTTCTCGATCAACCTGCTGACCCTGTTGGCGCTGGTGCTGTGCATCGGCCTGGTGGTGGATGATGCGATCGTGGTAGTGGAGAACGTGCAGCGTCGCATCGACCTGGGCGAACCGCCGCTGGTGGCCTCCAAGCGCGGCACCGCGCAGGTCGCCTTCGCGGTGATCGCCACCACGGCGGTGCTGGTGGCGGTGTTCCTGCCGGTGGGCTTCCTGGAAGGCAATACCGGCCGCCTGTTCCGCGAGCTGGCCGTCGCCCTGGCCGCCGCGGTGGCGCTGTCGGCGTTCGTCTCGCTCACGCTCACCCCGATGATGGCGTCCAAGTTGCTCAAGCCGCATACCGGGCGCGCCCCGCGTGGCCTGCACGGCGTCATCGATCGCAGCCTGGCGCGTGTGTCCGGCGCCTATGGCCGCGTGCTCGAGCGGCATGTGGGCCGCACCTGGATCTACGTCGTGGTGATGCTGCTGTCGCTGCTGGCCAGCGCACTGCTGCTGAAACTGCTGCCCGCCGAACTGGCCCCGGCCGAAGACCGCGGCTCGTTCCAGATCATGATCGACGGCCCCGAAGGCGCCGGCTACGACTACACCGTCGGCCAGGTGCAGCAGGTGGAGAAGATCGTGTCCGGCTTCGTCGGCGACGACAAACCGATCGTGCGCGCCAACCCACGCGTGCCCGGCGGCTTCGGGGCCAGCGAGGAAATGCACACCGGCCGTATCAGCGTGTTCCTGCAACCGTGGAAACAGCGCGAGGTGGCCACCCCGGACGTCGCCGCCGACCTGCAGAAACACCTGGATGGGCTGCGCGGCGTGCGCGTGCGCACCCAGGTGGGGGGCGGGCTGGTCCGCAGCCAGGGCCAGCCGTTCCAGATCGTGCTCGGTGGGCCCGAGTACGCCGAGATCGCGCAGTGGCGCGACCGCATGCTGCTGCGCATGGCCGACAACCCCGGCCTGGTCGGCGTGGACTCGGACTACAAGGAAACCCGCCCGCAGATGCGGGTCAACATCGACCGCCAGCGTGCCGCCGACATGGGCGTGTCGGTCACCGCGATCGGCAGCGCGCTGGAAACCATGATGGGCTCGCGCCGCGTCACCACCTTCGTCGACAACGGCGAGGAGTACGACGTGCTGGTCCAGGCCGGGCGCGATGGCCGTGCCTCGCCGGCCGACCTGGCCGCCATCCGCGTGCGCGCCAGCAACGGCGAACTGGTGCCGCTGTCCAACCTGGTCACCCTCAGCGAAGTGGCCGAGGCCGGCAACCTCAACCGCTTCAACCGGCTGCGCTCGATCACCATCAGCGCCGGCCTGGCCCCGGGCTATCCGCTCGGCGAGGCGATCGCCTGGGCGCAGCAGACCGCGAGCGAAGAACTGCCGCAGCACGCGCAGCTGGACTGGAAGGGCGAATCGCGCGAGTACCAGAACGCCGGCAGCGCGGTGCTCCTCACCTTCGCCATGGCGCTGCTGGTGGTGTACCTGGTGCTGGCCGCGCAGTTCGAGAGCTTCATCCATCCGCTGGTGATCATGCTGACCGTGCCGCTGGGCGTGCTCGGCGCACTGCTCGGGCTGTACGTCAGTGGGGGCAGCATCAACCTGTTCAGCCAGATCGGCATCGTGATGCTGGTCGGGCTGGCGGCCAAGAACGGCATCCTGATCGTGGAATTCGCCAACCAGCTGCGCGACGAGGGCCGCAACGTGCATGCCGCCATCGTCGAATCGGCGGTGGTGCGCCTGCGTCCGATCCTGATGACCTCCATTGCCACGGTGGTCGGCGCGATCCCGCTGGTGGTGGCCGGCGGCCCGGGCTCGGCCAGCCGCGGCACCATCGGCATCGTGGTGATCTTCGGGGTCACCGTGTCCACCTTCCTGTCGCTGTTCGTGGTGCCGGCGTTCTATTCGCTGCTGGCCCCGTATACGCGCTCGCCTGAAGCGGTGGCGCGTGAGCTGGAGCGGCAGGAGGCGGAGACGCCTTCGGTGGGCGGCCATGCCTGATCCGGCGATCTCCCGCATCGTCGGTGCGGGTTCCGTGCTGGGCTGCGCCAGCGACGAGGGGTAGTGCGCGGGCTGCGCAGCCCGTAATCCAGCGTGGGCCCGGAGGCAGCCGGGCATGGCCCGGCTCCACCCGTCGAGGCAGCCGGGCATGGCCCGGCTCTAGCAGGGCCGATGAACCGGTGCTGCTACCGCAGCGGCCCTCGATCGTGGAGAATCGACCCGGTCCCCTCCAGCCGACGGGACGTCCTTTATTTTCCGCCGACTGGAGAGAGCGCGTGGAAGCAGCCGTACATTTTGTCAACAGCATCATCTGGAGCAAGGCACTGATCGCCGTGTGCCTGGGCGCCGGCCTGTTCTTCAGCATCCGGACCCGGTTCATGCAGATCCGGGGCTTCTTCGAGATGTGCCGCCTCACCGTGCAGGGCGAGAAGTCCGACGCGGGCGTGTCCTCGTTCCAGGCACTGGCCATGTCGATGGCCGGGCGCATGGGCATCGGCAACATCGCCGGCGTGGCCACCGCCATCGCCTTCGGCGGTCCCGGCGCGATCTTCTGGATGTGGGTCATGGGCTTCCTCGGCGCCTCCACCTCCTATGTCGAGTGCACCCTGGCGCAGATCTACAAGACCAAGGATGCCGAAGGCCGTTACCGTGGCGGCCCGGCGTATTACATCGAAAAGGCCATGGGGCTGAAGTGGTACGCGCTGGCGTTCGCCGTGGCGACCATCATCGCCGCCGGCTTCCTGATGCCGGGCGTGCAGGCCAACGCGATCGCCGACAGCATCATCAATGCCTGCCGTGGCGGCGCATTGTGCGGCCCGCTGGATGGCCAGTTCATGGGCATGGAATCGGTGCAGGCGCTGAAGCTGGGCATCGGCATCGTGGTGGCGCTGCTGCTGGGCGTGGTCATCTTCGGCGGGGTCAAGCGCATCGCCAACTTCGCCGAAGTGGTGGTGCCGTTCATGGCGGCCGCCTTCATCCTGATGGCCATCGTCATCATGATCATCAACTACGACCGCGTGCCGGAAATGTTCGGCATCATCTTCGACAGCGCCTTCGGCACCCACGCCGCGTTCGGCGCGATGATGGGCCTGGCGGTGGAGTGGGGCATCAAGCGCGGCATCTACGCCAACGAAGCCGGCCAGGGCTCGGGCCCGCATGCTGCAGCGGCCTCGGAGGTCTCGCACCCGGCCAAGCAGGGCTACGTGCAGGCCTTTGCGATCTACTTCGACACCATGATGGTGTGCACTGCCACCGCCTTCCTGATCCTGGCCAGTGGCACGTACAACGTCTACTCGCCGGTGGCCGGTGCCGAGCCGATCTTCCAGGGCCTGGCGGGCATCCCCGAAGGTGCCGGCTATGCGCAGGCCGGCGTGGAAGCGGTACTGCCGGGCTGGGGCGCCTCGTTCGTGTCATTGGCGATCTTCTTCTTCGCCTTCACCACGATCATGGCCTATTACTACATGGCCGAAACCAACCTCAGCTACATCAACCAGAACCGCAAGCGACCGCTGACCGTGCTGGTGCTGCGCCTGGGCATCATCGGCATGGTGGTGTTCGGCGCGTTCCACAACGCGACCCTGGCCTGGGCGCTGGGTGACATCGGCGTGGGCCTGATGGCCTGGTTGAACATCATCGCCATCCTGATCGTGCAGAAGCCGGCGATGCTGGCCCTGCGCGATTACGAACGACAGAAGAAGCTCGGCCTCGACCCGACCTTCGACCCCGATGCCCTGGGCATCAAGAACGCCGATTTCTGGCGTCAACGCAAGCTGGAGTTGTCCCGTAGTGAATGATCCCTGGAAAAACGCCCGCCGCCCGTCCTCGCGACCGCCGCGGGCCACCCCGTTGCCCCCGCGCGAGGGCGGCACGCCGCCACCGCCGGGGCGTGGCAACGACGAACTGCGCCTGTATGGCTGGAACGCGGTGCAGGCGTTGTTCGAGAAGCGCCCGCAGGCGCTGCGCAAGCTGTATCTGGCCGAGTCGCTGATCCCGCGCATGCAGCCGGTGTTGAAGTGGTGCGTGGCCAACCGCGTCGGCTACCGCGTGGTGGAGGAGGGCGATCTCAACAAGCTCGCCGCCACGACCCATCACGAAGGCGTGGTCGCCGACGTGCTGCGCGCGCCGATGCTCGACCTCGATGCGTGGCTGGACACGCTGCCGGCCGGCAGGCCCGCGCTGGCGCTGTGGCTGGATGGCGTCGGCAATCCGCACAACTTCGGCGCGATCCTGCGCTCGGCCGCGCATTTCGGCGTGGCCGGCCTGCTCCTGCCGCCCGGTTCCACCCTGGCCCTGTCCGGGGCCGCCGCGCGCGTGGCCGAGGGCGGTGCCGAATCGGTACCGCTGGTGCGCCTGCCGGAACTGCCGCGGGCGATGGCGCAGCTGCGCCAGGCCGGCTTCGGGCTGGCCGCGACGCTGGTTGACGGCGGCAACGACCTGTTCGCCAGCGATGTACCGGCGCGCCTGGTCTATGTGATGGGCGCCGAAGGCGAGGGCATGGACCGTGAGCTGGCGCAGGACTGCGATCAGCAGTTGTCCATTCCCGGCACGGGGGCGGTGGAAAGCCTCAACGTGGCATCGGCGACGGCGGTGTTGCTGTCGCACTGGTACGCGCGCCAGGCACGCTGAGCAGGACGTGGTTTTCGGGTAGCGCGCTTGCGCGCTTCTCCGACTCGGTGTGATCGGTGTCACCGATAACGTCGTGACTACACGGGATTCGGATTAATCGCATAGTGACCGGCCCATGCGCTGCGTCACAGTGCAAGGCGGTGCTGTGTTGGGTGGGTGAGGAGAGACACCCGCCCAGCGCGGCACCGTTGTCCGGACCGCAGTATGTCTGTGGCGCTCACCGCGTGGGGTGTGACGAGTCCCGGTAGCCCGGTCGCTTTGCGGCCGGGCTTTTTTTCTGCGCGGTGCATTGCAGCCGACAATGATGAGTCGGTGATTGATTGGCGAGGTATTACGCGCATGCGCACCATTCACCGTGCTGCAAAACTCCGTGTGTGCGCCTGTCCACACAACGCTGGATTTCATTGGTTACTCCGTTGTGGCACATGATTGCGCTGTGCAGATTGGGGGCGCGATGCAGAACGCATCGCATCCCTGCCTGTCTGCCGGAGTCGTCCAATGTCCCTGTCCCCATCCCCTGTTTTCCCCTTCGTTTCCCTGTGCCTGGCCAGCGTGCTCGGCCTGGCGTCGACGCCTGCCGTCGCGCAGTCGAACAGCCTCGATGACATCCACTTCACCGGTCCGTTGATCACCCCCAATGCAGCGGGTCTTCCGCACGGGGCGTGGAATGTCGAACCCTACCTGGTGCGCGTGGACAGCGATCACTACTACGATGCCGACGGCAACCGCACACGCAGCAACGGCAGCAGCGGTGCGTGGCTGACCGTGGTGCCGATCGCGCACGGCATCAGCGACCGCGTCACCGCGCAGGTGAACCTCAGCGCGGTGCGTGCCGAATCCGGCGCGTCCCGCAGCGGTGGCTTCCGTGCCGGCGATACCACGGCGCGGCTGCAGTTTCTGCTGCAGGCACCGGACGCCGACGGCGCACGGCCGGCGGTGGCCGTGGCGCTGACCCAGCGCTTTGCCACCGGCAGCTACGATCGCGTTGGCGGCAACCCGCTCAACGCGCAGGGTGACGGCGTGCAGCGCACCAGCGCGGCCGTGGCGGTGCAGCAGGTGTTGTGGTTGCCCAACGGGCGCCCACTGCGCTGGCGCGGTCAGTTCAGCGCCAGCCCGGCACCGTCACGGGTGGCACTGCATGACAGCAGCGTGTATGGCACCGGGCCGGACTTCCGCGGCAGCGTCGCGCGCGGTTCGCTGCTCGGCCTGTCGATGGCGGCCGAGTACAGCATCTCCGCGCGTTGGGTCGGCGTGTTCGAGGTCTCCGCCAGCCGGGAGAGCGACCAGCAGCTGAGCGGCTACGTGCCCGGTGATGACGGCGTCGCCCGACGCATTGAAGAGCGTCGGCCGGCCAGCAGCAGCATCAGCCTCGCGCCGGCCGTGGAGTACCACTTCGCACCGAACGTCGGGCTGATCGCCGGGGTCGAGTTCAGCGTGGGCGGGCGCAACAGCGGGGCCTTCATCAGCCCGCAGATCGCGCTGGCGATGTCGTTCTGATGCGGCCGCAGCCTTACCCATCCAAGGGAGTGTCCCATGCGTTTTGAAGATATCGTTGCCGGCGTGCTGGCCATTGTCTGGAGTCCCGCGCTGGTCGGTCTGTGCCTGCTGGCGGGCCTGTACTTCAGCGTGCGCACGCGGTTCATCCAGCTGCGCGCGCTGCCGGACATGCTGCGCCTGATCTTCCAGTGCCGCAGTTCGGCATCCGGGTTGTCCTCGTTCCAGGCGTTGAGCATGTCCCTGTCCAGTCGGGTCGGCGTCGGCAACATCGCCGGTGTCGCGATGGCCATTGCCTACGGTGGACCCGGGGCGATCTTCTGGATGTGGATCGTCGCCTTCCTCGGCGCATCGACCGCCTTCGTCGAATCCACGCTGGCGCAGATCTACAAGGTGCGCGATGCCGGTGGCATGTACCGCGGTGGCCCGGCGTACTACATCGAGAAGGGCCTGGGCCAGCGCTGGTACGCGGTGCTGTTCGCGTGGAGTACGGTGCTCGGGTGCGGGCTGCTCCTGCCCGGCACCCAGTCCAATGCCATTGTCGGTGCGCTTGATGAAACCTGGGGCGTCTCGGGGGGATGGACGGCGGCGGTCATCACCGTGGTGGTCGGGGTGGTGATCTTCGGCGGCGTGCGCCGCATCGCGCACGTGGCCCAGGTGGTGGTGCCGTTCATGGCGCTGGGCTATCTGCTGGTGGCCGCGCTGGTGATGCTGCTCAACCTGCAGGCCGTGCCGGAGATGTTCCTGCTGATCGTACGCAGTGCGTTCGGCGGCGACGCCGCGTTCGGCGCGATGCTCGGCACGGCGGTCCAGTGGGGCGTGCGCCGCGGGGTCATGTCCAACGAAGCGGGCATGGGCAGCGGCGCGCATCCGGCGGCGGCTGCGGAGGTCTCGCACCCGGTCAAGCAGGGCCTGGTCCAGGCCTTTTCCGTCTACATCGACACGCTGGTGGTGTGCAGTGCCACGGCGTTCCTGATCCTCTCGGCCGGCACCTACAACGTGTACGACCCGGGTTCGGGCGGTGTGGAGATGATCGTGGCCTACGTGCCAGGACTGGAGGCGGGGCCGCGTTTCGTGCAGCAGGCGGTGGAGTCGGTGCTGCCCGGGTTCGGTTCGGCCTTCGTCGCCCTGGCGATCCTGCCCTTTGCCTTCACCACCATCCTGGCGCTGTACTACACCGCCGAGACCAACGTGGTGTATCTCGGTCGCAACCGGCCGGCGCCCTGGATGCTGATGCTGTTCCGCGCGGGGTTTCTCGCGGCGATGGTGTACTCGGCGGTCAACACCGTCACCGTGGCCTGGTCACTGGGCGATATCGGCGTCGGACTGATGACCGGGTTGAACATCGTCGCGTTGCTGCTGCTGCAGAAGCCGGCGCTTGCCGCGCTGGATGATTACGAACGCTCGCGTGGGGCCGGCGTGGACCCGCTGTACGACCCGGACCTGGCCGGGGAACGCGCGGCCGGTGTGTGGCGGCGGATCGCCGTCGTGCACAACCGCGAGGGGTAATGCGGCACCGGCCGTGGCGCGAGCGCGCCACGGCCGGTGTGGATCACTCGTTCGGCGGCGTGGTCGGTTTGGCTTCGCTGCCGAAGCTGCCCTCGGCTTCGGCAGCCAGGTAGGCGAACACCGTGTAGGCGGCCACGTTCTGGGCCAGCGCGGCCGGCTCGATCTTGTCCAGGGTGTCGTCGGCGGTGTGGTGCAGGTTGAAGTAATCGCTGCCGTCCTGCGCCAGCCATGCCCATGCGCCCCCCTTGGCCGCCAGCGGCCCCACGTCCGGGCCCGGGCCACCCTTGTCGGCGGCATATTCGATGCCCAGCGGCTTGAGCACCTGGGCAATCTGGCGGGTCGCTTCGCGCGAGCCTTCCGGATTCGGCGAGCCGGTGTTGAACGCATAGATGCGGCCGGCACCGAAGTCGCTTTCGGCGGCCAGCTGGTGCAGGACGATATCCTTGGCATGCGCCTCGGCATAAGCCTTGCCGCCGTACAAACCCTGTTCCTCGTTGGCGAAGGCGACCACGCGGATGGTGCGCCGGGGCGCCTGCTTGAGCTGGCCGATCAGATGGCCGGCGGCCATGGTGATGGCCACCCCCGCACCGTCATCGATCGCGCCGGTGCCCAGGTCCCACGAATCCAGATGCCCACCGATCACCACCACTTCCTTGGGCAGGCTGCGCCCGGTGATCTCGCCGATCACGTTGTAGGAGGTGGCCTTGCCGTCCCAGCCGCAGTCCAGGGTGAGCTTGAGCGTGGTGCTGCCCAGCGCCACCAGGCGCGCCAGCTGGTTGGCATCGGGCACCGACAACGCCGCTGACGGCACCGGGGTGAGACCCTCATCGAAGCGGGTGATGCCGGTGTGCGGCACGCGGTGCGAGTCGGTACCGGCCGAACGCATCACAAAGCCCACCGCGCCCTTGCGGATCGCCTCGGACGGGCCCTTGCTGCGCACCGCGCCGCCGTTGCCGTAGTCGCGGCCGTCGCGGTAGGCGGTCATCTGGTAATCGACGAACGCGATCTTGCCGGTCAGCGAGCCGGCCGGGGCGGCCTGCAGCGCGGCCAGGTCGGCAAAGCGCACCACCTCGGCCTCGACCGTGCCGCCCGGGCTGCCGCCCAGCGCGGTGATGGTCAGCGGCTGGGCGTGCTTGCCGGTGACCTGGGCATGCTCACTGCGACGCTCCCACTTGGGGAAGGTGACCGGCTCGGTCCACACCTTGTCAAAGCCCAGTGACTTGAACTTGGCCACGGCCCAGGCCACGGCACGGGGATCGGCTTCACCGCCGGCGATGCGCGGGCCGATCTCGGTGGTCAGCGATTCGACCACCTTCCAGCCGGTGTCGTCCTTGAGCGCCTGCTCACGCAGTTCGGCGGCGGTGGCCAGCGATTTGGGCGGCAGCGTGGTGGTGCCGGTCGCCGCAAAGGCCGGCGCGGCCAGCAGGGCGAGGGAGGATGCGATGGCAAGGACGCGGCGACGCATGGACAACTCCGGGAAACGGGACGGAAGTCTCCGAGCTTAGCAGCCTGCCAGCGCCGCACATGGCCGGTAGGTCATGGTTGTGCGGACGCTGATTTCCATACGCGAAAGCCCCGCCGGAGCGGGGCTTTCGATGCCTCAGCGCTTGAGGTTGTCGCGGATCTCGCGCAACAGCAGCACTTCTTCAGCCGGTGCGGCCGGTGCGGCTTCCTTCTTGCGGGCCAGACGGTTGATGAACTTGACCACGATGAAGATCGCAAAGGCCACGATCACGAACTGGACCAGGGTATTGAGGAAATCGCCGTAGCCGATCACCACCGCCGGGATCTCCTTGCCGTTCTCGGCAATCCGGGCCGGGGCCAGGGTCCAGGCCAGTTCGGAGAAATCCACCCGCCCGATCAGCCAGCCCAGCGGCGGCATGATGATCTTGTCCACCAGCGCGGTGACGATCTTGCCGAACGCCGCGCCGATGACCACACCGACCGCCAGGTCGATGACGTTGCCACGCATGGCGAATTCTTTGAACTCAGTCAGTACGCCCATCGGGCTCTCCTGTCGTTGGGGGAATCAAGGGACGCTGCAGCCTAACGCAGCGATTGTCATCCGGCGATGATGCCGTGGCGCTCGGCCACGTTCTCCAGCCGCGCGCTGAAACGGTCGCCCGGCTTCAACGCAGCCACGCCCGAGGGGGTGCCCATGAAGACCAGATCGCCGGCCTTCAGTGCCCACAACTTGGACAGCTCGTGCAGGATCTCCGGCACGTTCCAGATCATCTGGTCCAGCAGCGACTGCTGGCGTACTTCGCCGTTGATCTCCAGCGACAGGTTGAGCGCGGCCAGATCGCCCACTTCCGCGGCCGGCACCAGTTCGCTGACCGGCGCGGACTGATCGAAGCCCTTGGCAGGATCCCACGGATGGCCCTTGGCCTTGGCCTGCGCCTGCAGGTCGCGGCGGGTCAGGTCCAGGCCGACGCCGTAGCCGAACACCAGCGCTTCGGCCTGGTCGACCGGCAGCTCGCCGGCAGGTGCATCGCGGCCGATCGCCACCACCAGCTCCACTTCGTGGTGCAGGTCCGAGGTCGCCAGGGGGTAGGGGATCACGTCGTCATGCCCGACCACGATCGCATCGGCCGGCTTGCTGAAGAACATCGGACGGCCGCGATCATCGGCGGCCGGCACGGCCGCGCCCATTTCGCGCGCATGGTCGGCGAAATTGCGCCCGACACAGTAGATGCGGCGCACCGGGAAGGTGCCGCCACCGGCAACCGGAATGCGCGGTTGTTCGGGCGTGGGGATTACATCGGTCATGCTCGCGTCCTGTCACGTAAGGTCACGGGCAGTCTAGAACGTGCGCGCGCGGCATGCCACGCCGAGGCGTGGCGGTTCGCGTTCAATGCGGGAAAGACCGACGACGCCGCGCGGCCCCGCGCGGCGGACGATCAACGCGACAGCGGCAAGGCCTGCTTGCGCACCACGCGGTACTCGGCGTCGACCACGTGCGGGTCGCTCGGACGCGCATTCTGCTTGCGCTGGGCGAGCAGCTTCCATGCCAGGCCGGCGATGATCATCGCCGCACCCACGAACACCCCGACAAACACCAGCGCGGCCAGGATCGCCAGGCCCAGCAGACCCACCGCAACGCGCACCAGCGGATGGCGCGGCTTGCGCGGCGCGAACAGGGTGCGGAACGAGTTGAACTGGAAGAAGCGGTTGTACATGGCGTTTCTTTGGCTGAAGTCAGCGAACCCCGAGTATCCGGGGTGGCCACTGTCATTGAGTGAAAAACTCGTTAAACGACACGGCTGTTCATTTCAAATCAATGACTTGTGTTCATCGCGCAGCCAGTCATATGAGGGCGTGAGAGAATGCGATCCCGTTATACGACTGCCGCTCGCCATGCCTGCACCTGATACCGCCGTAGCCGCGTTGATCGCGCTGGACGCCATTGCCGAGGCCGGATTCGCCGAGGTGGACGCGACCCTGGACGGTGACAGCGAGTCGCTGGTGCTGTATCGGCAAGGCGATGACGTACGCGGCTGGCTGAACATCTGCCCGCACGCCGGCCGCCGCCTGGACTGGGCGCCGGGCCAGTTCCTCAAAAGCCGCGAAGGACACCTGGTGTGCGCTGCGCATGGAGCGTCGTTCTCGCTGGACGACGGCGCCTGCGTGGCCGGGCCCTGCAAGGGCGATCGCCTGCGTGCGGTAGCGCTGCAGGTGCGCGACGGCCAGGTGTGGCTGGCCTGACGGCCTGCGTCACGCAGCGCGACCGCTCACCCATCCACGCCCTGCGTGGATGCCGCCTCAGAACATCAGGTTGATCATCAGCACCACCACGATGGTGTAGATCAGCGACAGCGGCGCGCCCACCCGCCACAGCTCGCGCGGTGTGTAGTTGGCCGGGCCGGTGATCATCGAAATCACCGGGTTGGAG
This sequence comes from Stenotrophomonas sp., assembly GCF_031995405.1. Classification (GTDB taxonomy): domain Bacteria; phylum Pseudomonadota; class Gammaproteobacteria; order Xanthomonadales; family Xanthomonadaceae; genus Stenotrophomonas. The sequence continues at coordinate 45,072 of NZ_DAMAGC010000012.1, read as the reverse complement.
GCGGTCATCAGGTTGTTGGACGCCGACAACGCGACGATCAACGCGAATGCGGTCGGATTGCCACCGGCGGCCAACGCCAGGTTGACCGCGATCGGCACCATCACGATGGTCGCCCCCACGTGGCTGATCACCAGCGAGAACATCGTGGTCAACAGCGCCAGCGCGATCTCCAGCACCCACACCGGGATGCCGGTGGGCAGGCGGTCGATGGTGTGGCCGGCGATCCAGGCGGCCGCGCCACTGCTGTCCATCGCCCAACCCAGCGGGATCAGCCCGGCCATCATGAAGATGGTCTTCCAGTTGATCGAGGCGTAGGCCTCGTCCATGCGCAGCACGCCGGTCAGCAGCATGCCGGCCACGCCGGTCATCAGGGTCAGCGCCACCGGCAGCTTGGAGGTCAGCGCGATCAGGATGGTGATGGCGAAGATGCTCATCGCGATCTTGAACTTGTGCGGGCGCTGCTCGCCCTTGGGATAGTCGGTGACCACCACGAAGTCGCGACTCTTGGCGGCCTGCGCCAGGTCGGTCCAGATGCTGTGGAACACCAGCATGTCGCCAGCGCGCAGCGCCACGTTGCGCACGTCCTCGCGGATCACCTGCTTGTCGCGGTTGATCGCCAGCAGGCTGATGCCGCGCTGCTTGCGCAGGCGCAGTTCCGAGGCGCTCTTGCCGATCACGTCCGAGGTCGGCGGGATCACGGCTTCGGAAATACCCGCGCGGCTGGGATTGAACAGGTCGCCCAGGTGCTTCAGGCGGGAGGACATCCGCAGGAACTGGTTCTGCGCGAAGTCGCCCACCTGCTGGCGCGCGCCCATCACCCCGAGCACGCTGCCGACCCAGATGCGCATTTCCGCCGGCGGTGCCAGGCGGGTGTCGTTGCCGGTTTTGAGCGCGAGCAGCAGTGGCGCATCGTGCACGTTCTCGGCCTCGCCCAGGGTCATACCGACCAGCGGGCTTTCGGCGGTGACCACCAGCTCGAATACGTCGCCTTCGATGCCGTAGGTCTTGGCGAAGTAGCTTTCGGTGCGGGCCGGGGTGACGCCATCGTTGGCCAGGGTTTCTTCCTCGACCAGCTTGCGGTCGCCGAAGTAGCGGAAGTACAGCAGCGAGGCGATCAACAGCGCCACGCCGATCGGCAGCGGCGCGAACATCCGCAGCGGCTCGATGGTGGCCAGGCCCGAGGGCAGGTTGTTGTTGGCCGAGGCCAGCAGATCGTTCAACAGGATCAGCGGCGAGTTGCCGACCATGGTCAACGCGCCGCCCATCACGATCGCCGCGGCGATCGGCAGCAGCAGCCGCTGCAGGGTCAGGCCGGTGCGCGCGGCCAGCCGCGAGGCGACCGGCAGGTACAGCGCCATCACCGAGGGGTTCTGCATGAACGAAGAGTTCAAGCCGGCGATGGCGGTGGTCATCATCAACAGGCGCGTTTCAACGCCGTGCCCGCGCCGCAGCAGCCAGGCCGCCAACCGGTTCAAGGCCCCGGTGCGGTCCAGGCCCGCACCGAGAATGGTGGTGGCGATGATGCTCATCACCGCGTTGCCGGAGAAGCCGCCGAAGATTTCCTCCGGCGCGATCAACCCGGTCACGCCCAGCACCACCAGCACCACCAGCGCCACCACATCGGCGCGGATGCGCTCGAACAGGAACATCGCCATCGTGAAGCCGACCAGCCCAAGGACGAGCTTCATGTCGGTGGTCAGCGTCAGCGCGTTGTCCATGGGGTGGCGCGGTTCCTTGGGGTGGGATCAGGTGCGGTCGTACAGCAGGTCCCACACCCCATGGCCGAGTTTCTGGCCCCGGGTCTCGAAGTGGGTCTGCGGGCGCCACGCGGGGCGTTCCACCTGGCCACGCGGCCCGGCGCGGTTGCTCAGCCCGGCGGTCGCGTCGAGCACGTCCCACATCTGCTCGGCGTAGTCCTCCCAGTCGGTGGCGCAATGCAGGCGGCCACCGACGCACAGCTTGCGCACCAGCAGGTCGGCAAAGCCGGGCTGGATCAGGCGGCGCTTGTTGTGGCGCTTCTTGTGCCACGGATCGGGGAAATAGATGCGCACTTCATCCAGCGCGCCATCGGCGATTTCCTTCTCCAGCACTTCCACCGCATCGTGGTGGTACAGGCGAACGTGGTCGGCATTGTCATCGGCCAGCGCGTTGAGCAGCCGGCCGACGCCGGGCGCGTGGACCTCCAGGCCGATGTAATCGCGGCTCGGGTCCTGCTGGGCGGCGAAACGCAGCGCCGCGCCGTTGCCGAAACCGATCTCCAGCACCTTGTGCGCGTCGCGCCCGAAGGTGGCATCCAGGTCGCGCGGCTCGCCGGTGAAGTCCAGCCCGAAGCGCGGCCAGCGGTCGTCGAACGCGCGCTGCTGGGCCGGGGTGAAGCGGCCCTGGCGCAGCACGAAACTGCGCACCTCACGGCGGCCTTCGGTGATGGTGAAGGGCTTGGGCGGTGCCTTGGCACCGGCGCTGTCGAAGGGATTGGTCATCAGCCGATCAACCCGTCGATCGGCGAAGAGGCACTGGCGTAGCGCTTGCGTGGAATGCGCCCGGCCAGGAACGCCTCGCGCCCCGCTTCGACCGCCTTGCGCATCGCGCTGGCCATCAATACCGGATTGCGTGCGCCGGCGATGGCGGTGTTCATCAGTACGCCGTCGCAGCCCAGTTCCATCGCGATCGCCGCATCCGAGGCGGTGCCCACGCCGGCGTCGACGATGATCGGCACCTTGGCATCTTCGATGATCTGCAGCAGGTTGTACTTGTTCTGGATGCCCAGCCCCGAGCCGATCGGCGCGGCCAGCGGCATCACCGCAACGCAGCCGATCTCCTCCAGGCGCTTGGCCAGGATCGGATCATCGGAGGTGTAGACCATCACCTCGAAGCCATCCTTGACCAGCTGCTCGGCGGCCTTGAGGGTCTGCACCACGTCCGGGTACAGGGTCTTCTGGTCGCCCAGCACTTCCAGCTTGGTCAGGTTGTGCCCGTCCAGCAGTTCGCGGGCCAGGCGGCAGGTGCGCACCGCGTCTTCGGCGGTGTAGCAGCCGGCGGTGTTGGGCAGGATCGTGTAACGGTCCGGCGGCAGCACGTCGAGCAGGTTCGGCTCGCCCGGGTTCTGCCCGATGTTGGTGCGGCGGATCGCCACGGTGACGATCCGGGCCCCGGCGGCATCGGTGGCGATGCGGGTTTCTTCCAGATCCTTGAACTTGCCGGTGCCGGTCAGCAGCCGGGAACTGTAGGTCTTGCCGGCGATCACCAGCGAATCAGTGGGGGCATTTGCATTCATGGGCTGAATTATCGCCTATCGCGCGTCACGATGCTGCGGCCGCATCGACCGCGCAGGCGACGACGCGGCACCGCCGACAAGGCTCAACCGCCGCCCAGCGCATGCACGATTTCCACCACGTCGCCGTCCTGCAGCGGGTGGTCGGCGTGGCGGCTGCGGGTGATGATTTCGCCATTGACCTCCACCGCGACGCGACGCTCGAGCAGGTCTTCGGTCTGCAGCAGGTCCAGGACGGTGGCGCTTTGCGGAAGCTGGCGGGTGTCGCCGTTGAGCACGATGTTCATGTCGCCATTGTCCCTCAACGGCGCCGGACTGCGTACCCTTGCCGACCCGTGGCGGGCGGCGGAGGCTGCTGCGCCAAGGGCCATGTCGCTTCCGGACAAATTCATGCGGCGACGCAGCGTGAATTGGTCCGGGGGCAGTGAAACCATGGCGCCATGCGCCGGCGTACGTCGGTCGTACTCCCACCTTCAAGGAGCTCCACATGTTGCGCAAACGTCCCGCCCTCTCGCTGATGGCCGTTGCCCTCGCCCTGGCCGCCGCACCGGCCATGGCCCAGCAGTCGCCGTATTCCCGCACCGTGTTCATCGGCGACAGCCTGACCGATGCCGGTTACTTCCGTCCGCTGCTGCCCGCATCGGTACAGGCGGTCACCGGTCAGTTCACCACCAACCCGGGCTGGACCTACGCCCAGTACGTGGCCAATTACTACGGCACCAACGGCGCCGCACACGGCAACGGGCAGGGCGGTGACAACTACGCCATAGGTGGCGCCCGCGTCGGCGTGGACACCAGCCAGGTGCTGGCCCCGGGCACCCCGGCCGTGCCGGTGTACTCGCTCAAGACCCAGACCGCGCAGTACCTGGCCGCCAACGGCGGCAAGGCCGACGCCAACGCGCTGTACACCGTGTTCGGCGGCGCCAACGATCTGTTCGCCATCCAGGCCGGCGCGCCGCTGGTGTCGACCCTGACCAATGCGGTGACCGACCAGGTCGGGATCGTCGCCACGCTGAAGGGTGCCGGCGCCGAGTACATCGTGGTCCCGACCATTCCCGACGTCGGCCTGACCCCGGGCGCCCGCGCCGGTGGCGCCGCCGGCATGGCGGCCGGTACCGCGCTGGCCAAGGCCTACAACGACGCCCTGTTCGGTGGCCTGAAGGCCGCCGGCCTGCAGGTGATCCCGGTGGACACCTTCCACGTCCTGCAGGAAATCGTCGCCAACCCGGGCCAGTACGGCTTCGTCAACGTCACCAACCCGGCCTGCACCACGGCCTCGTCGCTGACCTGCAACCCGACCAGCTACGTCACCCCGAACGCAGCCAACAGCTACGTGTTCGCCGATGGCGTGCACCCGACCACCGCCACCCATGAAATGCTGGGCCAGTACACCGTGTCGATCCTGGAAGCCCCGCGCAACCAGCAGATCCTGACCCACTCGGCACAGACCGTCGGCCGTTCGCGCGCCGATCAGGTCAGCTGGCATCTGGGCGGCCGTCCGGCCGACGGCCTGAGCTGGTGGGGCAACCTGCGCGGTGACATGCAGCGCTACGCCCACGCCGACCTGTACGACGGCATGGCCCCGGCGGGCCTGTTCGGTGTCGACTGGGCCCGTGATGGCATGGTGCTCGGCGGCTTCGCCGGCTACGGCCGCATGGACGCCGATTTCGGCAAGAACAAGGGCGACTTCACCCAGTCCGACACCTCGCTGGGCCTGTTCGCCGGCTGGTACGGGGAGCGCGCCTGGGTCAACGCCCAGCTCAGCTACAGCTGGCTGGACTATGACGTGACCCGCAAGGTCCAGCTGGGGCCGGCCACCCGCATCCACGAAGGCTCGCCGGAAGGCAGCAACCTGACCGCAGCGCTGAACGCCGGCTACGAGTTCGGCACCGAGGGCGGCTTCCGCCACGGTCCGGTTGCCGCCGTGATCTGGCAGAAGGTCAAGCTGGACGGCTACACCGAGAGCAACCCGAGCGCCACCGCGCTGGGCTATGCCAACCAGGATGCCGACTCCACCGTGGGCCGCATCGGCTGGCAGGCACGCTTCGATGGCGGCAGCGTCAAGCCGTACGTGCAGGTGACCTACGACCACGAGTTCGAAGACGGCAAGCAGGCCAGCGCGTGGCTGCAGTCGATGCCGGAAGTGGGCATGTACAAGGTGCCGGGCCTGGAGTTCGACAAGGACTACGCCACCGCCGTACTGGGTGCTCGCGTGAACCTGTGGGGCCTGAACAGCAACGTGGGCATCAGCACCACCACGCTGCAGAAGCGCGCCCGCGACGCGACGCTGTTCGCCAGCTTCAGCGGCAGCTTCTGATCCACTTCGCGCAGCACCCCGACCGGGGCGCTGCGCGCGGCGGCGGAAAAGCACCAAGAACGGGCGGCCCAGTGCCGCCCGTTGCCTTTTTACCGTCCCGCCGCATAGACTTGTCCGGCACCACGCGGGTGTAGCTCAATGGTAGAGCTGTAGCTTCCCAAGCTACTGACGAGGGTTCGATTCCCTTCACCCGCTCCATGTTCCGACACATGGACGGGAATGCAGCGCTCCGCAGCCGCCGGACCGCGCCGCGATTGCCCCGATCAGGCGCCTGTTAATTCTCTCCGCTTCATACCCCATCCGCTGGAATCGACAGCGACGTGCTTCGGTTGCCGGATCGACGTGGCCGACGATGCACAGGAAGCTTCCGAGCGTGCTGCAATGTTGGCGTGCGCAGGGTCGCCGGCACGGGCGAGCCCCTATTCGTCGATGACCTCGAAGGCAAATGGATTGTCCGGATCGGGAAAGCGCAACAGATAGCGCGCAATGCGTGTCCTGCCGTCCGGCAGCAGGTAGTCCACTTGCAGGCCCAGCGGACTGTCCTCCAGTCCGGGTCCCAGGTAGGTGTTGCTCGGATAGCTGAAGCGGTGCTGCGGCGCCTCGCGAATGGCTGCGCACGTGCCAAACAGCGGGGGCAGGATGTACAGGCGTTCCGTATGCAGCAACAGCACGGTGGTGTACCGATCGCCCTTGCCACTGCTGACGTAGCGCATATCCAGACACACCGAGGTGCCGTGCTGCCACGCCGTGACGTCCTCCAGGTTTTCCGGGCGAATGGACGTGCCGGTGCGCCATTCCCGCGGTGCGAGGTCGACGGCGCCGCTCAGTGGCCAGCGCCGCGCGCCCACCGACACCGCCTTGCCATCGAAGACAACGTCGGGACTCCCAGTCGCTGGCGTCTCCGCCAGGCTGCCTGGCACGGTCCACAGCGCGTCCTGATGGCGCTGCAGCGCCCGCATCATCGAGGTGGTCCACAGGCAGTGTCGCGGCGAGTCGGTGCAAGGCATGCCCAGTGCGATTCCCGGTCCCTGGAACAGGTTGCCGCCCAACGAACGATAGAAATCGCCGTAGTCGGTGAACGGCACGGGCGCAGCACGGATCGTGCCCGACAGGAGAACCGTCAGCAGTGCCACGACAGCAAGCGGTCCGGATTTCATTGGCATGCCTCTGCGGAGGTCGCGGTGGTGTCGCGGCTCGGCCGTCGTTGGCCGGGCGTCGAGAGTATCGGTTCAACCGGTGCAGCGAAACATCGTTCCGCCCAGGCAGCTGCAAATACAGCGCATGGCGGGCGCCGGCATGCTGGCGGCGGCACTCGCCCACGGGTCTGGCCGCGCGGCCTGTGCGCCTGAAACCACCGCTGCGCTGCGCGTCGCGCGATCCTCATCGCGGCGTACCCGGCGCAGGCTATGCTTCGCGTTTTCCGGCCCCGTGCGCCCACCGCGATGAAACTCGCCATCCTGTCCCGCAACAGCAAGCTGTACTCCACGCGCCGGCTGGTGGAGGCCGCCCGCGCGCGCGGCCACACCGTGCGCGTACTCGATCCGCTGCGCTGCTACATGCGCATCGCCGCGGACGGATTCACCATGCATTACAAGGGTCGGCCGATCACCGGCGTGGATGCGGTGATCCCGCGTATCGGTGCCTCGGTGACCCGCTATGGCACCGCCGTCCTGCGCCAGTTCGAAATGATGGGCGCTCGCACGCCCAACCCGTCCGATGCGATCCTGCGCGCCCGCGACAAGCTGCGCGCGCACCAGATCCTGGCCTCCAAGGGCATCGACATGCCGGTGACGGTATTCGGCGACAACCCCGACGACACGGTGGACCTGCTGTCGATGCTGGGGCCGCCGCCGCACGTGGTGAAGCTCAACGAGGGCACCCAGGGGCGTGGCGTGATCCTGACCGAAAAGGCCAGTGCCTCCCGGGGCATCGTCGAAGCCCTGCGCGGGCTGTACGCCAACTTCCTGATGCAGGAGTTCATCGGCGAGGCCCAGGGGGCCGACCTGCGTTGCCTGGTTGTCGGCGACCAGGTGGTCGGGGCGATGCAGCGCCAGGCCCCGGACGGTGATTTCCGCTCCAACCTGCATGCCGGTGGCAGTGCCCGGCCGGCCAAGGCCAGCCGGGCCGAGCAGCTGGTGGCGGTGCGCTCGGCCAAGGCACTGGGCCTGAGCGTGGCCGGGGTGGACCTGATCCGCTCCAGCCGTGGCCCGCTGGTACTGGAGGTCAACTCCACCCCGGGGCTGGAGGGTATCGAGGCGATCTGTCAGGCGGATCTGGCCGGTCGCATCATCGAGCATGTCACCCGGATGAAAAAGCCTTCGATTTCAAAGGCTTGAGAATAGTCGCCACGGCGCGCCGCGGCGCTTAACGAGGCTTTAATCGGACCCGGCGTAGCCTTCATCGAACCGCAGCTCTGCCCTCCTCAGCAGGATCGGTAATCGGGAAACACTTTCAGGCCCAGGCGGTTTCCGCCTGGGCCTTTTTATCGGCCTTCTGGGCCCTGCCATTGCTCACTTGCTGAGATAAAGCCGACAGCGATACAGTCGGCGCTTCGTTCAGGCTGACTAAGGATTGGTTGCAATGAAATGCACGAAGCTCGCCGGTGTCGCATCGTTCCTGCTGTTTGCTGCCGGGGCTCTACAGGCGGCGCCCAAGGCGGACCTCTTCCCCGACGGCAAGCCGTTGGCTGAACAGATCCAGCAGATCGACACCGACTTGAACGATGGCAAGACCTACTCGGAAATCAAGGCCGATGATCGGACCCGGGTCCGCGAAGCCTTGGGGCGTATGCGTTCAACCCTCGAACGCTACCCGGGCCAGGCGACGCTCCCGGCCCAGGCGGCGACCGAGGTGTTCAACGACCAGCAGCTGGTAAACACGGTTTTGACACGGGCGCGCGAAGATAGCCGTCTAATATGTCGGCGTGAGAAGGCAACGGGGTCGAACTTTGCGACCACCCAATGCATGACCGTCGCCCAACGCGAGCGTATCAAGGCAGATGCGCAAAGGAACATGGATCAGCACCAGCGCGTGGGCAATTATTCCAACTAGAGGTCACAGTGCGAATTCTTGTAATTGAAGACAACAGCGACATCGCCGCCAACCTGGGCGATTACCTTGAAGACCGCGGGCATACCGTGGACTTCGCCGCCGACGGCGTGACTGGCCTGCACCTTGCCGTGGTGCACGAATTCGATGCGATCGTTCTGGATCTCAACCTGCCGGGCATGGACGGTATCGAAGTCTGCCGCAAGCTTCGCAACGAAGCGCGCAAGCAGACCCCGGTGCTGATGCTCACTGCACGTGATTCGCTGGACAACAAGCTGGCCGGGTTCGACTCCGGTGCCGACGATTACCTGATCAAGCCGTTCGCGCTGCAGGAAGTGGAAGTGCGGTTGAACGCGCTGTCGCGTCGTGGCAAGGGCGTGCAGACCCGCGTGCTGGAAACCGGTGATCTGGAATACAACCTGGATACGCTGGAAGTTCGTCGCCAGGGCAAGCTGCTGCAGCTCAACCCGACCGCGCTGAAAATCCTGCAGGCGCTGATGGAGGCCGCCCCGGCGGTGGTGACCCGTCAGGAGCTGGAAACCCGCGTGTGGGGCGAGGAGCTGCCGGATTCGGACTCGTTGCGCGTGCACATCCACGGCCTGCGCGCGGTGGTGGACAAGCCGTTCGAAGTGCCGTTGATCCAGACCCGCCATGGCATCGGATACCGCATCGCCGCGCCGGAAGCCTGATCCGGTGACCGGGAAGGGGGAGCGTCGCCGCGCGCCATATCGGCGCCGGTTGCGCAGCCGCATCATCGTCTCGTTCGTGCTGTTGGGCTTCTGCCTGACGGCACTGTTCGCCTTTGCCACCAACTGGGCGCGCGCGCGCGTGGAAAACCAGCTGGTCGAAGACGTGATGAACCGCAATATCGACGAGTACGCGCATCGCTACTCGGCCGATCCCTCGCGCAATCCCGACCTGCCGGTGCAGCAGATGCGGGCGCGGATCGTCCGGCCGGACAAGTTCGACGCCCTGCGTACCGAAGAGCCGGACTGGTATGACTTCCGCGATGGCATCCACAGCCTGGGCGGGGTGGATGAGCGCGGCAACGCGTTCTCCTACAAGCTGGCCGTGCGCAAGACACCCGAGGCCTGGTTCTTCCTCGCCTACGACATGACCGAAAGCATCCGCGGCGAAGCGCAGCTCAAACGCGCCTTGCTGGTGTCGGTACTGGTGTTCAGCCTGCTGTCGCTGGTATTGGGCTGGTGGTCGGCCTCCAAGGTGATGAAGCCGGTGTCCGATCTTGCCGCGCGCCTGCGGGCTTACCGGGGCGGCACCAGCGAGCCGGAGCCACTGGCCCCGCGCTTCCCCGACGACGAGGTGGGCCAGCTGGCCCAGGCCCTCGACGACTATTCCTCGCGATTGACCGAAGTGGTCCAGCGCGACCGTGAGTTCAACGCCGACGTCAGCCATGAGCTGCGCACGCCGCTGGCGGTGATCCGCGGCGCGACCGAGCTGCTGCTGGCGCGCCCCGGGCTGGATGAAAAGGTGCTGCAGCGGCTGCAGCGCATCCAGCGTGCCGAACAGCAATGTACCGACCTGATCGGCTCGCTGCTGTTGCTGTCGCGCAATGAGCGCGGGCAGGGCAGCAGCAACGTGGCGCGGGTGGCCGAGCAACTGCTTGACGCGCACCGCGCCCAGCTCGGCGGCAAGCCGTTGGAGCTGGTGCTGGAGGGCGACCGCGAGCTGGTCATCGACGCGCCCGAGTCGGCGCTGTCGGTCGCCCTGGGCAACCTGATCGGCAACGCGGTGAAGTACTCGCAGGAAGGCTCGGTGCGCGTGGTCGTCACCGGCAACCACGTGGATGTGATCGACAGCGGCCCGGGGTTGAGCGCGGAGGATGCGGCCAAGCTGTTCCAGCGCGGCTATCGCGGCACGCATGCCGGGCACTCGCAAGGTGGCGGCATCGGCTTGTCGATCGTCAGCCGGTTATGCGATCTGTATGGCTGGCAGGTCAGTGTGCGCCCGGGCGTGGATCGGGGTGTGGTGGCGACGTTGACGTTCTCGCCGGCGGTCTGATCGTCGCCTGCGCTCGCCGGCGCTGTAATTGCCACGTCCGGTAGAGCCACCCCATGGGTGGCTGTGCGGAGTGTCGGTATACCCAAAAGCAGCCACCCCTGGGGTGGCTCTACCGGTGGTTGGCGACCTTCTTGGCGGCCAGTTGCCGATACAGCCGATCCAGCGCCTCCACCTTGGCCTGCAGGTGCTCAGGTTGCCCGTCATTGACCACCACGTCATCGGCCAGCGCCAGGCGCGCCTCGCGGCTGGCCTGGGCGGCGATCATGCGGTCGGCCAGTTCGGCGGTGATGCCGTCGCGCTGCAGCAGGCGTGCGTGCTGCACGGCTACCGGCACATCGACCACCAGGATGCGGTCCAGCCATGGGTATTGCTGGCGGCCGCCGGCTTCGGTCAGCAGGGGGATGGCAGCGATTGCATAGGGGCCGCCCGCCCGCTCGCAGGTGTCGCGCAGCAACTGGCGGATGGCCGGGTGGGTGATCGCTTCCAGTGCCTGGCGATCCTCCGAGGAAGCGAAGATGCGTTCGCGCAGGCTGGCCCGGTCCAGTTGTCCGTCGGCCAGCAGGATGCCCGGGCCAAAGTGCGCCGCAATGCGGGACAGGCCTTCGCTGCCGGGGGCGACCACCGCGCGGGCGGCCACGTCGGCGTCGGCCACGGTGACACCCATGGCCTCGAAGCGGCGACTCAGTTCGCTTTTGCCGGCGGCGATACCGCCGGTCAAGCCGATGACGTAATCAGACATCGGCCGGCCCTCAGCGTAGGCCGGCGAAGCCCATATAGGCGTTGATCAGCGGCTCGCCCCACATGAACACGATCCAGCCGGCAATCGCCAGGTAGGGGCCGAACGGGATCGGGGTGGCACGGTCGCGGCCGCGCGAGTACAGCCAGATCGAGCCGATGATCGCGCCCACGATCGAGGACAGCAGGATGATCGGCAGAATGCCCTTCAGCCCGCACCAGGCGCCGAGCGCGGCCAGCAGCTTGAAATCGCCGTGGCCCATGCCTTCCTTGCCGGTGATCTGCTTGAACAGCCACCACACCGACCAGAGCGACAGGTAACCGGCCAGCGCACCCAGCAGGGCCGGTTTTGCGGGCATGTACAGGTTGTCGCTGGCTGCGATCAGGCCCAGCCACATCAGCGGCAGGGTCAACTGGTCCGGCAGGAGTTGGGTGCGCAGGTCGATCCCGGACAAGGCAACCAGGAAGCAGCTCAGCACGATCGCACCGAAGCCCTGCCAGCCGAAGCCGAACTGCCAGACGCTGGCCAGCACCAGCAGGGCGGTGACCAGTTCCACCAGCGGGTACTGAATCGAGATCGGGGCATGGCAATGCCGGCACTTGCCGCGCAGGACCAGCCAGCTGAACAGCGGAATGTTCTCGAACCAGGCCAGCTTGTGCTTGCAGTGCGGGCAGTGCGACGGCTCCACCACGATCCCCGGCGGCGGCGGCTCGTAGATATCCGGCTCTTCGAGTACTTCGCGGGCGTCGCGCTTCCACTGCCAGTCCAACCGCTTGGGCAGGCGCAGGATGACTACGTTGAGGAAGCTGCCCAGGAGCAGTCCCAGACCGGCCGCGGCGGGATAGCCGAGACCGGGATGCTGGTCGAGAAATGCCATTGCTTGTTTATCCAACCACCGAGGCGAGCTTGAAGATGGGCAGGTACATACCGATCACCATGCCACCGACGATGGTACCAATAACCACCATGACAATCGGCTCGAGCAGGCTGCTCAGGGCATCGACGGCATTGTTGACTTCCTGTTCGAAGTACTCCGCCACCTTGAACAGCATGGCGTCCAATGCACCGGCCTCTTCGCCGATGGCGGTCATCTGGATCACCATGTGCGGGAACAGGTGAGTCTGCTTCATTGACATGTTGACCGGGTAGCCGACCGAGACGTCATCGCGCATGCGCAGCACGGCTTCTTCATACACCTTGTTGCCCGTTGCGCCAGCGACGATGCTCAGCGCTTCCACCAGCGGGACACCGGCCTTGAAGGTCACCGCCGTGGTCCGCGCGAACCGGGCGATGGCGCTGTTGTGCATCAGCTGGCCGATCACCGGCACCTTCAGGATCAGGCGATCCAGGGTGTGCTGCATGGAGGGCGAACGTTTGTAGGCGGCGATGAAGCCGAAAACCGAGCCGACGATCGCGATCAGGATCAGTAACCACCACGACACCATGAACCTGGACAGGTTCACGATCATCTGGGTGAAGGCGGGCAGGTCGGCGCCGAAGCCCTTGAACACGTCCTCGAACTGGGGCACCACCCAGACCAATAGGATGCCGCTCACCAGCAGTGCGACGGCCAACACCATGATCGGATAGAACAGCGCCTTCTTGATCTTGCCCTTCAGGGCTTCGATGTTCTCTTTGTAATTGGCGACCGTTTCCAGCACGGTCTCCAGCACACCGGCACCTTCACCGGCCCTGACCAGGTTGCGATAGAGCTCGTCGAACTGCACCGGGTGCCGACTGATCGCCTCATAGAGTGAGGAGCCGCCCTCGATGTCGGTGCGGATACTGTCGACCATCTTTTTCATGCGCGGGTTCTTGTGCCCACTGGCGATGATGTCCAGCGAACCCACGATAGGGACACCGGACTTCATCATGGTCGCCATCTGGCGACTGAAGAAAGCAATGTCCTTGGCGCTGATCTTGCTGCCGGCCGCTCCGAACAACGGCTTCGGCTTCGGCTTGACCACCGTAGGCGTGATGCCCTGGCGGCGCAGCTCGGCGCGCAGCAGGTTCATGTTCTTGGCGGGCTGCTCGCCCTTCATCTTGACGCCCCGCTTGTCGGTCCCCTCCCAGACAAACGGCTTCAACTCCATGGTGCTACGCGCCACGGGCTCTTTCTTGACGGCACTACGGCTGACAGACATACAGGGCTCCCCAGCCACGCCATCCCCAGGCGGGCTATCTCGCCGCATGGTAGCCGGTTCCGCGCCCGGTTGGCATCCTTTTCCCGGGGCGGAGCGTGACCAGGATCCGGGACCCCCTTCGTCACAAGGTGACGCAGTACGTCACATTGCAGGGTCGGTCGCAGATTTCTGTGAGGGGGGTTCCAATCCGGAATATTGGTGCCATCATTGCGCCGGGGAATGCTGGGGAGCATTGCTGATGAAGTTGGCACGCAACCTGCTTTGATCCACCCGCACGGGCGCTCGCCTTGCTCAGCCGGTACACCGGCCAGGCCGCGACCCAGTGTTCATTTTTCTACCTACCTCTAGGGGATGTACTCATGAAGAAGCAGCAGGGCTTTACCCTCATCGAACTGATGATCGTCGTGGCGATCATCGCCATCCTGGCCGCCATCGCACTGCCGATGTACCAGGACTACGTGGCCAAGTCGCAGACCGCTGCCGGTCTGGCTGAAGTCACCGGTGGCAAGACCGCCGCAGAAGTCGCACTCAACGAAGGCAAGGATTTTGCCGCCGCCGTTGATATCGGCCTGAAGGTCTCGACCCGTTGCCCGACCGTGACCGTCTCGGGCGTGGCGTCGACCGGCGTTGCCTCGATCGCCTGCACCCTGGCCGGCAATTCGCAGGTCAAGGGTAAGTCCATCACCCTGACCCGCGCTGCTGCCGACGGCACCTGGACCTGCGCAACCACCGTTGCCGCCAAGTACGCGCCGACCGGTTGCACGGGCGTCTAATTGATGCCTTGAGTAGCCAGGAAGCCCCGCAATTGCGGGGCTTCTTGTTACTAGGCCGTGCGAAGGGGGACGCACAATGGCAAGAGATTCTGGTTTTACGTTGATTGAGTTGATGATTGTGGTCGCCATTTTGGCGATTCTGGCCGCCGTGTCTTGGCCGCTGTATCAGGTCTACATCGCAAAGGCGTATGTAGCAGCCGCACTTTCCGATATCCGTCCAGGCAAGACCACGCTGGAGTCGATAGCGCAGGAAAGCAAAGATCCCAGTCTGGTGACTGCTGCGTACATCGGCGTGGTACCTACCGCACGATGTTCCGCCGTGGCTGCAGGACTGGCGGCGGATGGCGTCGGCAGCATTACCTGCAAGGTAGCGGGAAGCAGTACGGTCAGCGGCAAGGACTTGGTGCTCCGCCGTGGTACGGACGGGACCTGGACATGTGATGGGAGTGCCTTCGACGCACGTTACCGTCCCTCAGGGTGCTAGTACCCAGCCCCAACGCTGCCCATAATGCAGCTTCGTACTGAAGGATCCTGCCCATGAACGCAGTAGTCACCGCCAACCTTGTCGGGATCACCGGCATCGCCCGCCGCCTGGTCCAGGACGGCGCGCTGGACGAGGCTACTGCCCGCGACGCGATGGCCAAGGCCAGCGCCGCCAAGCAGCCGCTGCCGCAGTGGTTTGCCGAGAAGAAGCTGGTCACCGCCGCGCAGTTGGCCGCGGCCAATGCGCTGGAATTCGGCATGCCGCTGCTGGATGTCTCGGTGTTCGAGAGCAGCCACAGCGCGATCAGCCTGGTCAGCGAGGAACTGCTGCGCAAGCACCACGTGCTGCCGTTGTTCAAGCGTGGCGGCAAGCTGTTCATCGGGACCAGCGATCCGACCCATTCGCTGGACGAAATCAAGTTCCACACCAACCTCGTGGTCGAGCCGATCCTGGTTGATGAGGAGCAGATCAAGCGCACCCTGGAGCAGTGGCAGTCCAAACACGACACCCTCGGCGGCAGCCTGGGAGGTGATGACGAGGGCATGGGCGACCTGGACGTCTCCGGCGGCGACGAGGAGGGCGGTTCGGGCGACACTGGCCACGACGCCAAGGGCGATGACACTCCGGTGGTGAAGTTCGTCAACAAGGTGCTGGTCGATGCGATCCGCAAGGGCGCATCCGACATCCATTTCGAGCCGTACGAAGACGATTACCGGGTCCGTTTCCGCATCGACGGTCTGCTCAAGAACGTGGCCAAGGCCCCGGTCAAGCTCAACCAGCGCATCGCCGCGCGACTGAAAGTGATGTCGCAGCTGGATATCGCCGAAAAGCGCGTGCCGCAGGATGGGCGCATCAAGCTCAACCTGTCCAAGACCAAGCAGATCGACTTCCGCGTCAGCACGCTGCCGACGCTGTTCGGTGAAAAGATCGTGCTGCGTATCCTCGATGGTAGCGCGGCCAAGCTGGGTATCGACAAGTTGGGTTATGAGGAAAAACAGCAGAAGCTGTTCCTGGATGCCATCCACAAGCCCTACGGCATGGTGCTGGTGACCGGTCCGACCGGCTCGGGCAAGACGGTGTCGCTGTATACCGCGCTGGGCATCCTCAACGATGAAACGCGCAATATCTCCACGGCCGAGGATCCGGTGGAAATCCGCCTGCCCGGCGTCAACCAAGTGCAGCAGAACGTCAAACGCGGCATGACCTTCGCCGCGGCGCTGCGTTCGTTCCTGCGCCAGGATCCGGACATCATCATGGTCGGCGAAATCCGCGACCTGGAAACGGCCGAGATCGCGATCAAGGCCGCCCAGACCGGTCACATGGTGCTCTCCACGCTACATACCAATGACGCGCCGCAGACCATCGCACGTCTGATGAACATGGGTATCGCGCCGTTCAACATCACCAGTTCGGTGACGTTGGTGATTGCCCAGCGCCTGGCGCGCCGGCTGTGCAACAACTGCAAGCGGCCGATCACCTTGCCGACCAACGCGTTGCTGGCCGAAGGCTTCACCCAGGCACAGGTCGATGCCGGCATCACCCTGTACGAGGCGGTCGGCTGCGAAGAGTGCACCGAGGGGTACAAGGGCCGCACCGGTATCTACCAGGTGATGCCGATGAGCGAGGAGATTTCGGTGATCGTGCTGGCCGGCGGCAACGCCATCCAGATCGCCGAGGCCGCGCAACGGGCCGGGGTGAATGATCTGCGCCAGTCGGCGCTGGTGAAGGCGGCGGCGGGTACGACCAGCCTGGCTGAGATCAATCGGGTTACCAAGGATTGATGGGTTGGTTTGGTTGAACGGAAAAGGCCCGCGGATGCGGGCCTTTTCATTTTTCGGGTCGTTGATCGATCTCGGCCGGTAGAGCCTGGCCATGCCTGGCTGTCGCGAAGTGTCCGCTATGCCGTTTTTCTGTCTCAAGAGTAGTCACCCATGGGGTGCTCTGACGGTGGGGGGGCGTGCACGGTGAGATGGTGTGGGTGGGGGGGGGTAGCTACTTTGCACACAGTTAAATAGTGTCACCACCGATCGAGGTGGTGCGCGGCCGCGCCGAACAGGTGACCGTGGCGGTATCGACGGTGGCAGTCGCATGGGACGGAATGGGTCGGCGCCCGTGACTGGAGCGGCCAGTTGCCGGCCAGGCATATGAAGCCATGTCCAAGCAGGGGTGTTGCGTAACCAAGGCCTGCCTGGGTCCCGCGCGCCGTCTGTGCGTCTCAAACTGACCTAAGGGCTAGACGCGATGCCAGCGTATGACGTATCGGGGACGTGGCACTCACTTCAAACGCTGATTTTCGTTCACACTCTCCTAGCTAAACAGGCCATATGGAGGCAGGCTCCTGTGGTTGTTCCCAATCCACAAGGAGGTGGTCGTGTTTTTGCGATCCTTGGTATTTCGTTCCGCGCTCGCTCACGCCGATGCAGGCCGCTTTAGCGTCCATGAGAAATCGCTTTTCCGTCAGCATGCTCCAGTGCGATTAGCGATTCTTCTGTTCCTTCTCTCGCTCGCTGGGATCAGCGGTGAGATGGCCTTCGGACAGACGGCTGAGCCTCGCTTCTGCTACGAGACCTGCCATCCAACGCTGCATGCCGCCGAGGCTGAACTTCGCTCAAAGGCCGGCGCATACGGAAGTCTATGGAAGAAGGAGCGGACGTATCTCGACATGGATACCGCGCAGGGGCCGATCCATTTCATTAAGTACGTCCTGGAGGATCAGCCTGCCAGTGTCATGTACAAGGCTGGCTACACGATCGGAGGACACACTGCCCAGGAGGGGGTCTGTACTTCGCTTCCGGGGCCCCACGACACGACCAGCTGCGCGAGCGAGCAAGAAGGCGTTGATGGAGTGATGGCGAAGTTTCGTGCCGCCGCCCCAACGTGTTCTTACGTCGAACTCGGATATGAGGGGAAGTACGGGGCGCCATACGTCCATACAAGGTCCAACGGTACCCATGGGGTCGTGACCTTCACTTCGGTACTTGCAGGCGCGGAGCGCAGGGAATTTCGCTATACGACATGGTGCCCTGGCTGGGGTTCGGGGTCTCCCCCAACCAACGGAAGCCTGGCCCTAACAAAGATACAAACCTTCGAGTGCCCCGCTGGCTTCAAACCAAAGTATGCGGATAACCCTGCGTATATACCGGGGGGCTCGGGCCTGGACTGGCCCCTGATTTGTGAGCCAGTCATGCCGTCGCAGGCGATCTACGTTTATGGTGTCAATCAAACAGAGTCTGCGGCAGCAAACTGCAATCCCTGCTTCCCTGCGACAGGGGACAAGGCTCGATCAGAAATCGATTTCACCTTTGCGGGTCGGCCTTTCACCCGCTATTACCATTCGTTGGGCCAACTCCAATCGGGGCCTGAGCTTGGGGCGAATTGGTCGCACACTTACTCGGGCGTACTCACCTCAACGGTGGGGCAGGCGCGAATCACCGAACGCGGTTACCTGCAGACGTACTCTTCGGGGCGTGGTAATCAGGTCGCAGGGGAGACGCTTAAAAGGCTCTCGAATGGACAGTTCGAGCTAATCGAGGCCTCTGGCTTCAAGAGGACGTACAGCGCACAGGGCAGGCTCGTCGCAGTGGATGAAGGTGATCCACGAACTGCGGTCACCCTTGTCTATGACGCGAAGGACAGGCTGTTACGCGTCAGCGATGGCACGGGGCGAGCCTTGGTCTTTGAGTATGAGCAGTCGCGGATCAGCTCCATCACCCTGCCGGACGGCTCCGTGTCGAAGTACGCCTATGACGAGTACAGCAATCTGGTTAGGGTGGACAGACCTGATGGGTCGTTCCGCAAGTACCTGTATGCAGAGCAGGGTCTTGCGCCCGACAAGGGGGCGAACCTGCTGACGGGTATCGTAGAAGGAAACGTCCGCTACGCGAGCTTCACCTATAACGAGGCGGCGAAGGTCACGGGAAGTCGTTTGTTCGCAGACGGCCAACCGGTAGACGTGATCACCATTACCTACAACTCTGATGGTTCGGCAACGTCAGTCAACAACCTTGGTGATGTCAGGCAGCACGCGATCGGAGGCGGGCAGTTCCGCCAGATTACCCAAACGGTCGACGCGCAGGGAACGCGATCCAACGGATTCAGCGACAGTGGCAGACCGACGTCAAGTACCGATGCCTTGGGAAATCGCACGACGTTGTCATACGTGGACTCCAGCAGCGGCCCTATTTCGCAGGTGATGACGAGCACAGAAGAGGCCATTGGCCGTGTAACCCGGATCACCCGGGATGCGGATAACCGTGTTGTTGAGCACCGGGTGAGCCAGAAGAGCGGCGCTGGCGAACAGCTCACGTCGTTGGGCCGCCATGTCTACGATGCGCAAGGGCACGTGCTGTTCTCTTGTCGGTATGACACTAGCCAGAGTACTGAATATGTCTGTGGTTCGCTGGTGTCTGCACCCGGCAACGTTCGCCAATTCCAGAACACGTATTGCTCTGCTTCTGATGCCGCGGTCGATCCTTCGTCGTGCCCACTACCCGGTCTGCAGCTGACCAGGCGTAACCCGGAAGGCTTCGTTGCCCGGTTCGAGTACTACGCGGACAACGATGCCGGTTGTGCTTCCGGCGGGAGTTGCGCATATCGCAAAGGCGATCTGCGTGCACAGATTGATGCACTTGGCCACCGAACCGAATACCTCGAGTACGATGCTGGCGGAAGAGAACTCCAGATCAAAAGGGCCGACGGAACAGAAGTGGAGCGCTTGTACGACCCTATGGGGCGTATGGTCACCGAAACCCTCAAGGGGAGCGTGCCGGCAGATGACCGAGTCAGTGTTTTTGAGTATGGTTCGACCGGCAAGCTTACGCGTACCGTTTCACCGGATGGAGTTTGGACCCGAATGCACTACGACTCGGCCAATCGCCTTGGATCGGTTGAGGATTCCATCGGCAATCGAATCACCTATATCCTGGACGGCGCAGGCAATCGTGTGCGCGAAGAGGTGCTGGACAGCGGCGGTACGCTACGGCGCCTGTTGAATCGCTCCTTTGACACTGCCAGCCGCAATACGCGTGTGGCGGGTGCCGACGGGCATGCAATTCTGCTGCGCTACGATGGCAATAACAACGTACTGGAGTCCGAAGATGCTCTGGGCGTTGTGGCTAGGCAGAGCTACGATGGCGCGGACCGCGTGGTCAACGAAGTTCAGGATAGCGGTGGAATAGCGGCTCAGATGGTGTATGAGTACGCGTCGAACGGTCGGGTCTCCAGTGTGGTTGATCCAAAGGGCCTGCGCACAACCTATAGCTATAACGGCTTTGGCGACCTCATCAAGCAGGAGAGTCCGGACAGCGGCAGTTCCAGCGCAACCGTGGACGCCGTCGGTAACTATAAGACGCACACCGACGCCCGCGGCATAACGTCGGTCTATCAGTATGACGCGCTCAATCGGCTGATCGGCATCAGCTACCCAGATCCCGGCTTGGACATCAACTACGTTTACGATACTGCTTCGGCCTCATGCGCCAATGCTGAGCGCTTTGCCGCTCGTCGCCTTTCCTATGTAAAGCATGCCGGTGGCAGCACCGCTTATTGCTATGACCGCTTTGGCCAGATGGTACGCAAGGTCCAGACAGTCGACGGCGTTTCCAGCACGGTGCGCTATGGATATACGAAGGGCGGCCGATTGGCGCAGCTGATCTACCCCGATGGGATGGTGGTGGACTACGCGCGCGATGGCTTGGGGCGCGTCGGTGAGGTTGGTTTGACTCGGCCGGGCCAGGCTCGCAAGGTCGTGCTGAATCAGGTCAGCTATGCGCCATTCGGGCCGGCCACAGGGTGGACTTACGGCAATGGCCGTACCTTGCAGCGCCCGCTGGACCAGGATTACCGCCCGGTTTCTGTGCATGATTCGGCGTCTGGGGGGCTTTCGTTGGGACTCGGCTACGACGCCGTGGGGGCAATCGCTGAGCTGAAAGACGGTGCCGGAAACGCAGTGCTGGCGCAGTACGATTACGATGCCCTTGGCCGCCTCACGCAGACGCAGGATGGCGCCACGGGAACTCCGATTGAGACATACGCCTATGACGCAACGGGAAACCGGACTGCCCTGACTACGGCGGCGGGAACAGCTACCTACACCTACCCCGCCAACAGCCACCGTTTGGTCGCTGTTGACGGCGAAATGCGCAATTACGATGCAACCGGCAATACGTTGAATATTGGAAGTCGTGAGTTCGTCTACAGTGATGCCGGCCGCATGAGCGAGACCAGGCAGAGCGGTGAGGTGGTGGAGCGCTACACCTACAATGATCGCGGCGAGCGTATACAACGGGTCGGCGCCTCGAACGATGCCCTGCTGACGATTTATGATGAAGCGGGTCAGTGGCTGGGAAACTACAGCAGTACCGGCCAGGCCCTGCAGCAGGCGATCTGGCTTGACGACGTTCCCGTGGCACTGGTCAGCACGGTGGCTCCCGGGGTGCCGGAGCTCGCCTACATCGAACCCGACCATCTGGGAACGCCGCGCGTGGTGATTGACCCGGCGCGTAACGTTGCGATCTGGGAATGGAGCAATACGAGCGAAGTGTTCGGCAATCAGGCGCCCAATAGTGACCCGGACGGAGATGGGAGGGCCTTCGAACTGGGTTTAAGGTTCCCAGGCCAGCAGGCCACCGATGGGGCTGGATTGTTCTATAACTATCACCGGGACTACGATGCAGGCAGTGGACGGTATGTGCAGAGCGACCCCTTGGGTCTAGCCGCTGGGTCATCCACCTACGGCTATGTTGGCGGCATGCCAACCGGTGCTTACGATCCGAAGGGGCTGCTTGCAATTCGAGATTCGCTGCTTGGTCCGGGACAAAAGCGGCCGGATGGCACCGTCTACTGTGACGACGGAGTTGTGAAGCCATTCATCAACTGGACTCGCCTTTCCACCTATGAACGGGATTGCATAGGCGATTGTTTGGCGATTCATGAACAAACCCATGTGTCAGATGCCACGAGATCAAATCCAGGTGTGTGCCGCTATGGCGGCTGGCTTCCCGTGCTACATCCGAAGGGGCTGGTGAACTTCGACAATGCACAGGAGAGACTTGCCAGTGAGGCTAGGGCCTACGCGGCGGAGCTTCGTTGCCTCGCGGCAAAGCTGTCTGAGCAATTCTGTATTGGTGGGACTTGCAAGAAGGTTGTGAGAGCCCGAATCAATGACATCATTAAGAAAATTCTTCCAGACGTGTTCGACGGGACGTATCCAAATGGAAACTTTGGCGCAGAGTAGGTTGGGGTTGATTGTGCTGGCAGTGTCAATGGGGGTTGCAGCGTGCTCCAAACCGCCCATCGTTTGTGGGGGTGAGATAAGTCCCAAGAACGCCACCGACGCTGATTTGCGCCTTGTGAGCATCGCGAGGGCCCAGTCGGCAGACCTATGTAACCTGCCAAATTCGGCATGTGACTTCCATGTCTACAAAACCAAGGCAGGTCGGACGGTCAAGGCCACGCGGGTGACTGCCTACGATGGACGATGCGTTACCCGTATTGGCGATGATCGGTTTTATGCTTTTGATGAGTCGGGAAGGCTGGAGGACGTGATCAATGGGCTTTAGAGAGTCTGCGCAGCTATCGGGAATTTAGGAGATCTCGCCACGCGGGCCGTATGTTGTGGTGCGGTCCCTGGTAGAGCCCTTGGTGGGTCATCGGGCCGTTGTGCTAGTCGCATTTACGTTGATGCGGTAGTACAGATCATGGCGGAAGCGACCATCCTCGACCAGTTCGCCCAGGTCCTTGTGGGGGGGGGGCGAGAGGATGCGTACATCCACCGGCCCAAAGGGTTGGCGACCACGTATGCCTACGATGGCTTCGGTCAGCTCACGACACAGACGAGCCCGGATACCGGCGTCACCCAGTTCACCTTCGACCGACTCGGCAGCGAGTGGCAATATGCCTATGACCTGGCCGGCCGGCTTGGTAGCGCGACCCGAGCAGCTCCGCGCAGGCCAGTTACCGCCACAACGCGGCAGGCCAGCGCGTGTTGCAGCAGTTGGGTGCTGAAAAGACGCTGCACCTGCATGGTGAGGGCGGCGAGTGGTTGGGCAGGTATGGTGCAAGCGGTGCCCCGGCACAGCAGGTCGTATGGCTAGGTTCCCGGCCTGTCGGACTGATTCAGGCGGGTAAGGTGCTCTATATCGAGTCCGACCATCGGGTCGCCGCGTGCATTGATCGATCCGCAGCGGGATGTCGCTGTATGGTGCTGGCGCCTGCTTGGTGAGGCGTTTGGGTCCGGCATGTCGGCTGAGGGTCCTGATCAGGACGGAATTCTTCAGCCCTTCGATCTTCGCTTCTCGGGTCAGAAGGTGGAGTTGATTTCCGGGCTGAGCTACGACTACTTCAGGGACTATGATTACCAAGTTGGTCGATATGCACAAAGCGATCCTGTCGGCTTGCGAGCTGGTGCTTCAACATATGCATTGTCCCGGTTGTCTCCATTGAGTAATGTCGACCCTATGGGATTGGTGGCTTGGCGTGGCTATGCGCACGGAATTGCGGGTGGCAACTGGGGTTTTGCAGGGGCCAAGTACAATTTCCACTTGGAATCGGAGTGCGTTAACGGAAAAAGGGGTATCGTTGACTTGGATGTCTACTGGTTCGGTGCCGGTTTTGGTGCTCCAGTTACATATACAGCTTCAAGGGTGGCGCTTGAGGATGGCGCGGCGGACGTGAATCCCCAGAATCTGATTGGCCGTACTGTCCTTTACGGTGGCGGTCTCTCGCTTGGCGGCGGGGCAAGCTACTCAGACTTGATGCTCGGATCGGCGCGATCTGAGCTTTCGTGGGCTGGGCAAGGCGGCTTTGACGCTTCGCTCTACGCCTATCCAAAAGGTATCTCCATGTTTGATGGGCCTCCTCAGGTCATCAACTGTGGGTGTGGTCTCTAGAAGCAATGGATGAACTGATTCCCTACATGTTTTACTGCATGGTAGTTAACGTGCTTAGTCGAACCTGCGCGGTAGCGATCGCCAGGCGAGAGCGAGACAGAACGTCCGGTGAAGAGCAGCTTGCTGCTCTCCCGGTCATGCCAACGCGGGAATTAATGGTAATGCGCGACGCATTCTTCGCGTGCGTTGCCATCATCAGGGAGCGGAGATTTAGAAGTCCGATCGCTATTGTTGCGTTCGTCCACCTTTGCTCGCTGGCTGCGTTCGTCATGATGCTTCTAGCTATGGGCTTCGTTCCGTTGTTGCAGTTTTTCCTGGATGGCTGATGCGAGTGACAGGTCTCTTGCTAGGAGCAGTGGGATACTGCGGGCGTGGTTTTACCATGAGTAGTCTAGGGCTGAAAATTTACGAGCCATGTCAACTTTAAGGACCCTGGTCAGTGGCTAGGGTCCACGTCGGGTGTGAGTTGCAACTATTTTTCGCGACTATGATCCCAGCGTCGGTCGATACATCGAATGCGATCAATTGGCTTGGACGGAGGGATCTCCACTTGACTGTATTGGATGCGAGCCCGGTTATGTTCAAAGGTCCAAGATGAGATGCCCGGCTTTGTAAAGGAGTGCGCGCTGAGAAGCGGATTCGCGGGCCGATCCGCCCCTGAGCCAGCTCCAGATAAGAGGTGGAACTTGGAAGCGTCACCGGGAGCAAGGGCTGCGCTGTATGGAGGTGCTGCTCTGTGGATGTTGGGAACTCTCATCTGGGATTGGTGATGTATGAATGATCAAATGTTCGAGAAGGATGATCTGCACGATGCCTTGCTTCACCGCATCTGCATTGACTTGTCATCTCGTTTGGTCGAAATAGAGATGGCGTACTACGCTTCAAGCGATGACAGGCAGAGGACGCCAGGAGTTCTTCGAATAGAAGGGGTTGGCTCGCTCTCCGCGATCCTTGGTTTGATGTCCCTTGACTCGCATGCCAGATTTGGCAATTTCGTCTCTTGGGTTCCATCTGCGCATGGCCATGGATATCTCTATCTTGCGAACGGCTGCATTCAGGTGGCCTACGAGAGGTACGAGATCTGCTGAATTGGCCGGATCAACGACATCAATAAAATATTCTTCCAGACGTATTCAACGGGACGTATCCGAATGGTGGCTAAGCTGCGGAGTAGATTGGTTTTGACTGTGGTGGTCGCGTCATTGGTAGTGGCGGCCTGTTCCAAGCCGCCCATCACTTGCGTCGGCGAAGTAAACCCAAAGAGCGCTACTGACGCCGAATTGCAGCTTGTAGATATTGCGAGAGAACAGTCGGCAGATCTATGTAATCAGCCAGATTCTGCATGTGACTTCGATGTCTACAAAACAAAGGCAGGTCGCACCGTCAAGGCGACGCGGAGCTTTGCATATGATGGACGATGCATAACCCGCATAGGCGACGAACGATTCTTCAGTTTTGATGAGTCGGGACGGCTTGAGAGCGTGATCAACGGGCTTTAGGTCATCGGCGCAGTCATCAGGAGCGAAGAAAGCCGTGGCATGTGGGCCGTGTTCGAGTGGCCGGCCTCTGCAGAATATCTGACGGCTGTTTGGGCTGGTGTGCCGGCCCATCTTGAAGTTGAAGGCTGGGTTTGCGGGGTTATTTGCGTGCGTGAGCGTGCGGCGCTCGGATGCGACTCCCAAGCCTTGGCTGCTAACGTGTGGGAGGCAATGGAGTAGCCACGCATCGCGTCACTCAGACGTAGCGGTGGCGATTGATCGCCTCCCTCAATCCATCCGCAGCTTCTTCAGCTTGTACCGCAGCACCCGGAGCGTAATCCCCAACTGCGCCGCCGTCCGGGTCTGGTGAATCTTCGCGGGTACCTTGAGGTGGCAGACGCGATGAACTGCAAAGGTTATCCTTCCGACGCTTGGGAGTGGGCAACGAAGCCAGTCCCGACTCAGCCTGCACCGAGGTAGTTTTTGATGGAATTTTTGAACCGCCATGCTTTGGCAAGGGCTTGGGTTGCCTTGCAGGGCGCCACTGATGGTTCCGCTCTACAGAGCGATTCCCAATGGTCTGCAATTCAGCTCAATATGATGTGTATTGAGGATCCTGAACGGGCATGGGGATTGGTTGTCGAGATATTTGAATTGAGTTCCGACCCTTGGGTGCTGGAAAATCTGGGGGCTGGCCCTGTGGAAACGCTGTTGAGCTTGCATGGCCAATTTGCATTGAACGCTATTGAGTCGTACATGTCGGAGAAGAAGGCCTTTTTGGGTGTCTTGGCCCATGTGTGGCGCGATGCACTGTCGCCGGAAGTCGCACAAGGGCTGACGTCTCTAACCAAGAGACGGTGAGCGCGAATTCAGTTCTGTTGAATTTGCGATGGGACATGTTCTACGTGGTCGCCAATCTCGCGCTGGCTAGCTTGGCAATATGTCTTTCGAATTCGCTTGAGTGACGCTGTTGCGTCGAACTGGGGAACTCGACCAAGGTGATGATTAGTTGGCCGACAGTTGCTTCAACGCTTACGCTTGCGCCGACTCTGAAGCCTGCGTTCTCCAGCCAATGGCCGTGTACCGAGAGGCAAGGCGCAGTGCCGTCGCCGAAGCTGTCCATCCATGCGTATGTTCGCGCGCGTACTGTGTAGTGGCGCGGTCGTGCGAAGTAGGTAGGTGGATTTAGGGGGAGAGTGGGGTGTTGCGTGCCGAGCGCATGAGAAGCCTCCATGGGGATATCTCCCTCGCCTCTAGGGCAAGGGAGCCGGGAGGTTCAAATCCGCGTACGTAAGTGTGGCGTGGCATTTTTCCCCGGATGAGGAGTCTTGTATTAGCCACCCTCCCGACATGGGGCGTCCATGATTTTGCGCGTGCATGGAGATTTGAAGCTCCGTCGCACCACGCACGGTGATGCGATCGATAGCTAATCACTTGTGCCTGTTGCTTGTTCGGGGTTTTAGTAGGCGTTGCCAACATCGTGTCGAGAGCGGCTTGGGTTTGGCAGACAGTGCGTGCGGTGGTGCCGTATTGTTGGGACGTTGGCGTCATGTTGGCCGAGTATTACGTTGGACACCCATTGCGTGTCTCTACGCGGGTGGCTACGTGCACGTGACCGGTAGCGACACGCCATGCGTGTCCATCGCAATGCCGGGCGATGCGGGTGCGGTTGGCACCCGTTGGATATTGGGTGTTGCGTTGTTAAGTGGCAGCCACGCAGTGCATGGCTATACGGTCAATCCTGGCCAGGATTCAATCCATCCCCAGCTTCTTCAACTTGTACCGCAACGCCCGGAACGTAATCCCCAGCTGCGCCGCAGTGCGCGTCTTGTTCCACCGGTTTTCTTCCAGCGCCTTCTGGATCGCGGTGCGCTCCATCTGCTCGATGTAGGAGGGCAGGGCGCCGTTGCCGGGGGACAGGTCGACCACGGCTTCTTCCACCGCGGCATTGCTGCCGGGGCGTACGCCGCCGTGCTGCGGCAGACGCAGGTCGCTGGCGCCGATGCTGTCGGTCTCGGCCAAGGCGAGCGCGCGCTCGAGGATGTTTTCCAGCTCGCGCACGTTGCCGGGGAAATGGTACTGGCCCAGCGCGTCCAGGGCGGACGGCGCCAGCAGCGGGGTGGCGCGTTCGTGGGTGCGGGCCAGTCGGGCCAGGATCGAGGCGGCCAGCTGCGGCAGGTCGCTGCGGCGCTCGCGCAGCGGCGGCACGCGCAGTTCGATTACATTGATGCGGTAGTACAGGTCATGGCGGAAGCGGCCATCCTCGACCAGTTCGCCCAGGTCCTTGTGGGTGGCCGAGAGGATGCGTACATCCACCGGTACTTCGGTGGCCGAGCCGACCGGGCGGATCGATTTTTCCTGGATGGCGCGCAGCAGCTTGACCTGCATCTGCAGCGGCAGTTCGGCCACTTCATCCAGGAACAGGGTGCCGCCATGCGCGGCCTGGAACAGCCCCGGCTTGTCGGCGTGGGCGCCGCTGAAGCTGCCCTTCTTGTGCCCGAAGAATTCGCTCTCCATCAGCTCGGACGGAATCGCGCCGCAGTTGACCGGCACGAAGGCACCGGCGGCACGGGCGCTCTGTGCGTGGATGGTGCGTGCCACCAGTTCCTTGCCGACGCCGGATTCGCCGAGGATGTAGACCGGCGCCTGGCTGCGCGCGACCTTGGCGATGGTGCCGCGCAGGGCGTCCATGGCCGGCGATTCGCCGAGCAGGCGTGCGGCCTGGTCGCTGACCAGCGCGGCCGGCACGACGCGTTCGCTGTTGTTGAGCTCCAGCGCGTGCTTGACCAGCCCGCGCAGGACCGAGATGTCCACCGGCTTGCTGACGAAGTCGAAGGCGCCCGCCTTCAGCGCTTCCACGGCCAGGTCCATGCTGCCGAAGGCGGTGATCATCGCCACCGGGGTGCGCGGGTAGTGCTGGGCGATCTCGGTGACCAGTTCGATGCCGTTGCCGTCGGGCAGCCGCATGTCGGTGATGCACAGGTCGTAGGGATTGCTGGCCAGCAGCTCGCGGGCTTCAGCGAGGTTGGCTGCGGTGCTGATGCGCAGGCCCATGCGGCCCAGGGTCAGTACCAGCAGTTCGCGGATGTCACGTTCGTCGTCGACGACGAGGGCGCTGCGGTTTTCGTTCATATGGGGGAAAGATAGCCGAGGGCGGTTGTATCCGACAAATGTTTGACGGGGTGGGGATGACGCGTTCGAATCCATGGCGCTGCGCACGGCTTCATTGCGGCAGCATCGTGTGCGGGCCGGGCAGGATCAGCCGGAAGCAGGCGCCGCCGGCGGGCACCGAGACGTACTCCAGGCGGGCCTGGTTGGCGCGGCACAGTTCGCGGGCGATATACAGGCCCAGGCCGGTGCCGTGCTCGGAGGTGGTGAAGAACGGGCGGAACAGCTGGTTGGCCACGGTCTCCGGAATGCCGGGGCCCCGGTCCATCACGTCGATCACCGCCGCGCGGTCCTGGCGGGCCACACGCAGCCGCACCCGTGCCGGGTCCTGCGCGATGCGGCCGTACTTGAGCGCGTTGTGCACCAGCACGGTGAGGATCTGGTGCAGGTGGCGCGGGTCGATCAGCGCATGCACGGAGGTCTCGGTGATGATCGGCTCGACGCTGTCGGTCTCTAGGCTCAGCCCCTGCTTGTACTCCAGCACGAAGCGGCGCACGAATGCGGCCAGGTCCAGGTTTTCCGGGTTGGCGCGCTCGCGCCGGGCCAGGCCGAGCACGCTTTCGACGATGCCGTTGGTGCGCTGGCACTGCTGGTGGATGATCTGCTGCAGGCGCCGGTCGGTGTCACCGATGGCGGTGGATTCCTCCAGCAGCTGGGCGGCATAGTTGATCGCCGCCAGCGGGTTGCGGATCTCATGGGCCAGGCTGGCCGAGAAGCGGCCCATCGCCGACAACGTCAGCGATTCGGCGCGCCGGGAGACCACGGTGGAGTCGTCCAGGAACACCAGGGTCAGGTCGCTGCCGGCCAGCAGGCGGGCGAAGCGCGGCTGCACTTCCGGCTGGTCGGGCGAGAGCTGCAGCGGGGTTTCCTCATTGTTCCAGCCGTTGCGCCAGCGCTGCAGGCGCCGGCTCAGGTCGGGCGCGGCGCTGCCCAGGTCCAGCCGGCCGCTGCCACCGTCGCCGTCGGCATCGCCGATCAGGGTCGAGGCGGCCTCGTTGGCCAGGGTGATGCGGTTGGCGCCGTCCACCACCAATACGCCGGTGCGCATGCGGCGGATGATCAGCTCGTTGATTTCAAAAAGGTTGGCGACCTCGTCGCCGCGCTGGTTGGCCAGCTGCTGGTTGCGGCGTGCGCGGTTGCCGACCTGGTAGCTCACGTAGGCCAGGGCCAGGTAACTGGTGATGAACATCGCCAGCTCGGCCAGGGTGCGGGTGGGGTCACCGCCTTCGAGCAGCTTCCACAGGTATTCGCCGGCGGTGGCGGCGCTGGCGGTCAGCGCGATGCCCATGCCCAGCGACAACGGCAGCAGCGTGGCGGCGGCGGCGATGCTGAAGAGCAGGGACATCGACAGGCCGGCGCTCGCCCCGGGCAGCGCATGGGCGAGCAGGGTGGCGGCGATGATGTCCACGATCACGCTGCCGATCACGATCGGGCGCAGCCAGCGTTCGTTGCGGCCGGTCACCAGGATCAGCAGCGACAGGCCCAGGTAGGCGCAGCTGACCACGGCGGCCAGGCGCGGGTGGTCGGCGACACCGACCAGCGTGCTCAGCGGACTGAACAGCAGGGCCGCGATCACGGCGGCGATCAGCAGGCGGTAGAGGGCAAAGAAGTACAGCTCCCGCTTCGGTATGGATTCGATGCGGTCGATCAATGAAGCACTGGGTGACACGCCGGAACTCCCCTTCAGGCATGCAGCCAGTGTAGAGGGTGTGGCCGCGCCGTGGGGGTGCCGGTAGTGGCGAACGATGCCGGCCGCCAATGGCGCATGCCCGGGCAGGTCCCGGCCCGGCTTGCGCACTGCCATGGCCGGGCCCCCGGGGCAGGGCCGGGGGGCGTGCCGCAACTGCCTGAAAAATCGCCGGAAAGGGCCGGCACCGCCGGACGACCGCGCGCGTCTTTGCGCCTGCGCGCCGGCTCGTCCACAATAGTGGGCCCGCCGCGGTCCTTACCGGCGCCCCGTGAGGGAGCCCTGGAGATGCGTGCGGTCGTTCCTATACCCACGGTGACGCATGAATTTCCACGAATACCAGTCAAAACAACTGCTTGCCGAGTACGGCATTCCCGTCCCGGCCGGCAAGGTCGCGGCTACCCCGGATGAAGCAGTCGCAGCGGCCAACGCCCTGGGCCAGGGCCCCTGGATGGTCAAGGCGCAGATCCACGCGGGCGGCCGCGGCAAGGCTGGCGGCGTCAAGTTCTGCAAGACCACCGACGACGTGAAGGCCGCTGCGGCCAAGATGCTCGGCACCAAGATGGCCACCTACCAGACCGCCGGCGTCGAGCTGCCGGTCAACCTGGTGCTGGTGACCACCGCCGGTGAGATCGTCAAGGAACTGTACCTGTCGGTACTGGTCGACCGCGGCACCAAGACCATCACCTACATCGCCTCTTCGGAAGGCGGCGTGGAGATCGAGCAGGTTGCGGCTGAAACCCCGGAGCTGATCCACTCGCTCAACGTCGACTTCGTCGAAGGCGTGCAGGGTTACCACGGCCGTGATTTCGGCTTCAAGCTGGGCCTGACCGCCAAGCAGGCCGGCCAGTTCGCCAGCATCATGGTGAATCTGTACCGCCTGTTCAACGAAAAGGACCTGGCGCTGGTTGAAATCAACCCGCTGGCGATCCTGGACGACGGCAACCTGTACGCGCTGGACGGCAAGTTCGACAGCGACGACAACGCCGCGTTCCGTCAGAAGGCGCTGGTTGCCATGCGCGACAAGACCCAGGAAGACGAAACCGAAGTAACCGCTTCGGAGCTGGACATCAACTACGTCACCATGGACGGCAACATCGGCTGCATGGTCAACGGCGCCGGACTGGCCATGGCCACCATGGACGTCATCAAGCTCAACGGCGGCGAGCCGGCGAACTTCCTGGACGTGGGCGGCGGTGCGAACAAGCAGCGCGTCATCGAGGCGTTCAAGCTGATCCTGTCCTCGGACAAGGTCGAAGGCATCTTCGTCAACATCTTCGGCGGCATCGTCCGCTGCGACATGATCGCCGAAGGCATCATCGCCGCGGTCAAGGAAGTGGGCGTCAAGGTTCCGGTCGTGGTGCGCCTGGAAGGCACCAACGTGGAAGAAGGCAAGCAGCTGCTGCGTGACAGCGGCATGGCCATCATCCCGGCCGACAACATCAACGACGGTGCCAAGAAGGTCGTCGAAGCTGTCAAAGCCGCCGCCTAATTTTCCACGGCATCGGATCGCCGGCAGAATCCTGACGTGCCCCCTTGAGTCAAGGGGGCTGGCACTCCGCACCGCGGAGTGACGGGGGTTCTGGTGGCACGCGGTACGGACCTCGACCTGGTCGATGGCTCCTCCTCCGAAGCCGGCCCAAATAATTTACGAAGGACTTCAAGACATGTCCGTTTTGATCAACAAGAACACCAAGGTGATCGTGCAGGGCTTCACCGGCCAGCAGGGCACCTTCCACGCCACTCAGATGATCGAGTACGGCACCCAGGTTGTTGGCGGCGTGACCCCCGGCAAGGGCGGCACCACCCACATCGACCTGCCGGTCTTCAACACCGTCGCCGACGCCGTGTCGGCCACCGGTGCCAACGCCTCGGTCATCTACGTGCCGCCGCCGTACGCGGCCGATGCGATCCTGGAAGCCGCTGCTGCCGGCATCAAGGTCATCGTGTGCATCACCGAAGGCATCCCGGTGCTGGACATGCTGCGCGTCAAGAACGTGCTGACCCGCTCGCATCCGGACACCGTGCTGGTCGGTCCGAACTGCCCCGGCGTGATCACCCCGGGCGAGTGCAAGATCGGCATCATGCCGGGCCACATCCACATGCCGGGCAAGATCGGCATCGTGTCGCGTTCGGGCACGCTGACCTATGAAGCGGTCAAGCAGACCACCGAAGTCGGCCTGGGCCAGTCCACCTGCATCGGCATCGGTGGTGACCCGATCAACGGCCTGAACTTCGTCGACTGCCTGAAGCTGTTCAACGAAGATCCGCAGACCCTGGGCATCATCATGGTCGGCGAAATCGGCGGCGACGCTGAAGAAGCCGGTGCCGAGTACATCAAGCAGTTCGTGAAGAAGCCGGTCGTCGGCTTCATCGCCGGTGCGTCGGCCCCGGCCGGCAAGCGCATGGGCCACGCCGGTGCGATCGCCTCGGGCGGCAAGGGCACGGCCGAAGGCAAGTTTGCCGCCATGGAAGCTGCCGGCGTTGTGACCGTCCGTTCGCCGGGCGACCTGGGCGCTGCCATCGCCAAGCTGGTGAAATAAGCCGCCCGCCGCGCGGTAGAGCCGAGCCATGCTCGGCTGCTTCAACGGTAGAGCCGAGCCATGCTCGGCTGCTTCAAACAGAAAGGCCGCCTCCGGGCGGCCTTTCTGCGTCTGGCACCGGACACATCGATGTCCCCCCTCCATGCATGGCGTGGATCTACAATGAGCGTATTGCAACCACTGGCTGGACCTTCATGGCTTCGATCCGCATCGCGATGGCGCAGTTTGATTTCCCGGTGGGCGCGGTGGCGCAGAACACCGACAACATCATCGCGATGATCGCCGAGGCGCGCGATGAGTACGGTGCCGAGCTGGTGGTGTTCCCGGAACTGGCGATCAGCGGCTACCCGCCGGAAGATCTGCTGCTGCGCCCCGGCTTCCTGTACGACTGCGAGCAGGCACTCAAGCGCATCGCCGCAGCGACCACCGGCATTGCCGCCGTGGTCGGCTGGCCGCAGGCGGCCGGCGCGGTGGTGTACAACGCGGCCAGCGTGCTGCGCGACGGCAAGGTGGAACAGACCTACCGCAAGCGCGAGCTGCCCAACTATGCGGTGTTCGACGAGCGCCGCTACTTCGACGTGGATCCGGACGGCGGCAGCTGCGTGTTCGAGCTGAAGGGCGTGCCGGTCGGCGTGCTGATCTGCGAGGACCTGTGGTTCGCCGAACCGCTGGCCGATACCGTGCGCGAAGGTGCGCAGCTGGTGTTGGTGCCCAACGCCTCGCCGTACGAGCGTGGCAAGCATGCCCAGCGCGATGCACTGCTGGCCGAGCGCACGCGTGAGAGCGGGGCGGCGATCGCCTACCTCAATGTGGTCGGTGGCCAGGATGCACTGGTGTTCGATGGCGCCTCGGTCGTGGCCGACGGTGACGGCACCGTGCACCCGGCCGCAGCGGCGTTCACCGATCAGTGGCTGGTGGTGGACTATGACGCGCACACGCGCCGTTTCCTGCCGCGCGAGTGGATCGACGACGGCGACGAGAGCATGGACGCGCTGGCCTGGCGCGCGGTGACCCGTGGGATCCAGGATTACTGCCGCAAGAATGGCTTCAAGAAGGTGTGGCTGGGCCTGTCCGGCGGCATCGATTCGGCGCTGGTGCTGGCGATGGCGGTGGATGCGCTGGGCGCGGACAACGTCACCGCCGTGCGGCTGCCGTCGCGCTATACCGCCGACATGTCCAACGACCTGGCTGCCGAGCAGTGCCGCGCGCTGGGCGTGAAGCTGGACGCGGTGTCGATCGAGCCGGTGTTTGAGGGGTTGATGGCCGCGCTCGGCCCGATGTTCGAGGGCCAGGCTGCCGACGTCACCGAGGAGAACCTGCAGTCGCGCAGCCGCGGGGTGATCCTGATGGCACTGTCGAACAAGTTCGGCGGTCTGCTGCTGACCACCGGCAACAAGAGCGAGTATGCGGTCGGTTACGCGACCATCTACGGCGACATGTGCGGTGGCTATGCGCCGCTGAAGGACCTCTACAAGACCGAGGTGTTCGGGCTGTCCAAGTGGCGCAACACCGTGGGCGGCGCACCGGTGATTCCGCCGGCGGTGATCAGCCGCCCGCCCTCGGCCGAGCTGCGTGACAACCAGACCGACCAGGACTCGTTGCCGGCCTACGACGTGCTCGACGGCATCCTGTACCGCTACGTGGACCAGGAGCAGTCGCGCGAGGAGATCGTGGCCGCCGGTTACGCCGCCGAGGTGGTGGACCGCGTGCTGCGCCTGGTGCGCACCAGCGAGTGGAAGCGCCACCAGGCCGCACCGGGCCCGAAGGTGTCCCGGCGTGCGTTCGGGCGCGAGCGCCGGTATCCGATCAGCAACGGCTACAAGGGCTGAGCCGGGGCGGCGCCGACAGACGCCGCCCCGATCGGGTCAGCGCAGCGCGTCTTGCGGCAGCGTGTCGATGCCGTCGGAGGCGCGGGCGACGTCGGCCGCGCTGACGTTCCAACCCGGCAGGGCTGCACCAGGCGTGGTGCGTAGGCGCGCCTCGACGAAGGCCAGGACGTCCGCACTGGCCGCATGCAGGCTTTCGGGGTGGGTGGCCGGGTAGCTGCGGAAGCGCAGCGGCTGCTGGTTGATGGCCAGCACCAGCCCGTACAGCAGCGTGCCCAGATAGGCCACATCCGTATCTGCGCTGCCATGGGCGAGCAGGAAGGGCTGGTCGAAGCCGCGCAGCGGCATCGCCAGGTAGCTGTCCAGGGTCGTGTTGATGCCCGGGAGGGTACTCAACGGGGTATGGAAGTACTCGGCCAGCGTGACGCCTTCCAGTTCACCGGTCAGCTCGGCCAGGCACAGCTGCCGGGCCTGCGCCAGCCGTGCGCGGCCCACGTCGGTGAGCAGGTCGGCGATACGGGGTTCGGCCTGGATCAGCCCGTTGATCAGATAGGTCAGGTAGGCGGTACTCCCGGCGCCGAGTTGCTGGGTCGAGCCCGGTCCCAGGCCGCGGGTGGTCAGGTTGACCCAGGCCGGGGTGCCGGTGCCCACCGCGCCGCGGAAGTCCAGCGCCGGCCCGCCGAGCTCGGTGGCCACGCTGGCCGCATATACCGCCGCGCCCGCGCCCTGCGAATACCCCACCGAGACCCAGCGTGGTGCCAGGTGGCGGTTCACCGGCAACGCGGCATTGAGCTGCTGGCTCGCCTTGACCATGTCCACGATGTTGTGGGCCACGCTGGGGCCGTGCAGGTAGGCATGTTCGCCGGGCGAGCCCAGCCCCTGGAAATCCGAGGCGACGATCGCATAGCCCTGCTGGAGGAACAGGTCCAGGTAAGCGGCGTCGCGCGCCGGGTGGGTCGGACCGCCGGCCGAGGGCGCGCACCGGTCGGCCGTGCCCTGGGTGCCGTGCGCCCAGGACACCACCGGCCAGCCGCCGACCGGGGCCGGGCCCGACGGGAGCATCACCAGCCCGGTCGCCAGCGCAGGACGCTGGTGCAGGTCGGTGGTTGCGTAGGTGAGCTTGTAGGCCTGGTCGGCATGCCCGGGCAGCCAGTCGGCCTGGAAGCGGGTGCTGGCGATCAGCTGGCCGGCGTCCTGGGCCAGGGCGGCGAGCGGAGACAGGGCCAGCAGGGCGCAGAACAGGGTGGTGGCGCGGCGTCGGTGACGGTGAAGCTGGGTCATGGGAGCTCCCTGCAGGCCGGGATGGCCTGCTTCGAGCGCGGCAGTCTGCGTGGGGAGCCCGCCTCGAGGCTGGGATGGCGGTCGCAGCTCGCCGTGTATTCAGCCTATTCCTAGGCAGGGCGCGACCGCCTGCCCCACAACGCAAAAGGGCCCCTTGCGGGGCCCTTCCGGGAGGACGAGGACACGCCTACTTGCGGTTCATCGTCGCATTGCGCTGGCCGGTACTGGCGGACTTCTCGCCGGCAAACGGGTTGAGCTTGCGGACCATCCACGGGTACTTCGGCCACTTGCCCTGCAGCCAGGGATGTTCGGGCTGGTTCAGCTCCAGCACGCGGCGGGCGTCGTCGGCCAGGGTCTTGTTGCCCAGGTGGGTATAGGCCTCGCCCAGGGCGGCAACCGCATCGTACTGGAAGGCGCTCTGCGGGTAGGTTTCCAGCAGGTAGTTGGCGCGGCCGGCGGCCGACACCCAGGCCTGGCGGCGCAGGTAATACAGGGCGTTGTCCAGCTCGTGCTGGGCGAACACGTCGCGCAGCTCGATCATGCGCTGGCGCGCGTCGGCGGCGTAACGGCTGTTGGGGTAGCGGTCGACGACGATGTTGAAATCGGCATAGGCCTGACGCGGCGTGGACAGGTCGCGGCGGCTCGGGTCCAGCGACCACACGCGGCGCAGGAACACCGTGTTGCGGTTGCCGTTGGACAGGCCACGCAGGTAGTACATGTAGGCGATGTTGCGGTGGGTCGGGTAGGTACGGATGAAGCGGTCCACGCTGGACACTGCGTCATCGTGCTTGCCGGCCTTGTACTGGGCGTAGGCGGTTTCGATCATCGCCTGCTCGGTGTACGGACCATACGGATACTGGGCGATCAGGCGCCGGAAGCTGGCCTCGGCCCCGCTCCAGTTGCCGCCTTCCATCAGGCGGTGGCTCTTCTCGTAGATCTTCTCGACCGGCTGGCCTTCATCCGGGTTGTCACCCTTGGTGCCGCGATGGCAGCCAGTGGCGACAAGGGCCAGGACCAGCAGCAGAGCGGCGGTGCGGACGTGCGCGGACAGCGAAAAAGAGCGTCGGATCATGGGGTCAGGGCGGGACGCGGCTGGAATACGAGGGGTCGATGATAGCCTAGTGGCCTGTCCTGCGACTGAAAGTGGTTGCCCGGACCCCAAATTTGTCTCCCTGCGGTGCTTTCCCCATGTCCGATAATGCTTCTGAATCCGAATCCCCCCGCCAGGCCGTGGTGCCCGACACCGCCGCCGGGCGCCGTTTCGACGCCGTGCTGGCCGAGCTGTTCCCCGAATTCTCCCGGTCCAAGCTGACCGAGTGGATCAAGTCCGGCGACGTCCTGCTGGACGGCGAGCAGGTCCGCGGGCGCGACCCGGTGCGCGGCGGTGAGGTGGCCAGCCTGCATGTCGTGCTCGACACCCAGACCCATGCCGAGCCGGAGGACATCCCGCTGGAGGTGCTGTACGAGGACGAGCATGTGTTCGTCATCAACAAGCCGGTTGGCCTGGTGGTGCACCCCGGCGCCGGCAATCCCACCGGTACGCTGGTCAACGCACTGCTGTTCCGCGACCCGTCGCTGTCGGTGCTGCCGCGCGCGGGCATCGTGCACCGGCTGGACAAGGACACCAGCGGCGTCATGGTGATCGCACGGACCATCCAGGCGCAGACCGCGCTGGTGGAACAGCTGTCGGCGCGCCAGGTGCACCGACAGTATCTGGCCATCGTGGTGGGGGCACTCGTCTCCGGGGGCACCGCCGATGCGGCGATCGACCGCCATCCGCGCGACCGCGTGCGCATGGCCGTGCGCGAAGACGGCAAGGATGCGATCACCCATTACCGCCTGCGTGAGCGCTTCCGTGCACACACCGCGCTGGAATGCCGTCTGGAAACCGGCCGCACCCACCAGATCCGCGTGCACATGGCGCACCTGCGCCACCCGATCATCGGCGATCAGCTGTACGGCGGCGCGTTGAAGCTGCCCAAGGGCGCCAGCGATGAACTGGTCGCGCAGCTGCGCGGCTTCAAGCGCCAGGCGTTGCACGCGGAAACGCTGGAGTTCGTGCACCCCATCACCGGTGAGACGATCACCAACAGCGCACCGCCGCCGGCCGACATGCAGGCGCTGATGCAGGCGCTGCGCGAAGACAGCAAGCGCTTTGCGGAGCTGGAGCGCGGGCGCCGCTGATGCAGACACCGGTTCCGCTGCTGGCGGCCGACTGGCCGGCCCCGCCCGGGGTCAGCGCCGTGACCACCCTGCGTTTCGGCGCGGGGGGATCGCTGCCGCCGTTCGACCAGTTCAACATGGGCAACCGTTACGCCGCCGACGGCGACGACCCGGCGCAGGTGCAGCGCAACCGCGACCTGCTGCAGGCCGGGTTGGCACTGCCGTCGGCGCCGCATTGGCTGCGCCAGGTGCACAGCACGACGGTACTGCGCTTCGATGCGCCGCCGACCGCGGTCGGTGTGGATGTCGAGCCTACCGCCGACGCGGCGGTGACCTCGGTGCCGGGCGTGGTGCTGGCCATCCTCACCGCCGACTGCCTGCCGGTGGTGTTTGCCGCCCGCGACGGTAGCGAGATCGGCGCGGCCCATGCGGGGTGGCGCGGTCTTGCCGACGGCATGCTGGAGGCGACGGTGGCCGCCCTGCATACGCCGGCCGCGCAGCTGCAGGCGTGGATGGGTCCGGCCGCAGGCCCGGCACATTACGAGGTGGGCGAGGACGTGTTCGCCGCCTTCTTCGATCACGATGCGGGGGCGCAGGCCGCGTTTGTCGCCACCCGCGCCGGGCACTGGAAGGTCGATCTGTACGCGTTGGCGCGGCGACGCCTGCACCGCGTCGGCATCGACCCGGCGCAGATCAGCGGTGGGCAGCTGTGCAGCATCGCCGAGCCACGGCGCTTTTATTCGCACCGCCGCGACCGGCGCACCGGACGCATGGCGACGCTGGCGTGGATCGGGCCCTGAGCGCATGAACGGCAACGACGCGAGCGCGGAGGCTGGGGGCGTGATCGTATTCGACGGCGTGTGCGCGCTGTGCAGCCGCTGGGTGCGTTTTCTGCTGCGGTTCGACCGGCGTCGGCGCTATCGCTTTGCCGCGATGCAGGGCGTGCACGGGCGCGCCTTGCTGCAGCAACACGGCCTGGACCCGGATGATCCGCTGTCGTTCCTGCTGCTGGAGCAGGGCAGGGCCTGGACCGATACCGATGCAATCCTGCAGGTCGTGGCCGGGCTCGGCGGGGCGTGGCGATGCGTCACGCTGCTGCGGGTCCTGCCGCGCGCGTGGCGCGACCGTGCCTACCGTGCGCTGGCACGCAACCGTTATCGCTGGTTCGGACGGCATGACCGCTGTTACGTGCCGGCACCCGGGCAGGCCGCGCGCTTCCTGGACTGATC
Organism: Stenotrophomonas sp.; assembly: GCF_031995405.1. Lineage (GTDB taxonomy): Bacteria > Pseudomonadota > Gammaproteobacteria > Xanthomonadales > Xanthomonadaceae > Stenotrophomonas. The sequence continues at coordinate 6,017 of NZ_DAMAGC010000012.1, read as the reverse complement.
CGCCCTCACTGCGACTGCATCGCCACCGCGTCGCCGGTGCCTGCGAACGTGGCGGGGCGGAGGACGCTGTAGCGGATGCGCCGGTTGCGTGCGCGGCCCTCGTCGCTGCGGTTGTCGGCAACCGGGTGCTCCTGCCCGTAGCCCACGGCGACCAGCATCGATGCCGGCACCCCGTGCGCCTGCAGTACCTGCACCACCGTATCGGCACGCTGCTGGCTGAGCCGCAGGTTGGCGACCGCGTCGCTGCCGCTGTCGGTATGCGCGCCGACTTCGATCCGCGTGCCCGCCGGTGCCGCTGACAACGCCGCGGCGACCGCCCGCACGGTATCTGCGCAATCGCCGGTCAACGTGGTGGAGCCGGGGGAAAATTTCAACGTGGTCTGGTTCAGTGCCTCGATGCGCTGCTCGGTGTCTGCCCGCGCAGGCAGTCGGGCCAGCGCGGCCAGGCCGGGGCCCCATAGTCCGGTGGTCTGAAGGTCGCTGAAGTCGCGTCGCAACAGGTCCGATATCGCCAGCCGCCGGGCAGGGTCCATGGTGCGGGTATCGACCTGCAGCTGGTCGCCGTCGAAGGCCAGCGACAGGCCGTCGCCGGCCAACTGCGGCAACCGGGGGGGCAGGCGGTCCAGCCAGCGCGGTTGCCGCGTGGCGGGGTCCAGGGCGATCTCGGCGTGCACGTTGGCCCTGCCGTGAAAGGCCACCAGCGCGTTCCAGACCTGCCGCCGCGCCGCCTCGCTGGGCAGGCGCCCCTGCACCTGGACGCGGTCGCCCCGCTGCTGCAGCCACAAGCGGGCATCGCGCTGTGCGCTGACAGCCGGGGTGGCATCGCGCGGTGCACGCATCGTCAGGTACACCCACGCGGTGGCGCTGATCAACGCCGCGCCGATCAGCAGCCACAGCATGCCCCGCAGGGCCAGTCCGTGCATTGCGCGCGAGGGCACCGCGCCGCTGATCAGACGGCGCTGCAGGTGCGGTCGCGGGGCGCCTGCGGCAAGGCGCGCATGGCCCTGTGGTGGGCTCAGCAGGGCGATCAGGCCAGGCAGCAGTTCGCAGGCGATCACCCGGAAGGTTCCCGGTGGGAACCCGGTCCTGCGTGCCAGCGCGGCGAGTGCCTGCGGACCGACCGCCAGCATCAGTTCGCTGGCCAGGATCGGCTGCGGTGGCGTGTCCGGGTGCTGCCAGGAGCGGAACTGGCTGCCCAGTCCGGCCTGCTCGAACTGTTGTTCCAGGCCGTCCAGGCCCAACGGGTGCGACGCCACCCAGGCCACCAGTGCCCCCACCACGCTGCGCGCGCGGTAGCCCAGGTCCAGTCTTACGGCGGCATCTTCGATCAAACGGTCGAGCGCTGACATGCAATCAATCCCCTTGGAAATTCCGTGCACGTTGCGGTGCATGAACCTGCCCATGCGATATCGATGGGCTCTTGGGGGCGTCACTTTGGTCAGGCGCCGTCAATACGAAATGAAATTTTTCAGGTTCTTTCGCTTTGACGGCGGTGGCGTAGGCGATGATTGAATGTATCTATCGCCGCAACTGTTTGTGCGGCCACGGGTTTCGACGCTACGGCGGCTGATTGCGTCAGCATGCGACGCCGCGGCAAGGTCAACGCACAATTGTTTCATCCGCAATCAATTCGCGCCAAATGCGTCGTTGGCCGCGCGGCCTCCGCAGCATCGCGAATGCTGCGGACGATGTGGGCGTGGGTGTGCCGACGTGGTGCAAGCGTGGGCCGTCCGGTTCAGCCCTCCAGCGCCTGCAGGTAGGTCTGCCGCCAGTGGTTGATGTCGTGCGCGCGCAGGTGTTCCATCATCGCCTGCCAACGCTCCACGCGTTTGCGCAGCGGCATGGTGGCGGCGGTGGCGATGGCATCGGCGACGCCATCCAGGTCGTGCGGATTGACCAGCAGCGCCTGCTTGAGTTCATCGGCCGCGCCCGCCAGCAGCGACAGCACCAGCACACCGGGATTTTCCGGGTCCTGCGAGGCCACGTACTCCTTGGCCACCAGGTTCATGCCATCGCGCAGTGGCGTGACCAGGCCGACCGCGGCGGCGCGGTAGAAGCCGGTCAGGGTGGCGTGGGTGAAATTCTGGTTGACGTAGCGCAGCGGAGTCCAGTCAGGCGCGGCATGCCCGCCGTTGATGTGGCCGGCGATCTGTTCCAGCTGGCTGCGCAGCTGGCGGTACTCGGTGACGTCGCCGCGCGAGACCGGCGCGATCTGCAGGTAAGTGAGGCTGCCGTGCTGGTCCGGGTGGCGTTCCAGGTAACGCTCGAAGCCCATGAAACGCTCCGGCAGGCCCTTGGAGTAATCCAGGCGGTCCACACCGATGGCGAGCTGGCGGTCGCGCAGGCTGTTGCGCAGGTCACGCACGGCCGGCTTGTTGGCGCCGGCCTTGGCCTGGCGCGCGATGTGCTCGGTATCGATGCCGATGGGGAAGGCGGCGGCACGGAAACGGCGACCGCCCGGGGCCTCCAGTTCGCCATCGGCCAGCACCCGACCGCCGCCGAACAGGCGCACGTAGGACTGGAAACGGTCGGCGTCGCGCTGGGTCTGGAAACCGACCAGATCGTAGGCGTACAGGCTGGAGAACAGCCGCAGGTGGTCGGGCATGGCCTGCAGCAGGTCGGCCGAGGGCATCGGCACGTGCAGGAAGAAGCCGATCCGGCAGCCGATGCCGCGCTCGCGCAGCAGCGACGCCAACGGGATCAGGTGGTAATCATGGATCCATACGATGTCGTCCTCGCGCAGCAGTGGCGCGAGTTTTTCGGCGAACAGCGCGTTGACCCGCCGATAGGTTTCGCGGGTGGCGCGGTCGTAGTCGACCAGGTCCAGGCGGAAGTGCAGCAGCGGCCACAACGTGCGGTTGGCAAAGCCGTTGTAGTAGCCGTCGACGTCGCGCTTGTTGAGGTCCATGGTCACATAGCGGATATCGCCTTCGACCTGCTCATGCACCGCGCCGCTGTTGTCGCGTACCGATTTGCCGCTCCAGCCGAACCAGACGCCGCCGCGCTCCTTGAGCGCGGCGAGCAGGCCGACCGCCAGCCCGCCGGCGCGGGTTTCCCCGGGCACCGCGACCCGGTTGGAGACCACCACCAGCCGGCTCATGACGCCTCCTGCCAGCTGCGCGACAGGCGCATGGCGGCGGTGATCAGGCCGACGTGCGAATAGGTCTGCGGGAAGTTGCCCCACGCCTCGCCGCTGTCGAAGGCCAGGTCTTCGGAGAGCAGGCCCAGATGGTTGCGGCGCTCGAGCAGGGTCTCGAACATCTCGCGTGCTTCGTCCAGGCGGCCGATCGCGGCCAGCGCGTCGATATACCAGAAGGTGCAGATGGTGAAGCTGGTTTCCGGCTCGCCGAAGTCATCGGGCGCCACGTAGCGGTACAGCGCGTTGCCATGCTTGAGATCGCGGCCGATGGCCTCGACCGTGGCGACAAAACGCGGGTCGTTGGCCTCGATGAAGCCGATATCGGCCAGCAGCAGCAACGACGCGTCCAGGCGATGACCGTCGAAGGTATCGGTGAAGCGCCCCAGCTCCTCGCTCCACGCCTTTTCCAGGATGCGCGCGTGGATGATGTCGGCGCGGCCGCGCCAGTAATCGGCGCGGTCATCCAGCTTCAGGCGCACGGCGATCTTGCACAGCCGGTCGCACGCGGCCCAGCACATGGCGCTGGTGTAGGTGTGCACTTCGGTGCGGCCGCGGAATTCCCACAGGCCGGCATCGGGAACGTCGTGCAGCGCGAAGGCCTGCTCGCCGAGCGGTTCCAGCCGCGCGAAGGTATGCGCGTCGCCCGGGTCCTGCAGGCGCTGGTCGAAGAACAGCTGGGTGGAGGCGAGCACCACGCTGCCGTAGACATCGTGCTGGCGCTGCACCCAGGCCAGGTTGCCGCGACGTACCGGGCCCATGCCGCGGTAGCCGTCCAGCGACGCTACTTCGGTTTCTTCCAGCTTCGCCTCGAAGCCGATGCCGTATAGCGGCTGCAGGCTGCCGTCGGTGGTGGCCAGGTTGAAGATGTAGCCCAGGAACTGCTCCATGGTGCGGGTGGCACCGAGCCGGTTGAGCGTGCGCACGACGAAGGCGGCATCGCGCAGCCAGCAGTAGCGGTAATCCCAGTTGCGGATGCTGCCGGGCGCTTCGGGAATGGAGGTGGTCATCGCGGCGATGATCGCGCCGCTGTCTTCGTACTGGCACAGCTTGAGCGTGATCGCGCTGCGGATCACCGCGTCCTGCCACTCCAGCGGAATGGACAGATACCGCACCCACTCGCGCCAGTAGTCGCGCGTGCGCTGGAAGGACTCCTGCACATAGCCGCTGAGCGAGCGGTTCAGCGATTCGTCCACGCCCAGCACCAGGTTGACCGGGTGGCTGAGTACGAACGGCAGGCCATCGCGGACGAACCGCAGCGGCACGTCGGTGGTCAGGCGCAGTACGTGGTCGGGCAGCACCCAGCGGATGTGGTTGCTGCCCCAGGTGGCGTCGGGCACGCGCGCGCCCCAGTCGGCGAGCGGCCGCGCGCGCACGATGATGCGCGGGTTGCCGGCCAGCGGGCGGACCTGGCGGATCAGGCTGACCGGACGGTAGAAGCGGTCGTTCTGGCGCCAGCGCGGGGCGAAATCGATGATTTCCAGCGCGCCGCCGTGCCTGTCGTGCAGCACGGTGCGCAGGATGGCGGTGTTGGTCAGGTAGCTCTGCTCGCTGCTGACCAGATCCTCCAGTTCGATGGCGAAATCACCGCCTTCGTTCTGGTTGGGGCTGAGCAGGGCGCAGAAGGTGGGGTCGCCGTCGAAGGTGGGCAGGCAGCTCCACACCACGCGTGCGTGCGGGTCGATCAACGCGCCGAAGCTGCCGTTGCCGACTACACCAAGATTAAGATCAGGTTGGGTCATGGGTACTGCATCTCGTTCGGGCCGTGCCACCGCAGCGGATACAGCGGGGCGGCATCGGTGGGGTAAAGGGCCGGGGTCAGTACGCGTTTTCCCGCAGCCAGGCATGCACGCTGCGGATATCCGGCAGGGCGAAGACGGCGGCGCTGGGGCTGCGTCCGCCGACCAGCACGCTCCAGCCATGCTGGGCGTTGGCGGCATCGAAGCCGAATTCGTCGGTGAGATCGTCGCCGAGGAACACCGGCAGGCGGCCACGGAAGGGGTATTCCTGCATCAGCTGTTGCAGGGCGCGGCCTTTGTCGCTGCCCTGCGGGACGAATTCGACGACGTGGTCGCCGGGTTGTAGGCGGTAGCCGGCATGGCCGCGGATGTGGCGGTCGGCGAACGCGCGCACGTCGTCGGCGGCATGCGGAGCACCGCGCCAGTGCAGGGCCAGGCTGCGGCCCTTGTCTTCGACCAGCACCCCGGGATTGCCGTGCGCGAAACGCATGGCCTGTTGATGTACGGCATGCAGCCATTCGCTGGTATCGGCGCTGTTGGCCTGGCTGTCGACGTGGCCATCGGCACGGCGCAGTTCGTGGCCGTGGAGGCCGGCGGCGGGGAGGTGCAGGGGCGCGAAGAGTTCGTCGAGCTGGTTGAGCGGGCGACCGCTGATGAGGGCGACGGCGCCTTCGAGGCGATCGCTGATGCGGCCGATGGCTTCGCGGACTTCAGGCAGCAGCGTGACCGCTTCGGGGTCACGCTCGAATTCGATGAGGGTGCCATCCACGTCGAGGAACAACGCACAGGCATCGTCCAGCAGTGGCGGCGACGGACGCGGGGGGAGGTCGTTGGCCATATGCGTCACGATGCCAGCCACGGCGTGATTGTCAGGTCATGGCAGTGTGCTGTGCCTCATTTTTACGTGTGCGAAGGGCAGCAACCCGCCTTGGTCGGGACACGCCCTGAACCCATCCAAAGCGCTCGTCCGCGAAATCGCTGCTGTGCACGGTCCGGCCGAGGCGGGGTGCGCCTCTTTCTTCCAACATGGCGTGCGCCGGGCGAAGAGCAGCCGACCATGGGTCGGCTCTACCGTACCTCATCACCATCGGTAGAGCCGGGCCATGCCCGGCTGCAGCAATGATCAGAACGTATACCGCACG
>NZ_DAMAGC010000011.1:0-60271 GCF_031995405.1 Stenotrophomonas sp. | reverse complement strand
TCACCAGGCCAACCACCGAGGCCAGCCCCAGGGTGATCACCGGAACCATCGCCGACAGCAGCCGGTCGATCGCGCGCGCGCTTTCCTGTTCGAAGGTATCGGCGGTCTTGAGCAGCATGGCATCGAGCGCGCCCGATTCTTCGCCGACCTGGATCATCTGCAGCGCCAGCCGTGGAAAGCGCTTGCTGCGCGACAACGACAGCGACAGGCCGTTGCCGTTCTTGACCTCGTCGCTGGCGGTGTCCACGTCGGCAGCCAGTGCGCGGTTGCCCAGCACGTTGCGGGCGATGCCCAGCCCGGCCAGCAGCGGAACCCCATTGCGCAGCAGCGTGCCCAGCGTGCGCGCCAGGCGCGCGGTTTCCAGCTTGGCCAGCAGCGGGCCGATGCCCTTGCGCTGCAGCAGCCACCCATCCATCGCCAGGCGGAACGCCGGTTGCCGCAGCTTGCGTTCGATCACCAGCAGCGCCAGCGCCGGCACCACGATCATCGCTAGCCAGCCTTCGCGCACCACCAGCCCAGCCGCCAGCACCCACTGGGTGAACCACGGCAGGGCCACGTCGAGGCTTTCGTACATGAGCGCGAACTGCGGCACCACATAGCCCAGCAGGAACAGCAGCGCACCGCCGACCACGGCCAGCAGGATCGCCGGGTAGATCAGCGCATTGATGACCCGACCCTTCAACTCGGCGCTGCGCTCGAGATAATCGGCCAGCCGCTGCAGGGTGTCGTGCAGGCTGCCACCGGCTTCACCGGCACGGACCATGTTGACGTACAGCCGCGAGAACAGACCGTGCTGGCGCTCCAGTGCCGTCGACAGCGAGGCACCGCCGCGCACCACATCGCGGATCTCGGTGATGACCCGACGGCTGCGCTCGTCCTCGGGAAGTTCGAGCAGGATGGTCAGCGCGCGGTCCAACGGCTGGCCGGCACCCAGCAGGGTGGCCAGCTGCTGGGTGAACTGCACCAGCGCGGCGCCATCGAACGGCTTGCGTCGCCACAATGCCGCCCACGAGGAGGCGGTGGCCACACCCTCGCTGGCCAGGCGCGCTTCCATCGGCAGGTGGCCCTGGTCCTGCAGACGCAGCGCGACCTCGGCTTCGCTGGCCGCTTCCATCTGGCCATCGAACACCTCGCCATGGGCGTTGAGCGCCTTGTAGCGGTACTGCGCCATGCTCAGCCGCCCGTCCGCCACCGAAGCCGCGCGCGCATCAGGATTCCTCCGTCACGCGCAGCACTTCCTCGATGGTGGTGTGGCCGAGCAAGGCCTTGGACAGCCCATCCTCGTACATGGTGCGCATGCCGGCGGCGCGTGCGATCTTCTCGATCTCGCCCATGCCGGCGCGCTGCATCACCGCGCGCCGCAGTTCGTCGTTCATCACCAGGAACTCCATGATGGTGGTGCGACCGAGATACCCGGTCGGTGCGATCGCCGAGGGCTGTGCGCGATACAGGAAGATCTCGCCCTCCGGCTGCAGGCGGCGCAGTTCGAACTTCTCGATCTGCTCGGGTGAGGCCGCGTAGCGCTGCGCGTGCTGCGGCTCCAGCCGGCGCACCAGGCGCTGGGCCAGGATGCCGTTGATGGTGGAGGTGAGCAGGTAGTCTTCCACGCCCATGTCGAGCAGGCGGGTGATGCCGCCGGCGGCGTTGTTGGTGTGCAGCGTGGACAGCACCAGGTGGCCGGTAAGCGCGGACTGGATCGCGATGCGCGCGGTTTCCAGATCGCGCATTTCGCCGATCATGATGATGTCCGGATCCTGGCGCACGATGCTGCGCAGCGCATGGGCGAAATCCAGCCCGATCTGCGGCTTGGCCTGGATCTGGTTGATGCCTTCGATCTGGTATTCGACCGGGTCCTCGACGGTGATGATCTTCACATCGGAGGTATTGAGCTGGCTCAACGCGGTGTACAGCGTGGTGGTCTTGCCCGAGCCGGTGGGGCCGGTGACCAGCAGGATGCCGTGCGGCTGTTCGAGCACCTTGCGGAACTGCGGCAGGAACGCGTCGGTGAACCCCAGGCGATGGAAATCGAACACCACCGTGTCGCGGTCGAGCAGTCGCATCACCACGCTTTCGCCATGCGCGGTCGGCACGGTGCTGACGCGCAGATCCAGTTCCTTGCCCTGCACGCGCAACATGATGCGACCGTCCTGCGGCAGGCGGCGCTCGGCGATGTTGAGCCGGGCCATGATCTTGATGCGGCTGATCACCGCGGCGGTCAGGTTGGCCGGCGGACTCTCGCCTTCGATCAGCACGCCGTCGACGCGGTAACGCACCTTGAGGCGGTTTTCGAACGGTTCGATATGGATGTCCGAGGCGCGCAGTTCGAACGCCCGCTGGATGACCAGGTTGACCAGCCGGATCACCGGTGCCTCGGAAGCGAGATCGCGCAGGTGCTCGATATCATCGACCACGCTGCCCTCGCCATCGGCGGTTTCCACGATCGCCCCCATCGCGCTGCGGCCCTGCCCGTACCAGCGCTCGATCAGGTCATCGATCTCCGCGCGCAGCCCGACGTGCACGCGCACCGGCACGCCCATGGCGAGCTGCACCGCGTCGGCGGCGTAGGGATCCTGCGGATCGCTCAGCCACAGATCGAGCACGCCGTCGTGCAGCGCGAGCGGGCAGACATGGAACTGCTTGAGGAAGCGCAGCGAGAGCGGCAGCGCGTCCAGCAGCGATTCCGGGGCGGCTTCGGGCACGGCGCGTGCCTCCAGCAGCGGCAGCTGCAGGACCTCGGCACTGGTCTGGGCATGGTCGCGCTCGGACACCAGGCCCAGCCGCACCAGCAGCTGCAGCAAACTGCCACCGGCTTCGCGGTGCAGCGGACGGGCTCGCGCCAGGTCGCCTTCCTTCAGGCGGCCATTGCGCAGCAACGCCTCGACGATGCGGTGTTCCGCACTGGAATCTGCGATGGGATCGTGGGCAACCGCGTTCACAAAAGCTCTCCTGGCGACCGTGCGACTTTAGCAGTTCAACGCTGCCCTGCACCGCTTTGGCGGTGCCCGGAGAAAAAGGATTGGATGCTTGCCTGGCGCCAACGATTGATTCCGTATGTGAGGGCGAATCGAGAGCAACGGCTGCGGGTGTTCGCCTCTTACGGGCCTGGGCGGGCAAGGGTGGAGAAACCCCCAAACAAAAAGCGGGCGCCCGTCACAACGACGGACGCCCGCGAACCACACACCCGTTACTGGTTGGCGATGACGCTCACGCCGCTGAATGCGGACTCGCCGACCAGCTTGATGTAGTACGTACCGGCTACCGGCGCGGTGAAGCGCACGGTTTCACTGTTGCCCGGACGGGTCGACTTGGCGTCGAACACGGTCGCGGTCGGCTCCTTGCCCTGGCTGACGTACACCGACACGTTGCCGCTGCCACCGTAGGTGAGCAGGCTCAGCACCTTGCCGGCCTGGGCGTCGAAGCTGTACAGCACTTCGCTGCCACCGGCGCCGCTCAGGCCGCCCACCGCCACTTTGTTGGTCAGCGGAATCGCGGTCGGACCGCAGTTCTCGGTGCACTCTTCTTCCAGCGCCTTGGCCAGCGCGGCCTTGGCATCGACGATGCCGGTGCCGATCGGGGTAGCCGCCGGGATGGTCACCGGGAACTTGCGCGCCGTCGACTTGAGCAGGGCTTCCAGCTCGGCCGGGGTGAACGCGTCGCGGTTGTTGGCGATGCGGGCGCTCTGCACCAGCGCGGCGACTGCGGCCACGTGCGGCGAGGACATCGAGGTGCCGCCCTTGCCGCCGTAATCGGAGGTACCCAGTTCCGGCGAGGTGGTGCTGCTGGAGATGGCCTGCCAGATGTAGCCGCCCGGATTGCCATCCACGCTGCCGCCGCCGCCCGGCGCCGACAGATCCACCGCCGCACCATAGTTGGAGTAGTAGGTGATGCCACCGGTGATGCGCGTGGCACCCACCGCGACGACGTTGTTGCAGTTGGCCGGACGGGCGTTGGAAACATTGCCGCCGGCATTGCCTGCGGCCACCACCACCAGCGTGCCGCGCGACACCGCACCGTTGATCGCGGCCTGGTAGACCGGATCGCAGGCGCCGCTGCCGCCCAGGCTCATGTTGATGATCTCGGCCGGATTGGCGTTGGCCGGGATCCCCGCCACCGTACCGCCCGAGGCCCAGGTGATGGCATCGGCGATGTCCGACAGGCTGCCACCGCACTTGCCAAGCACGCGCACCGGCAGCACCTTGGCCTTGTAGGCAACGCCGGCCATGCCGACGCCGTTGTTGGTGGCCTCGGCAACCGTGCCGGCCACGTGGGTACCGTGCCAGGAGCTGTCTTCGGCCAGCGAGCCGGTGTAGCACTCGTTGTCGTTCTCCACCCAGTCACCGTAATCCAGCGCACCCGGGACGCGCGCGTCGGTCGGGCGGCGGGAGGTCTCCGCATCGCTGATGAAGTCGTAGCCTTCCAGCAGATTGCCGCTGAAGTCTTCATGGTTGGGCAGGATGCCGGTATCGATCACCGCCACCACCACGCCCTCGCCCTGCGAGACGTCCCACGCCGACGGTGCGTTGATGCCGCCGGTGGCATTGCCGAAGTGCCACTGGTACTGCGCGTAGTACGGGTCGTTGGGCACCAGCTGCTTGGTCTCGGTCGGCTTGGCGCGCAGGTCGGCGCGCTGCATGCGCGCGTCGGCCACGGCGTATTCCACGCTCGGGTCGGCCTTCAGTTCGGCCAGCACCTTCTGCAGTTCGGCATCGCCCAGGCGGCTCTTCAGACGGATCAGGTCGGCGCCGACGCCGAGCTTGCGCACGACCTGCGGGCTGAGCGCGCCGGCACGCGCGGTGCCGCCGTTGAGGGTGGCGCGCGACAGCGCCGAGTTCACCACCGCCAGCTTCGCCGAGCGGTCCGAGGCAGCGGCGCTGCCATTGGCGTACTTGACGATGATGCCGTTACTGGTCTGCTGCGCGGCCGTCGCCGGGCGCTTCGGCTCTTCGGTGCGCGGGCTGGCGGCAAAGGCCGAGCCGGCGGAGATCGACAGCAGCGCGGCTGCCAGTACGTTGATGCGAAGGTTCTGCTTACTGGTCACGTTGAAATCCTCTTCAAGGTCATGATCGAACGACTGTTCAGGCCAACATTCCATGCGAGTTCCCTGGCCGGCCCTGGCCAGGGTTCCCGTGACCCGCCCCCTCAGGCCTTGCATTGCTTGCGGCGCGGCCCGTCCGGGCCACGCCCTGCAACATCCGCTTACCAGCCGAAGCCGGCACCCACGCCGACCGAGCTGTCATCGCTGCTGAACGCGCCGCCGATGGTGACCGTGGCGCGCTCGCTGAGCGCACGCTGGTAGCCCAGCGACAGTGCCGATTCGCCCCCCTGGTAGCCGACACCCACGCCGACCCGGTTCTGGGTACGCACGCCGGCCGCACTGGTGGCCATGTTGAGCATCGCCGCGCTCATCGCCCCCTGGCGATCGATGCGACGATCCTGGTGACGCAGGCGCTGGTCGATCTCGCCCTTGTACATGTCGAAGCTGTCGGCCATCGCGCCGAAGCGCTGGTCGGTGTAGCTGTTGGCGGTGGCGATGCCCCCATCCAGCTGGCCCTTGTTGACCGCGTCGGTCGCCTGCGAACCGGCGGCGACGTTGGTGACCTGGCGCTCATTGCCCACTGCACCGACCGACACCGCATTGGCGCGGTCGGCGACCGAACCCTGGCCGAGCGCGACCGAATTGGCCGCCGTTGCCGTGGCGCCCTGACCGATCGCAGTGGCCGAGGCCCCGCTGGCCACCGCGCCATCGCCCATCACCACCGCATTGACCGCGGTCGGTGCGGCGGCAACCGGCGCGCTGACCACCTGTGCCGTACCGGCACTGGCAGCGTTCGGCGTACCCTGCACGCTGGCCGTGGCCGCAGTGTCGTCCACGCTTGCCAGCGAGGCAGCAGCGAGGCTTGCAGCCGCCGGCGCTGCCGCGCTGCGTGCACGTGCAGTGGTGCTGCCGCTTGCAACGCGCTGGTCGAGGTCGCTGACCTTGCGGTCCAGCGCGCCCAGTGCGTCGCCGACGTTGGTGTAGGTCGCGCCCTGGATGACGTAGTTGGGGGCCACGAACACCCCCTGCATGCCCACGCTGGCACCGCCGCCGAGGAAGCTGGCGGCGTCGGACAGGGACTGGAACAACTGGCCGCCGTTGATCGCCTGGCGGCTGCCCGAGGCGATCGAGCCGCTGCCGACGTTGTCCACCACGGTGCCCTGCACGCCCGACAGGGTCAGACGGTCGCGGCTGGCATCGTCGTAGGTCAGTGCATTGGCGGTGACGGTCTCGACCGAACCGATGCGCTCGTCGATGTCGCCCACACGCGTTTCCACCGCGCCCACGCGCTGGTTGGTGGTGTTGAGCTGCCCACCGGTGACCGCGTCGGTGCTGCCCGCCGCGATGCGACCGGCGCCGACGTTGACGATGCGGCGCGTGGCCGGACCGTCGGTGCCGTTGCCGCCGCCGACCGAGACCACGTTGGCTTCCACCGCACGTGCCCCCGAACCCAGCGCTACCGAACCGGCGCCGGAGACGCCTGCACCGGCACCCAGCGCGATGCTGCCGGCGCCGTTGCTGGCGAAGGCGCCATTGCCGATCGCCACGCCGTTGACCGCATTGGTCGAGGCCGAGCGGCCAAGCACGGTGCTGTTGTCACCGCGCGCGGACGCATCGGCGCCGACCGCGGTGGCACCGGTTGCCGAGGCGACCGCCGCGCTGCCCAGCGCACTGCTGCGGTTGCCACTGGCCGCCGCGCCGGAGCCGGCGGCGAGTGCATCGCTGCCGCTGGCGGTGGCCACGCCGGTACCGCTGGCCTTGAAGTGCTTGCCCACTGCGTCGGCCGTGGCCGCCACGGTGTCCAGCTGCGCCTTGTTGACCGCATCGTTGGCATTGACCGCCGCGCCGACGTTGGTGATGCGGCGCGTGGCCGGACCGGTGGTGCCGTTGCCGCCACCGACCGAGACCACGTTGGCCTCGCTGGTCCGCGCACCGGCACCGAGGGCGACGCTGCCGGCACCGCTGGCCGAGGAGCTCTTGCCCAGCGCGGTGGCATTGATGCCGCTGTAGGCATAGCTGTCCTGGCCGATCGCGGTGGAGCCGGCCGAGGTGGCCCAGGCCAACTGACCGACCGCCGTGGTCTGCGCCGCCGTGGCCCAGGCGTTGGAACCGGCAGCGATGCTGTTGGCACCGCTGGCCTGCGAGGCATAGCCGATCGCGTTGGCGTAGGCACCGGAGGCGGCACTGCCCCAGCCCAGTGCGGAGGCGTAGTCGCCGCTGGCCTCGGCGCCGTAGCCCAGCGCCGTGGTCCGCACGCCGCTGGCGGCGCTGAAGGTACCGACGGCGGTGCTGTAGTCGCTGCCCGCTTCGGCGCTGTAACCGAAGGCGGACGACTGCAGCCCGGCAGCGGTGGACCCGGCACCGCTGGCGGTGCTGAACACACCGGTCGCCTGCGCGCCCGCACCGAGCGCGGTGGCGCCGATGCCGCTGGCACTGGTGGCCTTGTCGAGCACCACGTTGCCATTGGCGTCTTCGTAATACAGCGCGCCACCGATGGCAGTGGCCGAATCGGCGGTGGCCGACGCGTTGAAGCCCGAGGCCGAGGCATAGCGGCCGGACGCGTTCGCGCCGCTGCCGTATGCCGAGGCGCCGGTACCGAACGCATTGGCCGCTTCACCGGCCGCCGTCGCGTAGGCACCGTCGACGTAGCTGCCGACATCATCGCCGTTGCCGCTGCCGGAGGCCTTGAACTGGCGGTTGGTCTGCTCGGCAACGTCGGCGACGGCATCGAGCTGGTTGAGGTTGACCGCATCGGTGCCTTCGGTGCCGGCGGCGACGTTGGTGATCTGGCGCTGCGCGGTGGCCGTGCCGACCGAGACCGTGTTGTCGCGGACGGCGCTGGAACCGGCACCCAGGGCGACGCTGTTCACGCCTTCTGCCGAGGCATTTGCACCCAGCGCGGTGGCGCTGGCGGCATCGGCCCAGGAGTTCCAGCCGATCGCGGTGGCGTAGTCGTCGGTGGCCCATGCACCGGCGCCGAACGCGGCCGCACCGGTGCCGCTGGCACGGGCCGGGATCAGGCCGAAGTAGGTCGACCCACCGATGGCCACGCTTTCATCGCCGGTGGCTTCACTGGATTCACCGAGCGCGACCGCGCTGGCACCGGAGGCGGTCGCCGAGGTGCCGACCGCGGTGGCGAGGCTGTTGGACGCAATCGCGCCATAGCCCAACGCATTGGACAGGCGACCGCTGGCTTCGCTGTAGCTGCCGAACGCGGAGGCACCGGCGTCGGAAGCGCTGCTGCGGAAGCCGTTGGCGGTGGCCTGCTGGCCGCTGGCCACCGACTCGAAGCCGTTGGCGGTGGCGTAGGCACCGCTGGCCAGCGCACCGCTACCGACGGCGCTGGCACCGATCTCGCTGGCATTGGCGTTGCTGCCCAGCGCCACGCTGTTCTCGCCACTGGCCTGCGCATTGCTGCCCACCGCCGCCGCCCCATCGGCGCTGGCCAGGGCGCTGTCGCCCACGGCCGTGGCGCTGGTGGCCAGCGCATTCGCACCGGCACCCAGCGCGGTGGCACCGTCACCGATCGCGGTGGCCGCTTCACCGGCCGCCAGCGCGTCGTCGCCTTCCACGTACGCACCGGCATCGCTGTTGTCGCTGCCGCTGGCCTTGAAGTATTTGCTGGTGGCTTCACCGGCGGCAGCCACTGCGTTCAACTGATTGACGTTGACCGCATCGGTGCCTTCGGTACCGGCGGCAACGTTGGTGACCTGACGCTCGGCCCCGGCACTGCCCACCGACACGGTGTCGTCGCGGTCGGCGATCGAGTCGGCACCGAGGGCAACGCTGTTCTCGCCACTGGAGGTGGCCGCATTGCCCAATGCCGTGCTGTTCAGACCCGGCGACCACGCACCGCCACCGACGGCGGTGGAATAGTTGCCCGACGCTTCGGTGGCCAGCAGGCCGAACAGCGAACCGCCGACGGCGACACTGTTGGTGCCGGTGGCCAGACTGCCCTGGCCGGTGGCGGTGCTGTACGCACCGGACGCCTCGGCATCGCCGCCGACGGCCACGCTGTTGGAACCGGTGGCCTGGGCGAAGCTGCCCAGCGCGGTGGCATTGAAGGCGCTGGCCACGGCCAGCCCGCCGATGGCGGTGGTGTAACCGGCAGTGGCTTCGGCACCGAAGCCGTAACCGGCCGAGAGCGTGCCGCTGACCACGCTTTCAGCGCCGACGGCCGTAGCGCCCTGGCCGCTGGCGGTGCTGTAGTACCCCAACGCGACCGATTCCTCACCGGCCGCTTCGGAGAGCGCGCCGCCAGCGAGGCTGCCGGCCCCGGAGGCGATGCTGGCGGCGCCGGTGGCGGTGCTCTGCTCGCCGGTGGCTTCGCTTTCGGCACCCGTGGCCGTGGCGTACTCGCCGCTGGCCTGTGCATTGGCACCGACCGCGATGGCATTGGCGCCAGTGGCCAGTGCATTGAAGCCGACCGCACTGGCGTTGTCGGCCAGCGCGAACGCACCACTGCCCAGCGCGGTGGCGCCGCTGCCGGCAGCGAAGCTGCTGGAGCCGACCGCCGTGGCGTAATCGCCGTCGGTGGCGGCGTTGGCGCCGGCCGCTACGCTTTCCTCACCGCCGGCCACGGCCACGCCGTCGCCGCTGGCCTGGAACTGCGCGGTGGCATCGGTGAGCTGGTCCACGTTCACCGCATCGGTACCCTCGGTACCGGCGGCGACGTTGGTGATCTGGCGCTGACGGTCCGCATTGCCGACCGACACCGTGTAGGCACGATCGGCGACCGCGCCGGCACCCAGTGCCACGGCATTGGAGGCACTGGCACTGCTGCCGGCACCGATGCCGATGGCGCTTTCACCGCCGGCCACCACATTGGTGCCGATGGCGATGCTGTTGATGCTGTTGCCCAAGGCCTGGAAGCCGACCGCGACGCTGTTGTCGCCATAGCCGAACGCACCGCGGCCGAGCGCGGTGGCGCTGCTGCCGCGGGCCCAGCTGTTGTAGCCGATCGAGGTGGAGCCGGTGCCGCTGGCCCAGGCCGACTGGCCCACGGCGGTGGCATTGGCTTCGGTCGCCCACGCGCTGGCACCGAACGCGGTTGCACCGTCTTCGGTGGCCCATGCATAGGCGCCGGTGGCGGTGGTTTCCTCACCGCTGGCGAAGGCGTTGTCGCCCTGGGCGACGCTGTAGTCGCCGGTGGCGCGCGCCTTGTAACCGGCGGCCAGGCTGTTGCTGCCGGTGGCCTGTGCACCGCTGCCGAACGCATTGCTGGTGGTACCGGTCGCCAGTGCACCGGCACCCACCGCGACGGCGTCCTGCGCCGCCGTGGTGCCGACCTTCACCGCATTGCCGTCGGCATCGACCAGCGGCTGGTTGAATTCGTCATAGGCCTGGCCGAGGCCGCCGATGGCGACGCTGCCGTTGCCATTGGCACTGACATTGCGCCCGACCGCGACGCTGTCATCGCCAAGCGCATTGGCACCGTTGCCAATCGCGGCCGCGCCCGCACCCAGCGCATTGCTTGCCTCACCGGCGGCCAGCGCGCCATCGCCTTCGGCGAACGCACCGACGTCACTGTCCTCGGATGCATTCGCCTTGAAGCGGCTGGCAGTGACGTTGGCCACCTGCGCCACGCCATCCAGCTGCGCCTTGTTGACCGCGTCGGTGGCTTCGGTACCAGCGGCCACATGGGTGATCTGGCGTTCGTTGCCGACATCGCCGACCGACACCGTATTGGCGCGGGTGGCGGTGGAGTTGGCGCCGAGGGCGACGCTGTTTTCACCGCGTGCGGTGGCGTAGAAGCCCACGGCGGTGCTGAGCTCGCCGCTGGCCCAGGTCTCCGCGCCCAGCGCGGTGGCGCCCTCGCCCGGTGCATAGGCGAAGTAGCCCACGGCGGTGGCTTCGGTACCGGACGCTTCGGTCAAGGTGCCGTTGGCCACGGCGTAATCACCGCTGGCGATCGCACCGGCACCGACTGCCGTGGCCGCTTCGCCGCTGGCCTGGGTCTGTACGAAGAAGCCCAGCCCTGGCAGCAGGTCGGCCGGGCCGCCGATGGCGGTGCTGCTGTTGCCGGTGGCCACGCTCTGGGTGCCGACTGCCGTGGCGTAGTCGCCGGTCGCGTTGGCGACCGCGCCGAAGGCGGAGGACTGCGCACCGCCGGCATAGGCACCCACGCCATAGGAGGAGGCCGCAAAGCCGGACGCTTCCGCACTGGCGCCGACGGCGGTTCCGCCGACACCGGCGCTGGTCGCACCGGTATCCACCGGTACGCCGCCGTTGGTGATCAGCGGATTGCCATCGGCATCCACCGCGACACCGCCAACGGCCACGCTGCCCGGGCCGGTGGCCTGTGCGTTGTTGCCGAAGGCCGCGCTGTTCTGGCCGCTGGCCAGCGCGTTGAACCCAACCGCCGTGGCGTTCTGCGCGTACGCGGCCGCGCCGCCGCCCAGGGCGGTGGCACCGCTGCCGATGGCATTGCTGGCTTCGCCGATGGCCGTGGCGTTGTCGCCGTCCACATACGCGCCGACATCGCTGTCGGTGCTGCCGCTGGCCTGGAAATACTTGCTGGTGGTGGCCGCAACCGCGCCCACCGTATCCAGCTGGGACTTGTTCACCGCGTCGTTGGCCTCGGTACCGTCGGCCACGTTGGTGATCTGCCGGCGCAGGCCGTTTTCGCCGTTGCCCACCGACACCGTATCCACGCGATCGGCATAGGAGCCGGCGCCAAGCGCCACGCTGCCCACCGCCACCGCCGCGGAGTTGGACCCGAGCGCGGCGCTGAAATCGGCGACCGCGACACTGAACGCACCTACCGCGATCGAGGCTTCGCCGCCGCTGCCCGCACCGCGGCCCAGCGACGTACTGCCCGCACCGATCGCCAGTGCACCGCCACCGATCGCGGTAGCGCCATCGGCGCTGGCTTCGGCCAGGCCACCGATCGCCGTGGCTGCACCGTTTTCGCTGGCGGCCAATGCCGACGCGCCGAGGGCGACGTCGCCCAGACCGAACGCACCGGCACTCTGGCCGACCGCAACGCTTGCATCGCCAAAGGCGAGCGCATTCTGGCCGAACGCACTGGCGCCCAGGCCGGCGGCAATGGCCTGGCTGCCCGCTGCAGTGGTGGCGTTGGCCAGCGCCTGGCTGCCCTGGCCCAGTGCGGTGGCGCCATCGCCGTCAGCGTTGGCACCGGCCCCGGCGGCAAGTGCGCCGTCACCGTCGATCTTCGCCGCGTCGCTGTCGTTGCCTGCGCCATCGGCCTTGAAATAGCGGGTCGCGCCTTCGGCGGCGACCGCAACCTTGTCCAGCTGCGCCTTGTTCACCGCGTCGGTGGCGGCGGTGCCGGCGGCCACGTTGGTGACCTGGCGTTCCTTGCCGGCATCACCGACGGAGACGGTATTGACGCGATTGGCCTTCGAGCCTGCGCCGAGCGCAACGCTGTTGTTGGCCGAGGCGGTGCTGTTGCTGCCGATCGCCACGGCGTTGGTGCCCGACGCGGTGGCGTTGCCGTCGACCACGCAGCTGTCGATCACCGAGCTGTTGAGTACCACGCAGTTGGCGTTGCCGCCCACTTCCACCGACTGCGCCTGCACGCCTGGCGCGAAACCGGCGATACCCGCCCCCAGCGTCAATGCGATGGCGGCCGACAACAGCGACGTGCCGCGCGTGTCGGTGGATCGTCGCTGGTCGATGACCACGCCGGCGGACTGGCTGCTGGCCAATTCCGAGGCAACAACCATCTGCCCCAGTGCTTTGTTCCAGACCTTGCGATAAATCCGATTCATCGATGCGACTCCTGAGTGGGCTGGTTTTAGGCAAAGCGACGCCAACGCCGGACCGCGTGGTCCAACGTCCCCTGGGGGCGTTTTTCGCTTGATTTAGTGCGTTGCGCCGAATGGCTCGCTACAGACGTACAGCCGACTCGCCATCCATGCGGTTACTGCAGAACTGAATGCTTCCGAAATGAGCAATCAGTGTTAACGCACCGTGGCAACAACGTCAACACTTTGACTCCCAAAAACTCACGACCGCCAAACGCGTCACAAAAACGGCGCAAAACACGCTTATTTCGTTAGTTCCATGTGAGTAATGGTCATAACGCGTTTTCACACTGAAACGCGCTGTAACTCATTGCTGGGGATCATTTTCCGCTGCGCACAAAAAGAAACCGCCGGGATTACCGGCGGTTTCTTCACGCGATTTTCATCGCGTCGACAACGGTGGCATGCGCGCTGTCAGCCGCACCATACGCGTGCGTTTCGGAACATCCGCAGCCACGGCGAATCGCCCTGCCATTCGCTCGGACGCCAGCTCAGGTTGAGTGCGCGCGGCGTGCGTTCGGGATGCGGCATCATGATGGTGACGCGACCGTCGGTGCTGGTCAGGCCGGTGATGCCGTCCGGCGAACCGTTCGGGTTGAGCGGGTACTGGGTGGCCACGTTGCCATCGCCATCGACGTAGCGCAGTGCAACGCGCGCGGCGGCCTGGTCCACGGCCGTGGCGAACACCGCCTGGCCTTCACCATGGGCCACCGCCACGGGCAGGCGGGCGCCGGCCATGCCACGCAGCAGGATCGACGGCGATTCCACCACTTCCAGCAGCGCGGTGCGGGCTTCGAACTGCTCGCTGCGGTTACGGCGGAACTGCGGCCAGTGCTCGGCACCAGGGATGATGTCCTTGAGCTGGCTCATCATCTGGCAGCCGTTGCACACGCCCAGCGCGAAGCTGTCCTGGCGCGCGAAGAACGCCGCGAACGCATCACGCAGCGCGCCGCGCTCCAGCACCGAGGTGGCCCAGCCGCGGCCGGCACCGAGCACGTCGCCGTAACTGAAGCCACCGCAGGCCACCAGGCCGGTGAAGTCGGACAACGCCACGCGACCTTCGATCAGGTCGCTCATGTGCACGTCATACGCACTGAACCCGGCACGCTCGAAGATGTTGGCCATTTCGATCTGGCCGTTGACGCCCTGCTCGCGCAGCACCGCCACGCGCGGACGCGCGCCGGTGTTGATGAAGGGCATCGCCACGTCTTCGTTGAGATCGAAGGTCAGCTTGGGCTTCAGGCCCGGCGCGTTGAAGTTGCGCGCGATCGCACGCTCCTGGTCGGCGTTGTCGGGGTTGTCGCGCAGCTTCTGCATGGCGTGGGTGACCGACCACCAGGCATCGAACAGCGCCTCCCAGCGCCACTCCACCAGGCTCTCGCCCTGTAGCGACACCCGCACCACCGGGGCGGTGGTCGGTCGGGCGATGCGCTGGGCGCATTCGGTCAGCGCATGGCGTTCGACCAGGTCGGCGAAGGCCGCGCGGTCTTCCTTGGCGATCTGCACCACCGCACCCAGTTCTTCGTTGAACAGACTGCGGAACGGATCATCGCCCCAGGCATCCAGGGTGATGTCCAGGCCCAGGCGCGAGGCGAAGGCCATTTCGCACAGCGCGGCAAACGCGCCGCCGTCGCTGCGGTCGTGATACGCCAGCAGCAGGCCGGACTGACGCGCATCGCGGATCAGTTCGAAGAACGCACGCAGGCGCTGTGCATCGTCCAGGTCCGGCGCCGCACCGGCGAAGGCCGGCAGGGCGCTGTGGTCGGCATGCACCTGGGCCAGGATCGAACCGCCCAGGCGCTGCTTGCCAGCCCCCAGCCCGATCAGCCACAACTCGCTTTCGGTATCGCGGTCGAGCAGCGGGGTCAGCTGTGCGGTGGCGTCGGCCACCGGTGCAAAGGCGGTGATCACCAGCGACACCGGCGACACCGACTTGTGTGCCTGGCCATCGGCCTGCCACTGGGCCTGCATCGACAGCGAATCCTTGCCGACCGGAATGCTCAGGTCCAGTTGCGGGCACAGTTCCATGCCCACCGCGCGCACCGCGTCGTACAGCAGCGCGTCTTCGCCCTCGTGGCCGGCCGCCGCCATCCAGTTGGCCGACAGCTTCACCGTGTCCAGCGCGTCCACCGGGGCGGCGCAGAGGTTGGTGATCGCTTCGCCCACCGCCATGCGCGCCGAGGCGGCCGCATTGAGCAGGGCCAGCGGGGTGCGTTCGCCGATCGCCATCGCTTCACCGGCCACGGTATCGAAACCGGCCAGGGTGATGGCGACGTCGGCCAACGGCAGCTGCCACGGGCCGATCATCTGCTCACGCGCGGTCAGGCCACCCACACTGCGGTCGCCAATGGTGACCAGGAAGTTCTTGCACGCCACCGACGGGTGCGCGAGGACGCGCAGGCCGGCTTCATGCAGGTCCAGTCCGGCGGTCTTCAGCGCCGGCCAGCGCGGTGCCGGTGGGTGCGTGGCATCGCGGTGCATCTTCGGCGCCTTGCCGAACAGCACGTCCATCGGCAGGTCGATCGGCGCATCTGCCGGCGTATTGCCCACGGTCGCGCCATAGGCCACGACCAGGCGTTCTTCGGCAGTGGCCACGCCGACCGCGGCGAACGGGCAGCGCTCGCGTGCGCACAGCGCGGCAAACTCGGCCAGACGCGCCTGCGGCACGCCGAGCACGTAACGCTCCTGCGATTCGTTGCACCACAACTGCATCGGCGACAGCGACGGATCGTCGGTGGGCACCTTGCCCAGGTCGATCACACCGCCCACGCCGGAGTCGTGCAGCAGTTCCGGGATCGCGTTGGACAGGCCGCCGGCACCGACGTCATGGAACCAGCGGATCGGGTTGTCCAGGCCGAGCGCGACGCAACGGTCGATCACTTCCTGGCAGCGCCGTTCCATTTCCGGGTTGTCGCGCTGCACGCTGGCGAAATCGAGGTCTTCGGCGCTCTCGCCCGACGCCACCGAACTGGCCGCGCCGCCGCCCAGGCCGATCAGCATGGCCGGGCCACCGAGCACGATCACCGCATCGCCCGGCTGCAGGCGCAGCTTCTCGACCTGGTTCTGGTCGATCGCACCGAGGCCGCCGGCGAGCATGATCGGCTTGTCGTAGGCGCGGGTCAGGCCCTGCCCTTCGGGCAGCTCGAAGCTGCGGAAATAACCGAGCAGGTTGGGGCGGCCGAATTCGTTGTTGAACGCGGCGCCGCCGAGCGGCCCCTCGAGCATGATGTCCAGCGCCGGCGCCATGCGCGGGTTGAGCGCGCGCGGCGCTTCCCACGGCTGCGGCAGCGTCGGGATGCGCAGGTGCGAGACCGAGAAGCCGGTCAGGCCGGCCTTGGGCTTGCCACCGCGGCCGGTCGCACCTTCGTCGCGGATTTCACCGCCCGCGCCAGTCGCCGCACCCGGGAACGGGGCGATCGCGGTCGGGTGGTTATGGGTTTCGACCTTGATGCAGAACGCCGAATCGACCACGGCCTCGCTGCGGTACTCGCCACTGGCCGGGTCCGGGCGATAGCGCGCGGCCGGGAAACCGGCCACCACCGCGGCGTTGTCGCTGTATGCGCTCAACGTGTGCTGCGGGGTCTGCTGGTGGGTGTTCTTGATCATCCGGAACAGCGAGTGCGACTGGTCGGCGCCGTCGATGGTCCAGCTGGCGTTGAAGATCTTGTGCCGGCAGTGTTCGGAATTGGCCTGCGCGAACATCATCAGTTCCACGTCCGACGGCTTGCGGCCGAGCTCGCCGAAGCGCTGGCGCAGGTAGTCGATCTCGTCCTGGGCCATGGCCAGGCCCAGGCGGCGGTTGGCCGCTTCCAGGTCGTCCAGCGCGATCCGCTCCAGTTCGCCACGGGTCGGCGCGCTGAACAAGGCCTGCGCCTGCTCGGCGTCGGCCAGCACCGACTGGGTCATCGGGTCGTGCAGCGCGCGGATCACCGCTTCCTGCGCGGCGGCATCGGCCGGCCAGCCGGCCAGGTCGATGCGCAGGCCACGTTCGACCCGGCGGATCGGCTGCCCGGCGCCACGCACCAGTTCGGTGGCCTTGCTCGACCATGGCGACAGCGTGCCCAGGCGCGGGACCACGAACCGCGAGGTCGCGCCATCTTCACGCCCCGCCAGCGCCGGCTGGGCCTCCAGGATCCGGCTCAGGATCACCGGGTCCGGGGCCGCATCGCCCTCGGTCTGGATGAAGTAGACATGCCAGGCACCGGTGATGCGCAGATCGGTGGCCAGGGACTGCAGGCGGGATTCAAGACGTTCGCGGCGGAACGGCGAAAGGGCGGATGCGCCCTCGAGGACCATCATGTCCGGGGAACCGTGGTTGGAGACGGGGCCCACCATTGTACCCAAGTCCGCCGCCGGGGCTTCCCTGGCCGCCGCGTCCATACCGTGCCTTTCACATTCGAACCATGCGCTGGTTCACGGATTGCGTTCGGAATGCATGACAACGTTGCCACCACCTGGTCAGCGCAGTTGTCCGACTAGGTCCTCGTCCGCCCCCACTGCTGTTGCCGGCCTCTCCCCGGCGCTCGGACCTGCTGCACGCGGGCCGCCCCACCCGGCGGCCCGCGCCCATCACTAGATCGGAGTAAGACCATGCCTGACCCGATGATGCGCAGTGCGGTGACATCGATATCCTCCCTTGCGGCAGGCCGCCGCAAACGCTGGCTGCTCGCCCTGGCCCTGGCGGCTGCCACCACCGCCGCCCCGACCCTGGCGCTGGCCGCGAACTGTACCGGGGCCCCGGAATGGAACCCGGCGGTGATCTACCTGTCCGGCACCACCCTGCAGAAAAGCGGCGTGCTGTACCGCGCCAACCAGGACATCTGGAACGCCCCGCCGGACCACCCGGCCGGCGCGCCCTACTACACCAACCTCGGCGCCTGCGATGGCAGCGGCAGCAACCAGCCGCCCAGCGTCAGCCTGACCTCCCCCGCGGCCGGGGCCAGTTTCAGCGCCGGCAGCACCATCACCGTCAGTGCCAACGCCAGTGACAGCGACGGCAGCGTCAGCAAGGTGGAGTTCTTCCGCGGCGGCACCTCGCTGGGCATCGACACCAGCGCCCCGTACAGCGTGAGCTGGACCAACGCGAGCGCCGGCAGCCACACCTTCAAGGCAGTGGCCACCGACAACAACAACGCGGTGACCTCCTCGGCCACGGTGAGCGTGACCGTCACCGCCGCCAGCAACGACACCACCCCGCCCAGCGTGCCCGGTGGCCTCGCCTCACCCTCCAAAACCGCCACCACGGTCAACCTGGCCTGGACGGCCGCCACCGACAACAGCGGCGGCAGCGGCGTAGCCGGCTACGATGTGTACCGTAACGGCAGCCTGGTCGGCTCGCCGGCCGCCACCCAGTACACCGACGGCGGGCTCACCGCCAGCACCGCCTACACCTACACGGTGCGTGCGCGCGACAACGCCGGCAACGCCTCGGCACAGAGCGCCTCGATCAGCGTCACCACGGCCGCCGGCGGCGGCACGGGCGGCAGCAAGCGGGTGATCGGGTACTTCACGCAGTGGGGCATCTACGGGCGCAATTACCGGGTCAAGAACATCGACACCAGCGGCTCGGCCGCGCGCCTGACCCACATCAACTACGCCTTCGGCAACGTGCGCAACAACCGCTGCGAAGTGGGCATCACCCAGGCCTCGGACGCCAACACCGGCGTGGGCGGCGATGCCTTCGCCGATTACACCAAGGCCTTCGGTGCCGGCGAGAGCGTGAGCGGTGGCGCCGATACCTGGGACCAGCCGCTGCGTGGCAACTGGAACCAGCTCAAGCAGCTCAAGGCCAAGTACCCCAACGTGAAGGTGCTGATCTCGCTGGGCGGCTGGACCTGGTCGCGCGGCTTCTCCAGCGCGGCGCAGCCGGCCAACCGCCAGGCCTTCGTCGCCTCGTGCATCGATGCCTACATCAAGGGCAACCTGCCGGTCACCGACGGCGCCGGTGGCGTGGGCGCGGCGGCAGGCGTGTTCGATGGCATCGACATCGACTGGGAGTACCCGGTGGCCTGTGGGCTGAGCTGTGGCACCCCGGCCGACAACGCGAACTACACCGCGCTGCTGGCCGAGTTCCGCCGCCAGCTCGATGCGGTGCGACCGGGGTTGCTGCTCACCGTGGCGGTGGGTGCGGGCATCGACAAGGTACGGGTGACCGACCCGGCTGCGTACCACCCGTACCTGGACTTCATCAACGTCATGACCTACGACTTCCACGGTGCGTGGGATCCGCAGACCAACCATCACTCGGCGCTGTTCGATTCACCGGCCGACCCGTCCACCGGTGATCAGAAGCTCTACAACAGCAACGATGCGATGGAGGCCTTCCTGAGCCGTGGCGTACCGGCGTCCAAGTTGAACCTGGGCATCGGCTACTACGGGCGCGGCTGGACCGGCGTGGCCAGCGGCAACAACGGCCTGTACAGGAGCGCCAGCGGCGCGGCGCCGGGCACCTACGAGGCCGGCATCGAAGACTGGAAGGTGCTCAAGAACCTGGCCTGGCCGGGCTACACCGACAGCGTTGCCAAGGCCACGTGGATCTCCAACGGCACCACGTTCTGGAGCTTCGACACCCCGGCGATGGTCACCGAGAAGATGGGCTACGTGAAAACCCAGGGACTGGGCGGCGCGTTCTTCTGGGAGTTCAGCGGCGATGACGCCCAGGGCACGTTGACCAAGGCGATCCGCGACGGGTTGAACTGACGGGGAACCGACCCACGGTCGGGCAGGCCCCTCAACGACGACGCCCCGGCCATGCCGGGGCGTTGTTTGTTTCAGCGGCTGCCGCCGGCGGTGATGCGTTCCAGCGCGGCCTTCAGCTGTGCCGGCGGCACATAGCCGCCCAGCTGCGTGCCATCGGGCGCGAAGATCGCCGGCGTGCCATTGACGCCCATCTGCTGGCCCAGCGTGTACTGCATGGCCACCGGATTGGTGCAGTTCTTCGGCGTGACCGGCTTGCCGGTCTTAGCCGCGGTCAGCGCCTGCTTGCGGTCGGCCGCGCACCATACCGAGATCATGTCGGTGTAGTCCTGGCTGCCCAGGCCCATGCGCGGGAAGGCGAGGTATTCCACGCTGATGCCGTTGCGGTTGAGCTCGGCGATGTCCTGGTGCAGCTTGCGGCAGTAGCCGCACTCGATATCGGTGAACACGCTGATGGTGTACTTGGCGTTCGGCGCGGCGAACACGATGCGCTCGCTCTGCGGCACCTTCGCCAGCAGCTTCTGGCGGTAGCCGAGCAGGCCGGCGCTGCTGACCGGCGCCTTGTTCTGGATGTCGTAGGGCTGGGACTGCATGAGGTAGCGGCCGTCATCGGTCACATACAGCACCTGCCCGCCCACCAGCACCTCGCGGAAGCCCGGGAACGGCGCCGCGCCGATGTAGTCCGGGGAGAACTTGGGGTCCAACTGCTGCAGCGCCTTGCGCACGCGCTGGTCGGCGTTGCCGTCGGCCGGGGCCGAGGCACTGGCCGGGGCCGACGCGCCCTTGCTGGCGGCCGGAGCGGAGGGCTGCTGCGCGCAGGCAGTCAGGCTGAGCGCGCCGAGGAGCGCGGCAATGGCAACACGGAGCATCGAGCGATCCGGGGACAAAGAAGATGGCCCTGATTCTCGCACAGCCACCCACACCCGCAGCTGGACCGCAGTGGAACAGTGACCGGCGCCAGCCAGCGCCCCGCCACCGCCTCAGCCGCGCGGATGGTGCCTGGCGTGCAGTTTCTGCAGGTGTTCACGCGCCACCAGGGTGTAGATCTGGGTGGTGGACAGCGAACTGTGGCCCAGCAGCATCTGCAGCGCGCGCAGGTCCGCGCCGCGGTTGAGCAGGTGGGTGGCGAAGCTGTGGCGCAGCCCGTGCGGGCTGATCCGCACCGGATCGATCCCGGCCAGCACCGCGTACTTCTTCACCAGCGCCCAGAACTGCTGGCGGCTCAGCGGCTGCAGCGAGGGGGCCACGAACATCGGCACCGACCCGTCCGCGCCGCCCGGCACCGTGCGCTTGCCGGCCAGCTGCGGCCGCGATTCGGCCAGGTAACGCTCCAGCCAGTGCTGGGATTCCTCACCCAACGGCACCAGGCGCTCCTTGCTGCCCTTGCCGGTCACCCGCAGCACGCCCTGGCGCAGGTTGACCGCATTGGCCGGCAGCTCCACCAGCTCGCTCACGCGCAGCCCGGCGGCATACATCAGCTCCAGCATCGCCCGGTCGCGCAGGCCCAGCGGCGAGGCGATATCCGGCGCATCCAGCAGCGCATCGATCTGGCTTTCGGCCAGCGCCTTGGGCAGCAACCGCGGCAGCCGCGGCGGGTCCAGCAGCGCGCTGGGGTCCTCGCTGCGCTGGCCGCGCCGCAGCGCATCGGCGAAGAACGCACGCAAGGCGGACAGCAACCGCGCGTTGCTGCGTGGCGACCAGCCGTGCCGCGCGCGCCAGGCCAGGTAGTCGAACAGGCCGGCCCGGTCGATCGTGCCGAGCCCGCCGCCGGCCCCGTCACGCCAGCGCGCCAGCCCTTCCAGATCACGCCGGTAGCTGTCCAGGCTGGCCCGCGCCAACCCCTGCTCGGCCCAGATCGCATCGAGGAAGCGCTGGATCAGCACGTTGTCGCCATCGCGCAATGGCGGAAGCTGCTGGACCAACTGGCGGCGCAGTGCGGGGGTAGAGGCATCGGACATGCCACCAGCATACGGAGCCGGGCGCATCGCGGCCATCGAACCGACGCCAGCGCGCAGGTATGCTCGGCCCATGGCCACCACCGTTTCCAGTGCAACCGCCGACCGCCCCGCCACGCTGCTGCTGTGGCGCCTGCTGGCCCTGCTCTACGACCTGTTTCCCGCACTCGCGCTGTGGATGCTGGTCGGCACCGTGTTCACCGTGGCCTACACCCTGTCCGGCCACGCCGAACGCGAAAACATCCCTGCCTTCAGCGCCCTGCAATGGCTGCTCTGGCTGTGCTGCTGGATCGTCACCGGGCTGTACGCCACGCTGAGCTGGCGTCGTGGTGGCCAGACCCTGGGCATGCGCCCGTGGCGACTTCAGGTGACCACTGCCGACGGAAGGCCACCCACGCGCCGCCAGTTGTGGCTGCGCTACAGCGTCGGCACGATCTCGCTGCTGCTCGGCGGCCTGGGGTTGTGGTGGGCGTTGATCGACCGCCAACGCCTGAGCTGGCACGACCGTGCCAGCGGCACGCGGATGCGACGCCTGCCGAAGCGGTGAAACCACGCAACACGTGGAGGCCCCCCTTGGTCGGGATGGGGTCATTGGCATTTTGATTGCCGCGCAAAGCGCAGCCACGCATGGCGTGGCTCTATCGGCCGATCTGCGGTGTCGTTCCGTGCCGGCAGGCGTGAGGCTCGTCGGGGCCGGATGCAGCGCCGATGGCGCAACGCCGGGGCGACGCTCTTCCTCCCCGCACACGCCAACCATGAACCATCACGACCCCGCAGAACCCCGGCCGCTGAATTACCCCGACTTGCGCCGGAACAGCATCCCCGACACCGCCAGCATCACGATCGGCGGCAGCGCGTAGGCGATGCGGTAGTCGAACTTCAGCGCACCGGCCATGCGGCCGAAGAACAACTGCAGCAACCAGAAGCCCAGCGCGAACAGAATGCCCAGGAACAGCCGCTTGCCCATGCCGCCACTGCGCAGTGACCCGAACGCGAACGGCACCGCCGCCAGGCACAACGCCAGCACGTTCACCGGATAGAACCACCGGCTCCAGTAGATATCTTCGTAATCGCGCGAATCCAGCCCGTTGCGCTTGCGGTACTCGATGCTCGTGCGCAGGTCCATCGCCGTCAGGTTGCGCGGCTTGGAAATGCCACTGGCCAACGCCGCCGCATCCAGGCGTGAATTCCACGGTTCGGATTCCACCATCTCGCGCGTCGCCGAGCGTTCGCCGAACGTATCCCGGCGCACCTTCTTCAGCACCCAGCCGTCCTTGTCATGCTCGGCCGACCCGGCGTAGGTCAACGATGCCAACCGCCCGTCCTCAGCGATCTTGTACAGGCGCACGTCGCGCAGCACCAGCCTGGTGCCACCGCCCGGCAGCAACTGCTCATCACCCGCGCCGGCATTGAGGAACGTATCGCCCTCGCGCGCCCACACGCCCGAGTAGCGCGCCACGGCCATGCTGTTGCCCCACTTGGCGCTCATCTTGATGTCGTCGGCCCGGCTCTGCGCCCACGGCGCCACGGTCTCGCCGCTGAACACCATCACCGCCGTGAGCAGTGACAGCGCGATCGCCACCGACGCACTCAGGCGCTTGCGCGACAGGCCCAGCGCACGCAGCGCGGTCAGCTCCGAGGTCGCCGCCAGCTGGCCCAGGCCCATCAGCGAGCCGATCACCGCCGCCGTCGGGAAGAACGTGTAGGCCCGGCGCGGCACCGTATACAACACCCACGCCGCCGCGTGCCCCAGCGTATAGCTGCCCTTGCCGACGTCCTTGAACTCGCCGGAAAACGCCATCACCACGTCCAGGCCCACCAGCACTGCCCAGGTCAGCAGCACGGTGCTGAACACCGCCCGGCCGAGATAGAGATCAAACCGCATCGGGTGAAGCTTCATGCGGTCCTCCGCGGGCGCGACAGCTTGCCGTCACGCAGGTACATCCAGATCGCCAGCGCCAGCAGCGGCAGGCTCAGCCACCACAAGCCGACACTGCCGGGCAATTTTCCATCGGCGATCCAGCGCGTGCCGATGAACATCAGGTTCATGCCCACCATGTAGGCCAGGAACGCCAGCATCATCCGCCCGTAGCGCTGCTGGCGCGGCGAGCTGCGCGCCAGCGGCAGCGTCATCAACGCAAATGCGAGCGCGATCAGCGGCGGGGTGATGCGCGAATGCAGCTGCGCCTGCGCGGCCGGGCGCGCATCGCCGAGCAGCTGCCCGGTCGGCAGCAGCTCCGGGTCGTCCTTCTCGCGGGTATCGGCGCCATCGGGCATGGCCACATCGTTGCGCGCGAAGGTCATCAGCTTGTAGTCCAGCGCGCCCTGGGCCGGGCCTTCGACCTGGTGGCCGTCTTCCAGCTCCAGGTAGCGCTGGCGGGCGCCCTCGAAGAACATCCGGCCCCGATCGGCCGACACCACCTCGAGGCGATTTTCCTTCTGCCGCTGCATGAACACCTTGCCCAGCTGGGTGCCATCGGGCGAGACCGAGGACAGGTAGACCACCCCGCCGTTGGGCAGGGTAGTGAATTTGCCCGACTCCAGGCCGGCCATCACCACGCTGCGGTTGGCCTCCTCGATCATGGTCTCGCCGGTGCGGTCGGCCCACGGCCCCAGCCACAGCGAACACAGGGCGATCAGCGCCACCACCGGCAGCACCAGCATCAGCACCGGGCGCAGCAGCCGCTTCGGGCCGACCCCGATGGCGGTGAGGACCGCCATTTCCGAGTCGCGGTAGAGCCGTGCCGTGGCCAGCATCAGCCCCAGCATCAGCGCCAGCGGCAGGATCAGCGGCATGTAGACGATGAACTGCAGGCCCAGCTGGGAGAACAGCAGGCGGGCCGGCAGGCGGCCGTCGGCGATGTTGCCGAGGATGTCCACCAGGACACCGCCGACACTCACCACCAGCAGAACGATGAGGGTGGCCAGGAAACTCTGGACGAAATCACGCAGGAGATAGCGATCGAGCTTCGACATGGGGCGGTGGTTTAAACTCTCGGATTCGTTCGCGATGCTGCCCAGTCTACCGACGGGACGTAAACAGCTCGCGATTGTACGGATTTGCCAACGGAATCTGATCAATGGCCCTGGAATTCACCCTGAACCACGCAACGCCGGCCTCGGCCGCGTTCGATTGCGTCATCGTCGGCGCCTATGCCGACCAGACCCTGAGCCCGGCGGCCCAGGCCCTGGACACCGCGTCCGGTGGTCGCCTGTCGGCCCTGGTGGCCCGCGGCGATGTCGGCGGCAAGACCGGCGCCACCACCCTGCTGCACGACCTGCCCGGCGTCAATGCACCGCGCGTGCTGGTGGTCGGGCTCGGCGAGCCGGCCAAGTTCGGCGTGCCGCAGTACCTCAAGGCGATCGGCGACGCCAGCCGCGCGCTCAAGAGCGGGGTCAGCCACCACGCACTGCTGACCCTGACCGAACTGGAGGTCAAGGGTCGCGACGCCGCCTGGAATATCCGCCAGGCGATCATCACCGCCGACCACGCCGCCTACCGCTACAGCGCCACGCTGGGCAAGAAGAAGGCCGAAGCGCCGGGCCTGACCCAGCTGGCCGTCGCCGGCACCGACAGCCAGGCGCTGGCCCAGGGCCAGGCCATCGCCGCCGGTGTGCAGTACGCCCGCGAGCTGGGCAACCTGCCGCCGAACGTCTGCACCCCGGCCTACCTGGCCGAGTCCTCGGTGACGTTCGCCCAGGCCCATGAAGGTGCCGAAGCGGAGATCCTGGACGAGCACCAGATGGAAGCGCTGGGCATGGGCTCGCTTCTGGCCGTGGCCCGCGGCTCGGCCAACCGCCCGCGCCTGGTGGTGCTGAAGTGGAGCAACGGCGGCGACGCCAAGCCCTACGTGCTGGTCGGCAAGGGCATCACCTTCGATACCGGTGGCGTCAACCTGAAGACCCAGGGCGGCATCGAAGAGATGAAGTACGACATGTGCGGTGGCGCCAACGTCATCGGCACCTTCGTCGCGGCGGTCACCGCCAGGCTGCCGCTGAACCTGGTGGTGGTGGTGCCGGCGGTGGAAAACGCCATCGACGGCAACGCCTACCGCCCGTCGGACGTGATCACCTCGATGTCGGGCAAGACCATCGAAGTGGGCAATACCGACGCCGAAGGCCGCCTCATCCTGTGCGACGCCCTCACCTACGCGCAGCGCTTCGAGCCGGCCGCGCTGGTCGACGTGGCCACCCTGACCGGTGCCTGCCTGGTCGCGCTGGGCCACCAGACCGCCGGCCTGATGACCAAGCACGACGACCTGGCCAACGAACTGCTGGCCGCCGGCGAGCACGTGTTCGATCGCGCCTGGCGCCTGCCGCTGTGGGACGAGTACCAGCCGATGCTGGATTCCAGCTTCGCCGACGTCTACAACATCGGCGGCCGCTGGGCCGGTGCGATCACCGCCGGCTGCTTCCTGTCGCGCTTCACCGACGGCCAGCGCTGGGCCCACCTGGACATCGCCGGCGTGGCCAGCGACGAAGGCAAGCGCGGCATGGCCACCGGTCGCCCGGTCGGCCTGCTGAGCCAGTGGCTGCTGGACCAGGTCGCCCGCGCCTGATGCCCCGCCCGATCGCGGCCGCCTGCCGGTGGCCGCGATCCCGCCCGGCCTGGCGCCGGGTTCTCCCTCCGCTCCAGGCCCTGCCATGTCCCGTGCTGATTTCTACCTGATCGCCAAGCCCCGCTTCCTGACCGAGCCCTTGCGCCTGGTCTGCGAGCTGGCCCGCAAGGCCAACGACGCCGGGTTGTTCACCCTGGTGCTGGCCCGCGACCAGGCCCAGGCCGAGGAGCTGGACGAGCTGCTGTGGGCGTTCGACAACGACGCCTACATCCCGCATCAGATCGCCGGCGAAGACATGGACGAGGAAGAAGCGCTGGTGCTGATCGCCGTGCCCGGCACGCCGGCCCCGGCGCGTCCGCTGGTGATCAACCTGCGCGACGACCCCTACCTGGCCGAGTGCGACCGCGTGCTGGAAGTGGTGCCGGCCGACCCGGAGGCACGCGAGCCGCTGCGCGAGCGCTGGCGCCAGTACAAGGCGCTGGGCTTTGACCTGAACAAGTACGACATGTAACCCGCGCGGCGTCCCTTGGGCCGTCGCCGCTGCACCCCGGAGCCTCTTGATGCGCCTATTGATCGCCCTGATCTTTCCCTGGTTCGCCTTCTTCACCATCGGCCGCCCGATCGCAGGCATCCTCTGCCTGATCCTGCA
The DNA here is from genome assembly GCF_031995405.1 of Stenotrophomonas sp. Taxonomy (GTDB): domain Bacteria; phylum Pseudomonadota; class Gammaproteobacteria; order Xanthomonadales; family Xanthomonadaceae; genus Stenotrophomonas. The sequence goes on along the minus strand of NZ_DAMAGC010000011.1, from coordinate 33,608 downwards.
GATCACGCTGATCGGCTGGCTGCCCGCCGCGATCTGGGCCGCCTACGCGGTCTCGCAGTTCCATACCGACCAGAAGATCCGTCGCGCCCTCGGGCGCTGAGCTTCCGGCACCCCACCTTTCGTCTTCGATCCTGGTTCCCGCATGACCCAACTCGCCCCCAGCTACGACCCCAAATCCTTTGAAACCGAGTTGTACGACTCGTGGGAGAAGGCCGGCCATTTCAAGCCGTCCGGCAAGGGCGAGCCGTACACCATCCTGCTGCCGCCGCCGAACGTGACCGGCACGCTGCACATGGGCCATGCCTTCCAGCAGACCCTGATGGACGCGCTGGTGCGCTATCACCGCATGCGCGGCTACGACACGTTGTGGCAGGTGGGTACCGACCACGCCGGCATCGCCACCGAGATGGTGGTCAGCCGCAACCTGGCGCTGGCCGGCCAGGGCGAAACCCGCGATTCGCTGGGCCGCGAAGGTTTCATCGAGAAAGTGTGGGAATGGAAGGCCCAGTCCGGTGACACCATCGAGCGCCAGATGCGCCGCCTGGGCACCTCCAGCGACTGGTCGCGCAGCACCTTCACCATGGACCCGCAGCCGTCCGAGGCGGTGATCGAAGCCTTCGTGCGCTGGCACGAGCAGGGCCTGATCTACCGTGGCCAGCGCCTGGTCAACTGGGACCCGGTGCTGAAGACCGCCATTTCCGACCTGGAAGTGGAAAGCGTGGAAGAAGACGGTTTCCTGTGGTCGATCAGCTACCCGCTGGCCGATGGCAGCGGCACCCTGACCGTGGCCACCACGCGTCCGGAAACCATGCTGGGCGACACCGCGGTGATGGTGCACCCCGAAGACGAGCGCTATGCGCACCTGATCGGCAAGCGGGTCAAGCTGCCGCTGACCGACCGCGAGATTCCGGTGATCGCCGATGACTACGTCGACCGCGAGTTCGGCACCGGCGTGGTCAAGGTCACCCCAGCGCACGACTTCAACGATTACCAGGTCGGCGTGCGCCACAACCTGCCGATGATCAACCTGTTCACCCCGACGGCGGCGATCAACGACAACGCCCCGGAAAAATACCGCGGGCTGGACCGTTACGAAGCGCGCAAGGTGATCCTGGCCGAACTCGAAGACCTCGGCATCCTGGTCGAGACCAAGGCCCACAAGCTGCAGGTGCCGCGCGGTGATCGTACCCAGCAGGTAATCGAGCCGTACCTGACCGACCAGTGGTTCGTGAAGATGGACGTGCTGGCCAAGCGCGGTCTGGAGCTGGTCGAGAACGGCAGCATCCAGTTCGTGCCGGCCAACTGGATCAACACCTACCGCCACTGGATGGAGAACATCCAGGACTGGTGCATCAGCCGCCAGCTGTGGTGGGGCCATCGCATCCCGGCGTGGTTCGACGAGGCGGGCAACTGCTACGTCGGTCGCGACGAGGCCGAGGCACGCGCGAAGAACAACCTCGCTGCCGACCTTGCCCTGCACCAGGACAGCGACGTGCTGGAGACCTGGTTCTCCTCGCAGCTGTGGCCGTTCTCCACGCTGGGCTGGCCCAACGAAGAGGCAATGGCGGCGCGCGGTTTCGAGCGCTACCTGCCCTCGGCGGTGCTGGTCACCGGCTTTGACATCATCTTCTTCTGGGTGGCCCGCATGATCATGGCCACCGACAGCTTCACCGGGAAGATTCCGTTCAAGGACATCTACATGACCGGCCTGATCCGCGATGCGCAGGGTCAGAAGATGTCCAAGTCCAAGGGCAACGTGCTCGATCCGCTGGACATCATCGATGGCATCTCGCTCGACGACCTGATCGCCAAGCGCACCACCGGACTGATGAAGCCCAAGGACGCGCCGAAGATCGAGAAGGCGACCCGCCGCGAATTCCCCGAGGGCATCATCGCCCACGGTGCCGATGCGCTGCGCTTCACCATCGCGGCCCTGGCCACCCACGGCCGCGACATCAAGTTCGACATGAGCCGCGCCGAGGGCTACAAGAACTTCTGCAACAAACTGTGGAACGCCAGCCGCTTCACCCTGATGAACACCGAGGGCAGCAGCTTCACCGGCGTGCCGCAGCCGCGCACCGATGCCGAGCGCTGGATTCTGTCGCGACTGGCGGCAGTGTCCACCGAGGCGCAGACGCACTACGCCAACTACCGCTTCGATCTGCTGGCGCAGTGCCTGTACGAGTTCGCCTGGAACGAGTTCTGCGACTGGTTCCTGGAACTGACCAAGCCGGCGCTCAACGGTGCCGATGCCGACGATGCCGACAGCACCCGCCACACCCTGCTGTACGTGCTCGAAGCGCTGCTGCGCCTGCTGCACCCGCTGACCCCGTTCGTCACCGAGCAGCTGTGGCGCCAGGTCGCCCCGCGCCTGGGCATCACCGAGGACACCATCTCGCTGCGTCCGTACCCCACCGCCGAGGAATTCGCCGGCGATTTCGCCCGCGCCGAGGCCGACGTGGAATGGGTGAAGTCGATGGTCAACGCGCTGCGCCGCGTGCGCAGCGAATTGAACGTGCCGCCGTCCAAGCAGGTCACCCTGCTGCTGCAGGGGGGCACCGAGGACGATCGCGCGCGCATGACCCGCTTCACCTCCTCGCTGTCGTTCCTGCTCAAGCTGGAGCGCATCGCGTGGCTGGCCGACGGCAGTGACACCCCGCCGGCCGCCGCCGCGATCGTGGGCGATCTCACCCTGCTGGTGCCGCTGGAGGGCCTGGTCGACCTGGGCGCCGAACGCGCGCGCCTGGACAAGGAAATCGCCCGGGTGGAGTCGGAAAAGGAGAAGAGCGAGACCAAGCTGTCCCGGTTCACCGACAAGGTGCCGGCGGCGGTGGTCGAACAGGAGCGCGTGCGCCTGGTCGAGTGGACCGCCCAGTTGGACGGCCTGCGCGGACAGCGCGCGAAGCTGTAATCGCACGGGTAGCGCCACGCCATGCGTGGCTGCCTCCCCGGGCCGGGATTGCGTGCAGCCACCCATGGGGTGGCTCTACCGGGTGTGGGTTGTGTGCAGCCGCCCATGGGGTGGCTCTACCGGTGTGGGTCGTTTCGTGCGCTGCACCTGCGGTGCGGCGTGTCGATGGTGGGCGGTGCCCGCGCGCCTGCGGCATCATGCGGGTTCGTCCCCGCAATGACTGCCTGCCGACACGATGTCGCTCTCCATTTTCTGCATCGTGCTGTTCGCCGCACTGCTGCACGCCAGCTGGAACGCGATCGTCAAACGCGGTCGCGACACGCTGCTGACCACAATCCTGGTCACCGGTTCGGCGGCCGTCCTCGCCGCGATCGGCCTGCCGTTCCTGCCCGCACCCGCCGCGCAGAGCTGGCCGTGGCTGGCCGCCTCGACCGGGCTGCAGGTCATCTACTACGTACTGGTCGCGCGCACCTACCAGGTGACCGACATGAGCGCGTCCTACCCGCTGATGCGGGGCTGCGCGCCGCTCCTGGTCGCGCTGGTGGGCGCGTTGTTCATCGGCGAGCGCCTGGCAGGAATCGCCTGGGCCGGCATCGCGCTCATCTGCGCCGGCATCCTGTGCATGACGCGTGGCATCTCGCGCCAGCACCTCTGGTTGCCACTGCTCAACGCCGGTGTCATCGCCACCTACACCTTGGTGGATGCGTGGGGCGCACGGCACTCCGGCGCGGCGCTGAGCTATACGCTGTGGCTGTTCCTGTTGTCGGGCCTGCCCTTGCCGATCTGGGCGCTGTGCACGCGTGCGGCGGCGCTGCGTTCGTATGCGCGTGCCAATTGGCATTACGGGATGGTCGGCGGCGTCGGTACCCTGACCTCCTACGCGCTGGCGCTATGGGCAATGACCGTCGCGCCGGTGGCGATGATTGCCTCCCTGCGCGAAACCTCGATCCTGTTCGGCATCCTGATCTCGGCGTTCATCCTGCATGAGCGGGTCACCCGGCAGCGCTGGATCGCAGCGGGGTTGATCGTATTGGGCGCGGCGGTGCTGCGGCTCGCCTGACGCACATGATGCGCCAACGGCCCAGCGCCAGAGGCAAAGGTGGCGAGAGGAGATCCTGATGGTAGAGCCGAGCCATGCTCGGCTGCCGCAGCGCAGCTGCGGCAAAACCGGTCGATTGGGTCACGGCGGACCGATCGGGTCACGAGGGAGCAGCCGTGCATGGCTCGGCTCTACCCTAGCCGTTACAGCGGCGGCATCGTCAGGAGATCATGACGGTAGAGCCGAGCCATGCTCGGCTGCCGCAGCGCAGCTGCGGCAAAAACCGGCCGATTGGATCACGGCGCACCGATCGGGGCACGATGGAGCAGCCGAGCATGGCTCGGCTCTACCCGCGCCGTTACAGCGGCGGCATCGTCTGGATGTCGTCGTCCACCAGTTCCATCACCATCACCAGCGCGTCCTCGCGCCCTTCGCGGGCCGGGTAATAGCGTGGGCGGCGGCCGATCTCGTTGAAGCCTTCGCTGTGGTACAGCGCCACCGCCGGGGTATTGGAGGGCCGCACTTCCAGGAACACGCGCTGCGCGCCATGGTCCCGGGCCAGCTTGACCAGCGCGCGGAACAGGTAGCGCCCCAGGCCGCGCGATTGATTCTGCGTGTCGACACAGACATTGAGCACGTGCGCCTCGTCGGCGGCGATGCTCAACACGCCATAGCCGACCAGCACGCCGTCATCTTCCAGCGCCAGCGCCGGGTAGCCGGCGCGCAGGCAATCCACGAAGATGCCGCGGGTCCACGGGAAGGGATAACCGCGCAGCTCGATCGGCATCACCGCATCGATGTCCGCCTCGCGCAGCGCGCGCAGGGACAGCGGACGGGGGGAGCTGACCGCGCTCATGCACGGCCCCGCTTGCGCAGGGCCCGCAATTGCGGCCACAGCGCGCGTTTGGCCGCGGCATTGCCGCGCAGTTCCTCCAGGTTCCAGCCGGCCATCAACGCCTGCGTCTCCGGTTCGGACGGATTGCAGCCGGATGCCCGCAGCAGCGCGATCTGCAGCCGGTCGGGCATGCGTACCGCCGGACGGCGGCCGGCCGGTGCGCGCTCGCGTACCGGCGCTGCGCCGTCGGCAGGGCCATCGACGCTGGCCGGGGCACTGCGCCGCGGTGGTGACGGGGACGCCACCGGCGGCGCCCGACCGGCCTCGGCAGCCGGCGCGGCAGCACGTGCCGGCGTGGCCGCCGGCTCTGCCGCAACCACGCTCAGTTCAATCGGTGCCGGCGCCGCGACGTCCTCGATCTGGCCGTCGACAAACACCGTATAGCCCATCGCCTGCAGCCACGACTGCTGCGCCGGGGACCACAGTGGCGGCAGGCCGATATCGCTCACGCGCCGGGCTCGACCGTCTTGCGGGCACGCTGCCACAGCCAGTAACCCGGGCCGGACAGGGCGTACACAATGCCCACCGCGAACAGCACGCGCGGCAGGTCGATGACCATGATGGCGATGGCGATCGGCACCAGGGCCAGCGCCAGGAACGGCACGCGGTCCGAGCGCGGGCCCTTCTCACCGCTGCCCTTGAAGCTCCAGAAGCGGATCCGGCTGACCATCAGCAGCGCCGCCACCAGGGTCACGCCCAGGGCGACGTAGCGCAGCTGATTGCCATCCCAGCCCAGGTTGCCGTCGGCGAAGGCCCAGACGAAGGACATCATCAGGCCGGCGGCGGCCGGGCTGGCCAGGCCGATGAACCAGCGCTTGTCGACCACGCTGACCTGGGTGTTGAAGCGGGCTAGGCGCAGCGCGGCGCAGGCTGCATACAGGAACGCCACCGCCCAGCCGACCCGGCCGAGCACCGGATCGTCGAATTTCAGCCACGACAGCGACCAGTGGTACATCACCAGCGCCGGGGCCATGCCGAAGCTGACCAGGTCGGCCAGCGAGTCGTACTGCACGCCGAATTCGCTGCTGGTGCCGGTCAGTCGGGCCACGCGGCCGTCCAGCCCGTCCATGACCGCAGCCACGAACACCGCGATGGCGGCATTGACGAAGTCGCCATTGGCCGCGGCAATGATCGCGTAGAAGCCGGCAAACAGGCCGGCGGTGGTGAACAGGTTGGGCAGCAGGTAAATACTGCGCGAGCGCGGCGGGGGTTTCATCTGATCCATACCGGCCAGTTTAGTGGGTGTGGCGGCCTTTGGGGCAGCCCGGCCTCCCGCCTGTCGCCGCCGGCTTGCCAGCGCCGGGCCGGGATGCTGCAATCGGCGCCCTGACCTTGATGCCGGAGTTGCCATGCGTGCCCTGCCCTCTCTGTGCTGCCTGCTGCTGCTCGCCAGTGCCTCGGCCAGTGCCGGTACCGTCTACAAGTGGAAAGATGCCAACGGCGTCACCCAGTATTCGGAGAAAGCCCCGACCGGGCAGAAGTACGAATCGCGCCAGGTCGAAGGCCGCGACCCGGTCGCCCGCGCGGTCCCGGCAGCGGCAGCGGCAGCGCCGGCCGAACCCAGCGAGTGCACCACCGCGCGCAGCAACCTGACCCTGCTCAACGGCAAGGGCGCGGTCATGCAGGACACCAACGGTGACGGCAAGGCCGACACCGCCCTGACGGACGAACAGCGCCAGGCGCAGAAGAACCTGGCCGACGCAGCCATCAAGGCTTACTGCAAGCCGGCCGGCTGAGCCACGCCGGCCAGGCCAGGCAGCGGCCTTTGGCCCAGGCCGCCGCCGTGATGGGCAGGGGAGCGGCTGGGCTGGCAGAATATCGACTTCTGCCGTTCAGCGAAGCCGACGATGCGCCTCTCCCAGTTCCACCTGCACACCACCAAGGAAACCCCCAGCGACGCGGAGCTCACCAGCCACCGCTTGATGCTGCGCGCGGGCATGATCCGCAAGCTGGCCTCGGGGCTGTACACCTGGTCGCCGCTGGGCCTGCGCGTGCTGCGCAAGGTCGAGCGCATCGTGCGCGAGGAAATGGAGCGCGCCGGCGCGGTTGAATTCCAGATTCCGACCATCCAGCCCAAGGAACTGTGGGAAACCACCGGGCGTTGGGAAAAGTTCGGTCCGCAGTTGCTGAAGATCAAGGACCGCAAGGAGCAGGTGTTCTGCTACAGCCCCACCGCCGAGGAGGCTGCGGCCGATTTCGCGCGCCAGGAGCTGTCGAGCTACAAGCAGCTGCCGGTCAATTTCTGCCAGATCCAGACCAAGTTCCGCGATGAGATCCGCCCGCGCTTCGGGGTGATGCGCGCGCGCGAGTTTCTGATGAAGGACGCCTACTCCTTCCATCTGCGCGATGACTGCCTGGTACGCGAGTACGAGAACATGAAGGCGGCCTATAGCCGCATCTTCACCCGCCTGGGCCTGGACTTCCGCATGGTGCAGGCCGACTCCGGCGCGATCGGCGGCGATGCCTCCCAGGAATTCCACGTGATCGCCGATTCCGGCGAAGACGCGCTGGTGTTTTCCACCGGCTCGGATTACGCGGCCAACATGGAAGCGGCGATTGCCGCCGCGCCCGATGCACGTCCGGCGGCCAGCGAAGCGCAACGCAGGATCGAAACGCCCACCCAGAAGACCTGCGAGGCCGTTGCGGCGCTGCTCGGTCTGGGCCTGGAGCGCACCGTGAAGTCGATCGCGATCATGAGCGAAGGCGGTTTCGTGCTGGCGCTGGTGCGCGGCGACCACGAGGTCAACGAGATCAAGCTGGGCAAGGTCGCCGGGCTGCAGGGCTACCGCATGGCCAGCGAAGCGGAAATCGCCACGCACCTGGGCAGCGAGCCGGGCTTCCTCGGCCCGCTCAACCCGGCCCGGCCGATCCGCATCGTGGCCGACCGCGATGTCGCGGCGCTGGCCGATTTCGTGGTAGGTGCCAACGAAGCCGGTTTCCATATCGCTGGCGTCAACTGGGGCCGTGACCTGCCCGAGCCGGAAGTGGCCGACATCCGCAACGCGAAGGAAGGCGACCGCGCCGCCGATGGTGGCGAGCTGAAAATCGCGCGCGGCATCGAAGTGGGTCACGTGTTCCAGCTGGGCCGCCAGTACGCGCAGGCGCTCAAGGCCACGGTGCTGGATGAGAACGGCAAGGCGGCGGTGCTGGCGATGGGCTGCTACGGCATCGGCATTTCGCGCATCGTGGCCGCAGCGATCGAACAGAACCACGACGAGGCGGGCATCATCTGGCCGGCCGCGATGGCACCGTGGCAAGTGGTTGTTTGCGTCATCAATCCCAAGCAGGACGACGCGGTGGCCAGCGCCGCCGCCGAGCTGCTGGCGCAGTTGCAGGCCGCCGGGCTGGATGCGGCGCTGGACGACCGCGGCCTGCGCCCGGGCCAGATGTTTGCCGACATGGAACTGATCGGGGTGCCGCACCGGGTGGTGGTGTCCGAACGCGGGCTGGCCGCCGGCACCTACGAGTACCGGTCGCGCAGCGGGAGCGAGGCGGAGAACCTGGACCGCGATGCCCTGCTGGGCCGCCTGACGGGTTGATCGAAGAAAGCCGGGGAATATCCCGGCTTTTCTTTTTGGCCGGACGATTGAATATGCCGGTTAACTCTGTGCAGCATCCCGTCGGATATGTATGCTGTCGCGCAAGCCAAGGACTGGCCGACCCCGTCCTTAATTAGATTCCGGAGCAGTTGATGAGCATTGACCTGAGTGGCCTGTCCGCCAAAGAGCTGGGCGCCCTGATCAAGAACGCCAAGAAACAACAGACCATCGTGGCCAAGCGCCCGGCGGTGACGAAGGTGCGTGCCCAGCTGACCAAGCTGGCCAAGGCGCACGGTTATTCGATCGAGGAAGTGTTCGGTGGCGCCGCGCCGACCCGCGGCCGCGCCGCCAAGGCGACCAAGGCTCCGGCCAAGAAGGCCGTGCGCAAGCTGGGCAAGGTGGCTCCGAAATACCGCAATCCGGCCAACCCGAAGGAAACCTGGACCGGCCGTGGCAAGCAGCCGCGCTGGCTGGCCGCGCTGACCACCAAGGGCAAGAAGGTCGAAGAGTTCCTGATCAAGAAGTAATGGTTTCTGGTTTCATCGGAAACTGACATTGAAAACGCCGGCCGCGATGCCGGCGTTTTTTTGTCTGCGCTTTTTCCAGCTGCGCGGACGCGACGTTGGCCGGAGCACTGCAGGATCAACGACTGGCGAGTGCGTGCCCCTGCTTGGCTGGGCGGGTACGGATGGGTTGGCGGGACACGCCGCAAGTACGTCCGTGTAGGCTCGCATGCGCCATCCATGGCGCATGACGGTCCCGCCAACCCATCCGCACCCGCCCTTTGACAGGGTGCTGGTGCGCAATGAAACGCGGCCACCGAGCGGTTTTTCCGCTCGTGTCTTTTCCATGGGCATCGACCCACTGTCGTCGGCGGGAATGTGTGGGCTCGCGGCACCGTGTCCGGCATGGATGCCGTACACGAGCGCCCATGGATGGGTTTACGGCGTGTCCTGCGAACCGGGACATCCCCGCCCAGCCAAGGGACAAGCGGCCCTGCGCTCTGACGCTTCTACAAGAAACGCCACACGCCAACACCCCTCAGAGATTCTTCCGCGCCGGAATCAACAGATTGCCGAACAGCAACCCGGCCACCAGCGCCATCACCACGTTGAGCACGGTCATCAGCACGGTCTGGCCGGCGCTCATGTCCTGCTGCTGCACCAGCGTGAGCACGCCGCGCAGACTGGTACTGCCGGGCACCAGCATGATGATGCCCGGCAGGCGGATGATCGCCCCGGGGCGCTGTGCCAGACGACCGAAGAGATTGCCTGCGGCAGTCATCAGCATCGCCGACATGAAAATACCCGCCGGCAGCCCCCACGCCTGGCCGGCGAATTTGGAAATCGCATATCCGGCCACCGAGGCCGCCATCACCCACGGATAATCGCGGCGATTGGCCTTGAACAGCATCGCGAATGCGAACGCGGCCACCAGCAACGCGCTCCACTCCACCCAATCGGCCTGTGGCCGCGACGCACGCACGTGCGGCTCCAGCCCGATGATCCCCGACAGCGTCACCGCGATCACCGCGCCCACTGTCAGTTTCAGGATGGTGGTGATGGCCCCGGCAAAACGCGCGGTCCCCGATACCCAGTGCTGGCTCGCCAGTTCATTGACCGCATTGGTCAGCGACATCCCGGGCAGCATCACCACCAGCGAGGCGATGATCACTGTGTTGAGATTCAGCGGCCCCAGGAACGAGGCCACCAGCGCCGCCACCGTGCCCGCCACCAGTGCCGCCAGCGCCTCGCTGGCCTCGCGGCTTGCCGGGCGCCGATCGGTATACAGCGTCATGACCCCGATCAACAGCCCGATCACCCCGGCCGTGGCGATATCCAGCCACGGCAGTTTCCACAGTCCGGCCACGCCGGCCGCGCCCAGGCTGTAGGACAGGATCATGCGGATCTTGCCGCGCCGGCCCGGATCCTTGTCCAGCGGCCGCAGCGCCGTATGGCCCTGGGCAATGCTCATGGTGCCGTTGGCCACCGCATCGGTGATCTGGTCGGCGATGCTGAGTTTATGCAGGTCGTTTTCACCCGGTGCCAGGCGGATCACGCGGGTGATATCCGACGAACCGATGGCCTTGGTCGGATCGCTGAAACTCAGGATCAGCCCGGTCGGGTTCGACCACGGCTCGCAGTCCAGGTCCAGCCGCTGCGCCAGCGCGACCACCGCCGCCTCCAGCCGCTGGGCGGTGGTGCCGTAACTGTGCAGGCGCCCGGCCATCTCGCACACGAACGCAACGCGCTGCGCATAGGTGGCCTGGGGGGTGGGAAGGGTGGCGGTATCGGCAGACATGCGTCGTAGTATTACCCGAAGGCTGCCCCGGCTGAACAATCATGTCGCAGAGCACACACTTGGTGTGGACACGGACAAGGTATGCTGCGCGCAGGACGCCCCATGACGCCAAGCCAAGCCCCCCATCTCGAACAGGACGCGCAGGATCCCGGACTTGTCCGGCTCTCCGGCCACTGGACCCTGCACACCGCGCTGGACGCGGCCGAAGTGCTGCGCGGCATTCCCGACGCGCTGACCGGCATCGACGCCAGCGGCATCACCGTGCTCGACTCGGCCGGGGTATTGCAGCTGCTGCGGGTGGCCCGTCGCGCCGACCTTGGCGAGAACGCGGTCAGCTTCCGCGAAGAACATCGCGCGCTGGTCTCCACCATCGAGGAAGTCGCCGACGACCGCCCGCGTGCCAAACGCGATTTCGGTGTACTGGCCGCGCTCGAGCGGCTGGGCGTCAGCGTGCATGGGATGGGCCACAACATCGTGGCGCTGGCCAGTTTCCTCGGCGAGAACCTGGTCAAGGGCGCGCGCCTGATCAAGGAGCCGCGTCGCTTCCGTCTGACCGCCACGGTGGCGCAGATGGAACAGGTCGGACTGGACGCGGTACCGCTGGTGGCGCTGCTGTCCTATCTGGTCGGCGCGGTGATCGCCTTCCTCGGCTCGACCATCCTGCGCGACTTCGGCGCGGAAATTTACGTGGTGGAGCTGGTCAACATCGCCTTCCTGCGCGAGTTCGCCGTGCTGCTGACCGCCATCGTGCTGGCCGGCCGCACCGCCAGCGCCTTCACGGCGCAGATCGGTGCGATGAAGGCGCGCGAGGAAATCGACGCGATGCGCACCCTCGGCCTGGACCCGATCGACCTGCTGGTGCTGCCGCGCCTGGTCGCGCTGCTGATCACCCTGCCGCTGCTGACCTTCATTGCGATGGTGGCCGGCCTGGCCGGTGGCATCACCGTGGGCGCGTTCGACCTGGGCATTCCGCCGCAGATGTACATCGCGCGGATGCACGAGACCATGGAAGTGCGCAACATGCTGGTGGGCCTGTCCAAGGCGCCGGTGTTCGCACTGGTGATCGGCCTGATCGGCTGCCTGGAAGGCCTGAAGGTTGAAGGCACCGCGCAGTCGGTCGGTGAGCGCACCACCTCCAGCGTGGTGCAGGCCATTTCGCTGGTGATCATCCTCGATGCGTTCGCCGCGTTGTGGTTCATGAAGATGGGCTGGTAAACCATGGCCACCGATCCGGCCGGCATGGCCACGCCCGAGGACACCACCGGCGATGACGAGGGGCTGGCCATCCGCGTGCGCGGGCTGACCAACCGGTTCGGCGCGCAGACCGTGCACGACAACCTCGACCTGGACGTGCGCCGCGGCGAGATTCTCGGCGTGGTGGGCGGTTCGGGCACCGGCAAGTCGGTGCTGATGCGCAGCATCCTGGGCCTGCGCGTTCCCGATGCGGGCCAGATCGAGGTGCTGGGCGTGGATGCGCGCTCGGACAATCCGGACAATCGCCTGCATATCGAACGCAACACCGGCGTGCTCTTCCAGGATGGCGCGCTGTTCTCCTCGCTGACCGTGGGCGAGAACGTGCAGGTGCCACTCAAGGAACACCACCGCGAGCTGCCCGAGCGCTGGCATTACGAGCTGGCCCTGCTGAAGGTGAAACTGGCCGGGCTGCCGGCCGATGCCATCAACAAGCTGCCCTCGCAGCTGTCCGGCGGCATGCGCAAGCGCGCCGGCCTGGCCCGTGCGCTGGCGCTGGACCCGCCGCTGCTGTTCCTGGACGAGCCCACCGCCGGCCTGGACCCGATCGGCGCGGCCGCCTTCGACCGGCTGATCAAGACCCTGCAGGAAGCGCTGGGGCTGACCGTCCTGCTGATCACACACGATCTGGACACGCTGTATGCGATCTGTGACCGGGTGGCGGTCCTGGCCGACCAGAAGGTGATCGCCAATGCCCCGCTGCACGAGATCGAACAACTGGACCACCCGTGGATCCAGGAATATTTCCACGGACCGCGTGCGCGAGCTGCGCGCGATGCAAAGCACGAGAGCGAGTAAGCCATGGAAACCAAAGCCAATTACGTCCTGATCGGCGCGTTCACCCTGGTGGTGGGACTGGCGCTGCTGGCCTTCGGCCTGTGGGCCGCCAAGTACTCCTCCGACCGTACCTGGACCGAGTACCGGGTCGTGTTCCGCGAGGCGGTCACCGGCCTGTCGGTCGGCAGCCCGGTGCAGTACAACGGCATCGCGGTCGGCTCGATCACCGAACTGAACCTGGTGCCGGACGACCCGCGCCAGGTGGTGGCGCGGATCCGCCTGAACTCCAATACCCCGGTCAAGACCGACACCCGCGCCAAGCTGGCCATCACCAGCCTGACCGGCCCGTCGATCATCCAGCTCAGCGGCGGCACGCCCCAGTCCGCCGCACTGACCGCGGTGAACAAGGACCCGGCCCCGATCATCCCGACCACGCCCTCGGCCCTGCAGAACATCACCGACGTGGCCAACCGCATCGTCGAGCGCATGGACCAGGTGCTCAGCGACCGCAACGTGGCCAGCATCAACGCCACGCTGGCCAATCTGGAAACCATCAGCGGTGGCCTGGCCGACCGCGACCAGGGCACCCAGGCGCTGCTGCTCAGCGCGCGCGATGCCGCGCGTAGCCTGGATGTCACCCTGAAGAGCACCAATGGCACCATCCAGCGCCTGGACAAGAACCTGGTGCAGCAGCTGCCGCCGATCCTGGACAAGCTGGAAACCACCCTGTCCAAGCTGGACTCGGCCGCCGGCAACGCCGATTCGATCCTCGGCGAGAACCGCGCGGCCATCAACAGCTTCGCCAATGACGGCCTGGCCCAGCTTGGCCCGACCCTGACCGAGCTGCGCGGGCTGATCCGCGACCTGCGCCGGGTCAGCGACCGCCTCGACAACAACCCGGCACGCTATCTGCTGGGCCGTGACGCGCCCAAGGAGTTCGAACCCAAATGAGCCGCCCGACCCTTCCCCGAATCCTGCTGCCGGTCGCCCTGATCGCCGCCCTGGGTGGCTGCTCGCTGCTGGGCAGCAACGAGCGCAGCGCGGTGACCATCTATTCGCCGATCGTGCGCATCCAGGCCGACCCCGGCTGGCCGAAGGTCGACTGGCAGCTGATCGTGGTCAAGCCCAGCGCCGCGCGCGTGGTCGACAGCCCGCGCATCAACGTGCGTCCCTCGCCGTCCGAGCTGGAGGTGTACAAGGGCGTGAGCTGGGCACAGCCGGCCACCGACATGCTCGATGACGCGCTGGTGCGCGGCTTCGAGGATTCCGGCCGCATCGCCGGCGTCGCCCGCGCCACCACCGGCATCCGCGCCGACTACAAGCTGGCCCTGGACGTACGCCGTTTCGAGGCCGACTACCGCGGCCAGGCCACGCCCGCGGCGCTGATCGAGGTCAACGCCAAGCTGATCCACGTGATCGACCAGCGCGTGGTGGCCGACCGCACGTTCCGCCAGGAACAGCCGGTGCCGAGCACCGCCACCGCCGATGTCGCCCGGGCGTTCGAGCAGAGCCTGCAGACCCTGACCACCGACGTGGTGGGTTGGACGCTGGTGACCGGCCAGGCCGATTACCAGCAGGCGCAGGTCATGCCGACCCGGCTGCGTCAATCCAGCGGAAAGTGAGGTTGATGCGTTCGGCCAGCGGCCGCGCGCTTTTCGGCAGGGCATGCTGGTAATGGCGTTGGGTCTGGCCGCCCATCAGCAGCAGGTCGCCGTGACCGAGCATCACCTCGGCCTTGCGCGCATGGTCCTCGCGCCGCCGCAGCAGGAAACGGCGTTCGGCGCCCAGGCTCAGTGAAGCGATCATCGGTGCCGGACCGAGTTCGGGCTCGTTGTCACTGTGCCAGCCCATGCCGTCGTCGCCATCGCGGTAGCGGTTGAGCAGCACGCTGTTGAAGGGCGCGTTGCAGAAGGTTGCCAACCGCTCGCGCAGCGCCAGCAACGCCGGGTGCCACGGCGCCGGCACGAAGTCGGTGCCGGAGTAGCGATAGCGCGCGGCCGGATCGCCCATCCAGCAGCTCAGCCGCGGCGAATCGACCTGGCGCCCGAACATGCGGATGCGGTGGACCTCCCATGGCACGTCCTCGCGCAGGGTGCGCTGCAGGACGTCGGCGTCGGTGGCGGGGAGCCAGTGGCGGTGCCAGTGGACGTCGGCGTCGCGCAGATGCAGGTCCATGAGATCCCCCTATACCCACCGGGTGCCCGGACGGCACCCGGTGGCGACGACGGTCAGGCCTGGCCGAAGGCCACGCCGGTCTTTTCCTTCAGCTCATCCAGGCCCACGCCCGGTGCGGCCTCGACCAGCACCAGGCCGCTGTCGGTGACGTCGAACACGGCCAGGTCGGTGATGATCCGATCGACCACCCCCACGCCGGTCAGCGGCAGCGTGCACTCGGGCAGGATCTTGTGTTCACCGTTCCTGGCGGTGTGCTCCATCAGCACCACCACCCGCCGCACGCCGGCGACCAGGTCCATCGCCCCGCCCATGCCCTTGACCATCTTGCCGGGCACCATCCAGTTGGCCAGGTCGCCCTTGTCGGTGACCTGCATCGCACCGAGGATGGCCAGGTTGATGTGGCCGCCGCGGATCATCGCGAAGCTGTCGTGGCTGCCGAAGTAACTCGCGCCCGGGCGTGCGGTGACGGTCTGCTTGCCGGCATTGATCAGGTCGGCATCGACCTCGGCCTCGGTCGGGAACGGGCCGATGCCGAGCAGGCCGTTCTCGGACTGCAGCCACACGTCCACGCCGTCGGGGATGTGGTTGGCCACCAGCGTCGGCAGGCCGATGCCCAGGTTCACGTAAGCACCGTCGGTCAGTTCGCGCGCGGCGCGCGCGGCCATTTCATCGCGGGTCCACGCCATGTCAGTTGCCCTCCGCACGCACGGTGCGCTGTTCGATTCGCTTTTCGGGGTGCGGGTTGTGCACGATGCGGTGCACGTAGATGCCCGGCAGGTGCACCTGGTCGGGGTCGATGCTGCCCACCGGCACCACTTCCTCCACTTCGACGATGCACAGCTTGCCGGCCATCGCGCAGGCCGGGTTGAAGTTGCGTGCGGTCTTGCGGAACACCAGGTTGCCCGATGCGTCGGCCTTCCATGCCTTGACCAGCGCCACGTCGGCGCGCAGGGCGGTTTCCATCACGTAGTGCTTGCCGTCGAACTCACGGGTTTCCTTGCCTTCGGCGACCACCGTGCCGTAACCGGTGGCAGTGAAGAACGCAGGAATACCGGCACCGCCGGCGCGCAGGCGCTCGGCCAGGGTGCCCTGCGGGTTGAACTCCAGCTGCAGTTCGCCGGCCAGGTACTGGCGTTCGAATTCCTTGTTCTCGCCCACGTAGGACGAAATCATCTTCTGGATCTGCCGGGTCTCCAGCAGCTGGCCCAGGCCAAAGCCATCCACGCCGGCATTGTTGGAGATGACGGTCAGGCCCTTGACCCCGGTGTCGCGCAACGCGGCGATCAACGCCTCCGGAATGCCGCACAGGCCGAACCCGCCGACCGCCAACGTCTGGCCATCGGCGACCACACCGTCCAGGGCGTGCGCCGCGCTGGCGTATTGCTTGCCGCGCCGCTTGGCGGCACTGGTGTTTTCCATGGTTGCGCCCTACTGGTGAACAAACGCCTATTCTAACGGGAGGGCTTCCCCGGCCTCGACTGCAGCGCAGCAATGCCCGGCACGACGGGCCACTGGCGACCGTGTCGCCGTCGGCACAGCGGGTGGGCCGGGCGGGACGGCTACAATTGATCCCATGCACGTTCTTCTGCCCTGCTGATGTCCATGACACCCTCCCCCGCCCTTGGCGACGCGCAGGCCCACGCCCTGTGCGTGGACCTGGACGGCACCCTGCTGAACTCGGACATCCTGTATGAGTCGCTGCTGGCCCTGCTGGCGCGACATCCGCTGTACCTGTTCCTGCTGCCGTTCTGGCTGCTGCAGGGCAAGGCTGCGCTGAAGCGCCAGATCGCCGCGCGGGTCACCCTCGCGCCGGAGCACCTGCCCTACAACCTGCGGGTGCTGGAATTGCTGCGTACCACCGCGCAACGACCGCGCGTGCTGTGCACCGCCTCCGATGCGCTGCTGGTCGCGCCCATCGCCGCGCACCTGGGCCTGTTCGAACGTGTCATCGCCAGCGACGGCGAGCGTAATCTCGCCGGTGCACACAAGGCGCAGGCGCTGGTCGGGGCATTTGGCGAACGCGGTTTCGATTACGTTGGCAACGGCAAGGTCGATCTGGCCGTGTGGCAGCACGCCGCCGGTGCCTGGGTGGTCAACAACGACGACGGCCTGGCGCGCGCCGCCGCGCAGCGCACCACCGTGCACGCACATTGGCCGGCGCCGCCACGCGCAGCGGCGTGGTTCAAGGCACTGCGCCTGCACCAATGGTTGAAGAACCTGCTGGTGTTCGTGCCGTTGCTGACCGCGCACCGTTTCCTGGAGCCGGAGGCTGTCGTGCAGTCGCTGCTGGCCTTCGCCGCGTTCGGCCTCTGCGCTTCCGGGGTCTACCTGCTCAACGACCTGCTCGACCTGAGCGCGGACCGCCAGCACCTGCGCAAACGCCATCGCCCGTTCGCCGCCGGTCGCCTGCCGTTGTTGCACGGGCTGTGGGTCGCCCCGCTGCTCACCGTGGGCGGGTTGCTGGTGGCGCTGGCATGCAGCCCGGCCTTCGCCGGCGTGCTGTTGACCTACTACGCGGCCACCCTGGCCTACTCGTTGCGGCTCAAGCGCATCGTCATGCTCGACGTGGTGCTGCTGGCCGGCCTGTACACGGTGCGGATCATCGGCGGCACGATCGCCATCGATGCCGAACTGTCGTTCTGGCTGCTCGCCTTCAGCATGTTCATGTTCCTTTCGCTGGCCCTGCTCAAGCGCTACACCGAGCTGCACGCGATGCTGGCCCGGGGCAGGACCACGGCCAGCGGGCGCGGCTATGGCGTGGATGACCTGCCCTTGCTGCAATCCCTCGGTGCGGCCGCCGGCTACATCGCGGTGATGGTGATGGCGCTCTACATCAACAGCCCCGAGAGCATCGCGCTGTATCGCAATCCCAAGCTGCTCTGGTTCATCTGCCCGGTACTGCTGTACTGGGTCAGCCGGGCCTGGGTGATCGCGCATCGTGGCGACATGCACGACGATCCGATCGTGTTCGCCGCCACCGACCGCCCCAGCCAGGTGGTCGCGCTGCTGTGCGCGCTGTGTGCCCTGGTGGCGATCTGATGCGCGACGACGGCGATTCCTGGGGACGCTACCCACGCGCGGCGCACACCCGTGTTCCGCTGCATGACCGTCTGAGCGGATTGCCCGACTTTACCGGCAGCGCGTTGCCCCATGGGAATGGCCGCAGCTACGGCGACAGTTGCCAGAACCCGGGCGGCACCCTGCTGGGTACGCGTGGGCTGGACCGCTTCATCAGCTTCGATCCGGTGTCCGGCCGCCTGCAGTGCGAAGCCGGCACCACGCTGGAGGAGATCGTGTCGCTGGTGCTGCCGCAGGGCTGGTTCCTGCCGGTCACCCCGGGCACCTCCCAGGTCACGGTAGGGGGCGCGATCGCCAACGATGTGCACGGCAAGAATCACCACCGGTACGGAAGCTTCGGCCACCACGTGATCGCGTTCGAGCTGCTGCGCAGCGATGGCAGCCGCCGTCTGTGCCGTGCCGAGGAGGACGACGGGGGCTGGTTCGCCGCGACCGTTGGCGGGCTGGGCCTGACCGGCCTGGTGACCTGGGCCGAGCTGCAGTTGCGTCGCGTCCCCGGCACCAGCCTGGAGGTGGAGAACATCCGGTTCGGGTCACTGGCGGAGTTCTTCTCGCTGTCGCGCGCGTCGGCATCCACCCATGAATACAGCGTGGCGTGGATCGACTGCCTGGCGCGCGGCCGTAGCCTGGGGCGTGGCCATTTCACCCGCGCCGACCATGCCGCACAGCGCGCGGACGAGCGGCCGCCGGCACCGCGCCGGCGGCTGACGATGCCGTTGACGCCGCCGCTGTCGCTGGTCAACCGGCTCACCCTGCGCCCGTTCAATGCGCTGTACTACTGGCGTCAGCCGGCGCGGCGCACGCGTTCGGTCGCGCACCTGCTGCCGTTTTTCCATCCGCTGGACGGCATCGGCCACTGGAACCGGATGTACGGCCCGGCCGGTTTCCTGCAGTACCAGTGCGTGCTGCCGCCGGCGGCCGCCGCCGATGGGGTCGCTACCCTGTTGCAGGAGATCGCGCGCAGCGGCCACGGGTCGTTCCTGGCCGTGCTGAAACAGTTCGGCGACATGCCCTCGCGCGGCATGCTGTCCTTTCCACGCCCAGGCACTACCCTGGCGCTGGACTTCCCCAACACCGGTCCGGCGGTCTTCGCCCTGCTGCAGCGCCTGGACCAGATCGTCGAGGCCGCGGGCGGCGCGCTGTATCCGGCCAAGGATGCGCGGATGTCGAGCCACGCCTTCCAGCAGGCGTATCCGCGCTGGCAGGCATTCTCGCGTTTCCTCGATCCGCGTTTTTCATCCGGCTTCTGGCGCCGGGTCACGGAGTAAGCATGCAGAAGATCCTCATCATCGGGGCGACGTCCGCCATCGCCGAAGCGGTCGCCCGGCGCTATGCCGCGCGCGGTGCGGCGCTCTTCCTGGTGGCACGCAACATGGCGCGGCTGTCGGTGATCGGCGCCGACCTGGCCGTGCGCGGTGCCGGACAGGTGAGCCAGTACGCGCTGGACGTCAATGATCTGGCCGGACACGCCGCGATGATCGAACAGGCCTGGGCGACCCTGGGCCGCCCGGACGTGGTGCTGGTCGCGCATGGCACCCTGCCCGACCAGGCTGCGTGCGAAGCCTCGGTGGAGGTATTCCTGTCCGAGTTTTCCACCAATGGCAGCGCCACCATGGCCCTGCTCGGGCCCATCGCCAACCGCCTGGCCGAGGCCGGCACCGGTACGCTGGCGGTGATCACCTCGGTGGCCGGCGATCGCGGGCGGCAGAGCAACTACGCCTACGGCGCGGCCAAGGCGGCGACCAGCGCCTTCCTCAGTGGCCTGCGCCAACGCCTGCACAAGCGCGGCGTCGCCGTGGTCGATATCCGCCCGGGCTTCGTCGATACCCCGATGACCGCGCACCTGCGAAAAGGCCCGCTGTGGGCCAGCCCCGACCAGGTCGCCAAGCGTATCGTCGGCGGCATCGGGCGAGGAACACCGGTGCTGTACGCCCCCGGCTTCTGGCGCCTGATCATGCTGGTCATCCGCCTGCTGCCGCAGGCGGTGTTCAACCGGGCCGCGCTGTGAGTACCGTCATGCCGGGCGCCTTTGAGCAGAAGATCGTCATTCCCGGTGGCGCCGGTCTGGTCGGTCAGAACCTGGTGGCCATCCTCACGCGCCAGGGCTACCGCAACCTGGTGGTGATCGACAAGCACGAGGCCAACCTCGCCATCCTGCGCCGGATGCACCCGACCCTGGTCACCGCGTTGGCCGACCTGGCCGATCCCGGCACCTGGGAGCAGCACTTCGCCGGCGCCGACGCCGTGGTGATGCTGCAGGCACAGATCGGCGGTACCGACCCGCTGCCGTTCGTGCGCAACAACATCACCGCAACCGACAACATCCTCGACGCGATCCGACGCCATGCCGTGCCCTACACGGTGCATGTCAGCTCGTCGGTGGTGTGCTCGGTGGCCGAGGACGACTACACCCGCACCAAGCGCGAACAGGAGCAGCGGGTTGCCGACAGCGGCATCGCCGCGGTGATCCTGCGGCCGACGTTGATGTTCGGCTGGTTCGACCGCAAGCACCTGGGCTGGCTGTCGCGCTTCATGCGCAGGATGCCTGTTTTCCCGATTCCCGGTGATGGCCGCTTCATGCGCCAACCGCTGTATGCCGCCGATTTCGCCAGCATCATCGCCAGCTGCCTGCGTTCGCGCATCGCCGGCCAGCGCTACAACATCACCGGCCTGGAGAAGGTCGACTACGTGGACATCATCGCCCAGATCAAACGCAGCACCGGTGCGCGGGCGATCCTGCTGCACATCCCGTACGGGCTGTTCCATGCGCTGTTGAAGACCTGGGCGCTGTTCGACCGCGACCCACCGTTCACCGCGGCCCAGCTCAAGGCATTGGTCGCGCACGACGAGTTCGAGGTGATCGACTGGCCGGGCATCTTCGGCGTGCAGCCGACGCCGTTCGCCGAGGCGATCGAGGCGACCTTCAACGATCCCGATTACGGCGACATCACCCTGGAGTTCTGATCGTGAGCGAACGCATCGCCGTCCTCGGCGCCGGCCCGATGGGCCTGGCCGTGGCCTACCAGCTGGCCCGCGATGGCCATCAACCGGTGATCTTCGAAGCCGATGACCGGGTCGGCGGGATGACCGCCAGCTTCGATTTCGGCGGCATCCAGATCGAGCGCTACTACCATTTCCACTGCACCTCCGATGCGGACTTCCTGACCGTGCTCGACGAGCTTGGGCTGGCCTCGAGGATGCGCTGGACCCAGACCCGGATGGGCTACTGGTTCGGCAAGCGCCTGCAGGCATGGGGCAATCCGGTCGCGCTGCTGCGCTTCAGGGGGCTGGGCCTGATCGCCAAGTTCCGCTACGGCCTGCATGCCTTCCTGTGCACCCGGCGCAATGACTGGACGCCGCTGGACCACGTCGACGCCCGTGGCTGGATCCGCCGCTGGGTGGGCGCGGAGGCTTACGAGGTGCTGTGGCGAAAGCTGTTCGACTACAAGTTCTACGACTACGCCGACAATCTGTCGGCGGCGTGGATCTGGAGCCGGATCCGTCGCATCGGACGCTCACGCTACAGCCTGATGCGCGAAAAACTGGGCTACCTCGACGGCGGCTCGTCAACGTTGCTGGATGGACTGCACGCCGACATCGTCCGGCACGGCGGGGAGGTGCGGCTGTCCTCGCCGGTGCAGCGCATCGTGATCGAACAGGGCAAGGTGTGCGGCGTGGAGGTCGGCGGCGAACGCCTGGCGTTCGACAAGGTGGTCTCCACCGTGCCGTTGCCGTTCGTCCCGCGGCTGGCACCGGACCTGCCCGAATCGATCCTGGCCAGGTTCCGCGCGCTGAACAACATCGCGGTGGTATGCGTGATCGCCAAGCTGCGCTGCCCGGTCTCCGGGAATTTCTGGGTCAACACCAACGACCCGGACATGGACATCCCCGGCATCGTCGAATACACCAACCTGCGCCCGATGGACGCGCACATCGTCTACGTACCCTTCTACATGCCCGGCGAGCACCCCAAGTACGCCGATCCGGACGCGGTGTTCATCGACAAGGTGCGGCGCTACCTGATGCAGATCAATCCGGCGCTGGTGGAAGAGGATTTCATCGACATCCGCGCCAGTCGCTACCGGCATGCCCAGCCCATCTGCGAACCGGGCTTCCTCGATCGCCTGCCTCCACGCAGGTTGCCGGTCGAAGGCCTCTGGGTGGCCGACACCTCGCATTACTACCCTGAAGACCGCGGCATCTCCGAGAGCATCGGCTTCGGCCGGATGCTGGCCAGGGAAGCGGTGGCATGATCCAGGCGCTGGCCTCGCGGCAGTTCCTGCTGTTCCTGCTGGTGGGCGGGGTGGCTGCGCTGGTCAATTTCCTGTCCCGGATCGGCTACAGCCACTGGCTGTCGTTCACGCCGGCGATCGTGCTGGCCTACCTCACCGGCATGGTGACCGCCTTCGTCCTGTCGCGCCTGTTCGTGTTCAAGCAGAGCACCCGTCCGCTGCACCATTCGGCCTTCTACTTCGTCCTGGTGAACCTGCTGGCGGTGCTGCAGACCTGGGTCGTATCAACGCTGCTGGCCTTCCATCTGCTGCCCTGGCTGGGCGTGGATGTGCTGCGGCTGGAGATCGCCCATGCCGTGGGCGTGGCGGTACCGGTGTTTTCGAGCTATTTCGGGCACAAGTACCTCTCGTTCCGGTAGCCATCCGGCGCGGCCGGTGGTGCAGATGACCCGCCCGCAACGCCCGTGATGGTCGCCGGGGGTGAAAACGATTCCCATACATGGCTGCGGCTACACTAATCCGCTGACTGTCAGAAGGACTGGAATAGATGACGCTCCCCGCATTCAAGGCATACGACATCCGCGGCCGCGTGCCGGACGAACTGAACGAAGAGCTGGCCCGACGCATCGGCGTGGCCCTGGACGCCCAGCTCGCCCCCGGCACGGTGGTGGTCGGCCACGACATCCGCCTGACCAGCCCCGCCCTGCAGGACGCGCTGGCCGCCGGCCTGCGTGGCGCCGGGCGCGACGTGCTGGACATCGGCCTGTGCGGGACCGAAGAGGTCTATTTCCAGGTCGATCACCTCAAGGCCGCCGGCGGGGTGATGGTCACCGCCAGCCACAACCCGATGGACTACAACGGGATGAAGCTGGTCAAGGAGCAGGCCCGGCCGATCAGTTCGGACACCGGCCTGCTGGCGATCTCCGACGCGGTCGAAGCCGATGGCGCCGCCCCGGCCGAGGCCACGGGCAGCCTGCAGACCCATCCGGACAAGAGCGCCTACATCGATCACCTGCTCAGCTACGTCGATCGCGCCGCGCTCAAGCCGCTCAAGCTGGTGGTCAATGCCGGCAATGGCGGCGCCGGCCCGATCGTCGACCTGCTGGCCCCGCACCTGCCCTTCGAGTTCATCCGTATCTGCCACGAACCCGATGGCAGCTTCCCCAACGGCATCCCCAATCCGCTGCTGCCGGAGAACCGTGCGTTGACCGCGCAGGCCGTGCGCGAGCACGGTGCCGATTTCGGCATTGCCTGGGACGGCGATTTCGACCGCTGCTTCTTCTTCGACCACAACGGCCGCTTCATCGAAGGCTATTACCTGGTCGGCCTGCTGGCCAAGGCGATCCTGGCGCGCCAGCCCGGCGGCAAGATCGTGCACGACCCGCGCCTGACCTGGAACACCGTGGAGATGGTTGAAGACGCCGGCGGCCAGCCGGTGCTGTGCAAGAGCGGCCATGCCTTCATCAAGGAAAAGATGCGCAGCGAGAACGCCGTGTATGGCGGTGAGATGAGCGCGCACCATTATTTCCGCGAGTTCGCCTACGCCGACTCGGGGATGATCCCGTGGCTGCTGATCGCCGCGCTGGTCTCCGAATCCGGTCGCTCGCTGGCCGATCTGGTCGAAGCACGCATGGCCAAGTTCCCGTGCAGCGGCGAGATCAATTTCAAGGTCAGCGATGCCAAGGCCGCGGTCGCGCGGGTGATGGACCATTACGCCGCACAGTCGCCGTCCCTGGACCACACCGACGGGATCAGTGCGGATTTCGGCCAGTGGCGCTTCAACCTGCGCAGTTCCAACACCGAGCCGCTGCTGCGCCTGAACATCGAAACGCGTGGCGATGCGGCGCTGCTGCAGCAGCGCACCGATGAAATTTCCCAGCTGCTTACGGCCTCCTGAGGCATCGCTCCGATGAACGATCTTCTTCCCGTCATCCTGTCCGGCGGTTCCGGCACCCGGCTGTGGCCGCTGTCGCGCGAGGCCTACCCCAAGCAGTTCCTGGCGTTGGCCGGCGAGCTGACGATGCTGCAGGCGACCTGGCAGCGGGTGGCACCGATCGCAGGCCGTGCGCCGCTGGTGGTGGCCAACGAAGAACACCGCTTCGTGGCGGCCGAGCAGCTGCAACAGCTGGGTGTGCAGCCGCTGGCGATCCTGCTCGAACCGGTGGGCCGCAACACCGCCCCGGCGATCGCGGTGGCCGCGCTGGAAGCCACCCGCGACGGCGACGATGCGGTGCTGCTGGTGCTGCCGTCGGATCATGTGATTGCCGATGAAGCCGCCTTCCGTGCCGCCGTGCTGCGCGCATTGCCTGCCGCGCGCGAGGGCAAGCTGGTCACCTTCGGGATCGTGCCGACCGGGCCGGAAACCGGCTATGGCTACATCAAGGCGGCATCGGCCGGCGAGGTGCGCGCGGTGGATCGTTTCGTCGAGAAGCCCGACGCGGCCACCGCCCAGCAGTACGTGCAGTCCGGCGAGTATTTCTGGAACAGCGGCATGTTCCTGTTCAAGGCCTCGCGCTACCTGGCCGAGCTGGAGAAATTCAACCCGGCGATGCTGTCGGCCAGCCGCACCGCGTGGGAACAGGCACGACGCGATGCGGACTTTACCCGGCTGGGCAAAGAGGCATTCACCGCGGTGCCCTCCGACTCCATCGACTACGCGGTGATGGAAAAGACCGCCGATGCGGTGGTGGTACCGCTGGATGCCGGTTGGAACGATGTCGGCTCGTGGACGGCACTGCGCGATGTATCGCCGCAGGATGCCGACGGCAATGCCCATCATGGCGATGTCATCGCCATCGACTGCCGCAACACCTACGCCTACGGCGAGCGCCTGATCGCACTGGTCGGACTGGACGATGTGATCGTGGTGGAGACCGACGACGCGGTGATGGTCGGCCGCAGCGACCGCATGCAGGAGATCAAGCAGGTAGTGGCGCGATTGAAGGCCGATGCACGTCCCGAAGCGACCTGGCACCGCAAGGTGTATCGCCCGTGGGGTGCCTACGACTCGATCGACCATGGCGAGCGTTTCCAGGTCAAGCGCATCACCGTCAAACCCGGTGCCACCTTGAGCCTGCAGATGCACCACCACCGTGCCGAGCACTGGATCGTGGTGAGCGGCACCGCCGAAGTGACGCGCGGCGAGGAAGTGCTGCTGCTCACCGAAAACCAGAGTACCTATATTCCACTGGGCGTGACCCACCGCCTCAAGAACCCCGGCAAACTGCCACTGGAGCTGATTGAAGTGCAGTCCGGCAGCTATCTGGGCGAAGACGACATCGTGCGGTTCGAGGATACCTACGGTCGTACGTGATCGAGGAGCGTTGCAGAAACAAGAAAAACCCGGCCAAGGCCGGGTTTTTCATTGTCCGGGTAGAGCCACGCCATGCGTGGCTGACGCGCTGCGGACGATCCGGAGTGCAGCCACGCATGGCGTGGCACCACCGCGCAGCTTCAGAGCGCGGCGATCACCCGCTTCAAACCATCCTGCCATTCCGGCAGTGCAATGCCGAAGTCCGACTCCAGCTTGCGCACATCCAGGTGCGAATACGCCGGACGCCTGGCCGGGGTCGGGTAGTCGGCGGTGGTGATCGCCTCTACCTTTGGCGCGCGCGCCAGCTTCCCGGCCGACACCGCTTCGGCGAAGATCGCCTCGGCAAAGCCATGCCAGCTGGTTTCACCATTGGCGGTGAGGTGCCAGGTGCCCGACAGGCCACCGGGATGCTGCAATGCCTGCGCGGTGACATTGGCGATCAGCGCCGCCGGGGTTGGCGTGCCGACCTGGTCAGCCACCACGCGCAGCACGTCGCGCTCGGCGCCCACCCGCAGCATGGTGCGCAGGAAGTTGGCGCTGTGCGGGGCATACACCCACGCAGTGCGGAAGATCAGGTGACGGCCGCCGGCCGCGCGGATGGCTTCTTCACCGGCCAGCTTGCTGGCGCCATACACGCCCAGCGGCGCGGTGGCATCGTCTTCGCGGTATGGGCGGGTACCCTGCCCATCGAACACGTAATCGGTGGAGTAATGCACCAGCGGCACGCCTGCAGCCGCGCACCAGCGCGCGATCACGCCCGGTGCCTCGGCATTGGCGCGCCAGGCGGCATCACGTTCTTCTTCCGCACGGTCCACCGCGGTGTAGGCGGCCGCGTTTACGACCACGTCCGGACGGACGCGATCCAGCAGCGCGGCAAGCGATGCGGGCTGGTTGAAATCGGCCGTTTCGCAGGCGCTTCCATCGGGCAGCGTGCCACTGCGGGTGGTCGCGACCACCTCACCCAGCGGCGAGAGTGCGCGCCGCAGTTCCTGGCCCAACTGACCATTGGCGCCGAACAGCAGCACGATCACGGCTGATGGACCGGCAGGCGGTCGTCGGCGATGTCTTTCAGGAACGGTGCGGCTTCATCCTTGGCCGAGAGCGTGGGACCACTGATCGGCCAATCCACGGCGATATCGGCATCATTCCAGCGGATGCCGGCATCGTGTTCCTTCACGTACACATCCGTGCACAGATACGAGAACAGCGCACGTTCGGAAAGCACGGCGAATCCGTGCGCGAAGCCTTCTGGAATCCAGAACTGGCGCTTGTTCTCGGCGCTGAGGATCACCGCTTCCCAACGCCCGAAGGTCGGCGAACCGCGACGGATATCCACGGCAACGTCGTAGACCTCGCCTTCGAGCACGGTGACCAGCTTGCCTTGCGGACGCGGCCATTGGTAATGCAGGCCACGCAGCACTCCCTTGGCCGAGGACGACACGTTGCTCTGTACGAACGCGGTGGGCAGGCCCTGCTCGGCGAATCGCGCGGCGTTCCAGGTCTCGAAAAAGAAGCCCCGTTCGTCACCGAACACCGCCGGCTCGATCACCTTGCAGCCGGACAGCGAGGTTTCAATGATCTTCACGGAACCACGCCCCGCTGCGCCAGCGTATGCAGGTACTGGCCGTAGCCATTCTTGATCAGCGGGGCGGCCAGCGCCTCCAGCTGCTCGGCCGTGATCCAGCCTTGGCCAAACGCGATTTCTTCCGGGCAGCAGACCTGCAGGCCCTGACGGGTCTGGATGGTTTCGATGAAATTGGACGCCTCCAGCAGTGACTGGTGGGTGCCGGTATCCAGCCATGCATAGCCGCGACCCAGCGCTTCCAGGTGCAGATTGCCTTCGCGCAGGTAGCGCTGATTGAGATCGGTGATCTCCAGTTCGCCACGCGGCGACGGCTTCAGCTCGGCGGCATAGTCGCTGGCGTTGCCGTCGTAGAAGTACAGCCCGGTGACGGCGTAGTTGGAGCGCGGCTTCTCCGGCTTCTCGACCAGGTCGATGACCTTGCCGGCCTTGTCGAACTCGGCCACCCCGTAACGCTCCGGATCATTGACCCAGTAGCCGAACACCGTGGCACCGGCATCGCGCTGGTCGGCGTTGCGCAGCACTTCGCGCAGGCCATGGCCGTGGAAGATGTTGTCGCCCAGCACCAGGCAGCTCGGCTTGCCGTCGACGAAATCGCGGCCGATCAGATACGCCTGCGCCAGTCCATCCGGACTCGGCTGCACGGCGTACTGGATGTTCATGCCCCACTGCGACCCATCGCCCAGCAGCGCCTGGAACAGCGCCTGCTCGTGCGGGGTGTTGATGATCAATACATCGCGGATCCCGGCCAGCATCAGCACGCTGAGCGGGTAGTAGATCATCGGCTTGTCGTACACCGGCAGCAGCTGCTTGCTGACGCCCTTGGTGATCGGGTACAGGCGCGTGCCCGAACCGCCCGCGAGGATGATGCCCTTGCGTTGAGTCATGCGTTGGTCCTCAGTCTCTGGTTGACGCCGCCGCTCAGGCAGCGGTGCCGATGCGCTGCAGGCGGTAGCTGCCGTCGAGCACGCCGTTGACCCAGTCCTGGTTGTCCAGGTACCAGTCCACGGTGTAGCCGATGCCCTGCTCGAAGGTGTACTTCGGCTCCCAGCCCAGCTGATCCTTCAGCTTGCTGGCGTCGATCGCGTAGCGACGATCATGGCCGGGGCGGTCGGCGACATACGTGATCTGGCTGCTGCGCGGCTGGCCGTCCGCACGCGGGCGACGGGCATCGAGCAGCGCGCAGATGGCGTGCACCACTTCGATGTTTTCCTTTTCCGAATTGCCGCCGACGTTGTAGGTCTCACCGACCTGGCCCTTGGCCAGCACGGTGCGGATCGCTTCGCAGTGGTCGGACACGAACAGCCAGTCGCGTACCTGCTTGCCATCGCCGTACACCGGCAGCGGTTCGCCGGCCAGCGCCTTGGCGATCACCAGCGGAATGAGCTTCTCCGGGAAGTGGTACGGGCCGTAGTTGTTCGAGCAGTTGGTGGTCAGCACCGGCAGCCCGTAGGTGTGGTGGAAGGCGCGCACCAGGTGGTCCGAGGCAGCCTTGGACGCCGAGTACGGCGAATTGGGCGCATACGGGGTGGTCTCGCTGAACTTGCCGGTCTCGCCGAGGGTGCCGTACACCTCATCGGTGGACACGTGCAGGAAACGGAAGGCCGGGCCCTTGTCGGCCGGCAGGGCCTTCCAGTAGTCGCGCACGGCTTCAAGCAGGCCGAGCGTGCCGACCACGTTGGTCTGGATGAACGCGCCGGGACCGTCGATGGAGCGGTCGACATGGCTTTCGGCGGCGAAATTCACCACGGCATCGGGCTGGTGCTCGGCCAGCAGGCGCGCCACCAGGTCGCGATCGCCGATGTCGCCCTGCACGAACACGTGATCGGGGTTGCGCTCCAGCGGGGCCAGCGTCTTCAGGTTGCCGGCGTACGTCAGGGCATCCAGGTTGATGACCCGAACGCCCTTGGCGACGGCTTCGAGGACAAAGTTACCGCCAATGAATCCGGCTCCGCCGGTGACAAGCCATGTGGGCACTACCCGTTCTCCTGTTCGGTTCTAAAGTCTCCGGCCGCCAATGCAGCGCTCCGGATGCAGCGCTACAGGATACATGCGGGCCGTCTTCACGACTGCCTGCTGGACGTGAACGGACACGATGGAATGTGCATTTTGTGCCGCGCTGCAGCATAACCATACGCATTCGCATGGTTGCCTTGAGGCAGTTAGAATCGCTGTCCCACCCCCGAACCGGTTGCTGTGAACAGAACCGGACGTTCCCCCGTTATTGAAGGATCCAGCACCAGATGAAAATCCTCGTCGCGTACAAGCGCGTGGTGGACTACAACGTCCGCATTCAGGTCAAGCCGGACGGTTCCGGCGTGGTCACCGACGGCGTCAAGCTGTCCCCCAACCCGTTCGATGAAATCGCGCTGGAAGAAGCGCTGCGCCTGCGCGACCAGGGCATCGCCACCGAGGTCGTGGTCGCCACCATCGCCCCGGCCGACGCCCAGGCCCACCTGCGCAATGGCCTGGCCATGGGTGCCAACCGCGCCATCCACGTGGTCACCGACCAGGCCATCCAGCCGCTGACCGCCGCGCGCACGCTGCTCAAGCTGGTCGAAAAGGAACAGCCGGACCTGGTCATCCTCGGCAAGCAGGCCATCGACGACGACGCCAACCAGACCGGCCAGATGCTGGCCACGCTGTGGGGCCGCCCGCAGGCGACCTTCGCCAGCAAGCTGCAGATCGAAGGCGGCAAGGCCACGGTCACCCGTGAAGTCGATGCCGGCCTGGAAACGCTGGAAGTGGATCTGCCGGCGGTGGTCACCACCGACCTGCGCCTGAATGAGCCGCGCTTCATCAAGCTGCCGGACATCATGAAGGCCAAGGCCAAGCCGATGGAAACGCTGCAGCTGGCCGACCTCGGCGTGGACGCCGCCGATACCTTCAAGACCACCCAGTACGCCGCGCCGGTCAAGCGCAGCAAGGGCGTGATGGTCAAGGACGCGGCCGAACTGGTCGCCGCACTCAAGCAGAAGGGGTTGCTGTAAATGACCAAGATCCTCGTTGTCGCCGAACACCACGACGGCAAGCTCAACGCCGCCACCGCCAAGACCGTCAGTGCCGCCGCCGCGATCAGCGGTGCCAGCATCGACGTGCTGGTGCTGGCTGCCGACCCGGCCGGCGCGGCCGCTGAAGCCGCCCAGCTGGCCGGCGTGGCCAAGGTGCTGACCGTGGCCAACCCCGCCAACGCGCAGGCGCTGGCCCAGGTGCTGGCCCCGCAGATCGCGCAGCTGGCCAAGGGCTACACCCACGTGTTCGACCCCTCGACCACCTTCGGCAAGGACCTGATGCCGTGCGTGGCCGCCCTGCTGGGCGTCAACCAGGTCTCGGACCTGATGACCGTCGAAGGCAGCCACAGCTTCAAGCGCCCGATCTACGCGGGCAACGCGATCATCACCGTCGAGGTGCCGGGTGACCAGATCGTGGTCGCCACGGTGCGTGCCGCGTCCTGGCCGGAAGCCGCCAAGGGCGGCAATGCCCCCGTGGAATCGGCCAGCGTCGATGCGGCCCTGCCGACCCACACCCGCTTCGTCGGCCTGGCCGCCGGTGCCACCGATCGCCCGGACCTGCAGAGCGCCAAGCGCGTGGTCTCCGGCGGCCGTGGCGTGGGCTCGGAAGAGAACTTCAAGGTGATCTTCCAGCTGGCCGACAAGCTCGGCGCCGCCGTCGGTGCCTCGCGCGCCGCCGTGGACGCCGGCTATGTGCCCAGCGACCTGCAGGTCGGCCAGACCGGCAAGATCATCTCGCCGGAGCTGTATGTGGCCGTGGGCATCAGCGGCGCGATCCAGCACCTGACCGGGATCAAGGACGCCGGCACGATCGTGGCGATCAACAAGGACCCGGATTCGCCGATCTTCGAGATCGCCGATATCGGGCTGGTGGGAGATCTGTTCACGCTGCTGCCGGAGCTGGAAGCGGCGCTGTAATACCGGACGTCGCCATCCGCTGTCGGATGGCGACTCTATCAATGGACGGATACAAGGCCACTGCCATGAAGAACCCCGTTGCTCCGCTCCTGTGCCTGCTTGCCTTGAGCGCCTGCCAGCCCGAGGGCGTGCCGCCGCCTCCGCCACCTGCCCCACCGGCGCCCGCCGCGGTGATCCAGTCGTCCAGCAAGGCACTGTCGATCGATCCCAGGGAAATGCCCAGCTGTGAGCCGATGGAAGCGACGGTGTCCTGGGATGTGAGCGACCAGCCCAACCTGCCGTCGGTGGAACTCTGGGTCGGCGGCGACAACGATGAGAAGCTGTTTGCCGGCGGTGGTCCGACCGGCTCGGCAAAAACCGGTGCGTGGACCCGGCCGGGAACACGATTCCGCCTGAAGACGCCGCAGACCCACCAGGTCATCGTCGAAGCACTGGTCGGCGGGCCGGGCTGCCGCTGAAGCCATCGCTTCAGGAATGGTTACAATCGGCGGGTCTATTGCCCAGCACTGGCAGTCACTTGCCGGTGCACCCACAAGAAGCGTGCTTGGAACCTGGCTTCCAATGGCTTCATCTACAGCAGAATCCATTTCAATGACGCTTGAAGCCATTCCTGTCAATTCCCTCTCCCGTCACATCGAGCCGCTGAAGGACGCCCTCGCGGCAGCCGCCACCGAAGTGGTGGGAAGTGGCTATTACGTGCTGGGCCCGAACGTCCGTGCTTTCGAATCGGCCTTCGCCGCGTATTGCGGCGTCGAGCACTGCATCAGCGTCGCCAACGGCACCGACGCGCTGGAGCTGTCGTTGCGCGCACTGGAAGTCGGCAGCGCGGACCGCGTCGCGGTCGTGGCCAACGCGGCGATGTACGGCACCTCGGCCGTGCTGGCCTGCGGCGCCGAACCGGTCTTCATCGACATCCGCGCCGACAGCGCGACGATGGATCCGGCCAAGCTGGAAGCAGCACTGGCCGACGGCGGCATCAAGGCGGTCATCGTCACCCATCTGTACGGCCAGCTGGCCGATATCGACGCCATCGCTGCCCTGTGCAAGGCGCGCGGCGTCGGCCTGGTGGAAGACTGCGCCCAGGCGCATGGCGCCCGCAACGACAACGGCGTGGCCGGCTCGTTCGGCGACATCGCCAGCTTCAGTTTCTACCCGACCAAAAACCTCGGCGCGCTGGGCGATGGCGGTGCAGTGGTCACCGGTCGTACCGACCTGGCCGATCGCGTGCGCATGCTGCGCCAGTACGGCTGGACGCAGAAATACACCAACGGCCTGGCCGGTGGCCGCAACAGCCGCCTGGACGAGATCCAGGCCAGCATGCTGCTGCTGATGCTTCCGCATCTGGACCAGTGGAACCAGAACCGCCGGAACGTCGCCGAACGCTACGCCGCGGGCATCCGCAACCCCAGGATCCGCACCAATACGAGCAACGGCCAGGGCTATGTCGCGCACCTGTATGTCATCCGTACCGATGAACGCACCGCGCTGCAGCAGCATCTGACCGACAACGGCATCCAGACCGACGTGCATTACCCCATCGCCGATCACAAGCAGCCTTGCCACGCCGGTCGTTTCGATCGCGTGACGCTGCCGCAGACCGAGCTGGATTGCACCACCGTGCTCACCCTGCCGTGCTTCCCCGAACTGACGGATGCCGAAATCGATCGAGTCATCGACGCATGCAACCGCTTCTGAGCCCCTCGCTGACCGTCGTTGTCCCGGTTTACGGCAACGAAGGCTCGATCACGCCGCTGGTCGCCGCGCTTGCGTCGATCAAGCAGGAGGCCGGCGTTGCGTTCGAGGCGGTGTTCGTCGTCGACGGCAGCCCTGACCAGAGCTATGCGCGCCTGCGCGAGCAGCTTCCCTCGGCAGGCTTCGACGCCCAGCTGATTGCACTGTCGCGCAACTTCGGGGCGTTCTCGGCGATCCGGGTCGGTCTCGAACACGCCAGGGGATCGATCATCGCCGTGATGGCCGCCGACCTGCAGGAGCCCCCTGCGCTGGTGATCGATCTGTTCAAGGCACTGCTGCCCGGGGACAAGGACATCGCCATGGGGGTGCGCGAATCGCGTGAGGACCCGGGCCTTTCCAAACTCGCATCGGGGACCTTCTGGTCGCTGTACCGGCGCTTTGTGATGCCGGACATTCCCAAGGGCGGCGTGGACATCTTCGCGGTGACCGCGGACATGCGCGATCGCCTGCTGCTGCTGAAGGAAAGCAACACCAGCCTGCTGGCACAGCTGTTCTGGCTGGGCGGGCGGCGCGCGTTCGTGTCCTACCGGCGCCTGCGTCGGGAACACGGCAAGAGCGCCTGGACCCTGAAAAAGAAGCTGCGCTACCTGTCCGACAGCGTGTTCGCCTTCACCGACCTGCCGGTGCGCCTGCTGATGGCCATCGGCACACTCGCGCTGATCGCCGCCGTCGGGCTGTCCATCCTGATCCTGGCCGCCAAACTCTCGGGCTTGGTCGCGGTGCCCGGCTACGCGGGCACGATGGTGACCATCCTGTTCTTCGGCGCACTCAACTCGCTCGGCCTGGGCGTGGTGGGCGCTTACGCATGGCGGACGTTCGAGAACACCAAGGCAC
>NZ_DAMAGC010000010.1:0-60523 GCF_031995405.1 Stenotrophomonas sp. | reverse complement strand
GAAATAAAGGACGAAAGGCGGCCGCAGCCCGACGCCGGGAGACATTCGCCGGAAAGGGCATGGGCGCCCAGCGCCCGACCGACCGACCGACCGACCGACCGCCATTTTCTTGACGTACGTCGCACTGCGGAGGGTCAGTTCCGACGTATCGATAGATGTGTCATCTGGATTGATTAGATTCGGCCGGCGATACCCAATCACAAGGAGACGTAGATGAGGTTGCTCACACCGCTGTCCCTGGGGTGCCTGCTGGCATTGGCCGGCACCGCCCAGGCGGATGTATTCATCAATGAACTGCACTACGACGACAGCACGCCGGCCGGCGATGTCGGCGAGGCCATCGAAGTGGTGGCCACCGCCGGGGAGGATCTCAGCGGTTATCGGCTGTACCTCTACAACGGCAGCACCCCGTCGGCGGCGACGGTCTACGCCAACAACGCGGTCCCGGCCGGCACTGCGGCCGGTTGCGGCAAGGCCACCCTGGCCACGGTCACCTACCCCAGCAACGGCATCCAGAACGGGTCCAACGACGGCATCGCCCTGGTGGATGCCAGCGGCAAGGTCGTCCAGTTCATCAGCTACGAAGGCACCATCACCGCCGCGGGCGGCCCGGCAGCCGGGTTGACCAGCCAGAACATCCCGGTCAGCGAGAGCAACAGCACCGCCCCGGGCACGTCCCTGCAGCTGACCGGCAACGGCAGCCAGTACGCCCACTTCACCTGGGCCGAATCGGCCAGGCAGACCTTCGGCGCGTGCAACACCGGCCAGACCTTCAGCGGCAGCGGCGGCACCGGCCCCAATACCCCGCCCTCGGTCAGCGCCACTACCCCCGAACAGGGCGCCAGCACCTTCCCCTCCGCCGCCGACCTCAGCGTGACCTTCAGCGAGACGGTCAACCTGGCCAGTGGCGCCTTCGTGCTCAGCTGCGGCCAGTCCGGCACGGTGCCGCTGACCCACGCCAGCACCGGCAGCCGCTTCACCTTGTCCACCAACACTGCGCTGGTCGCCGGCGAAGCCTGCCGCTTCGATATCCGCGCCACCCGCGTCAGCGATGCCCAAGGCGCCCATCCGGCCGCCGATACCCGCATCGCCTTCACCGTGGCCACCACTACCGGCAATCCGGACCCGGGTAATCCGGACCCCGGCAATCCCGGCGCGTACTACTCGCGGGTCAACACCAGCAATCCCAGCCAGCTGCGCTGCTCGCTGCACGAGACCATCAAGGGCCATACCGCCTACCCGTACAGCGGCTCGGGCACCAGCACCTGGACCATCCTGGAGATCGCCGACGAGGATCCCAACAACAGCGGCAAGATCCTCGATGCCTACCGCAACCACAGCTACACCAAGGTCAGCGGTCGTGCGGGCACCGGCAGCGGACTGACCTACAACCGCGAGCACACCTGGCCGAACTCGCTGGGCTTTGCCAGCACCACCGGCGACAAGGGCCTGCCGTATGCGCCCTATACCGATACCCACATGCTGTACCTGACCGATGCGCAGTGGAACGCCGACCGCGGCAACAAGCCCTTCGGCAAGTGCGACAGCAACTGCGGCGAGCGTGCCACCGAGGCCAACAATGGCGTGGGCGGCGGCAGCGGCGGCTATCCGGGCAATTCCAACTGGGTGCGCACCCCCGACGGCAACACCGGCACCTTCGAGGTGTGGGGCCGCCGCAAGGGCGACATGGCGCGGGCGGTGATGTACATGGCGATCCGCTATGAAGGCGGCAAGGATGCCAAAACCGGCCAGTCCGAGCCGGACCTGGAGCTGACCGACGACCGCAGCAAAATCGTCAAGACGTCCGCCTCGCCGGCCTACATGGGCCTGCTCTCGACCCTGATCGAGTGGCATCTGTCCGACCCGCCGGATGCGGCCGAACGCGCCCGCAATGAAGTGATCTACAGCTTCCAGGGCAACCGCAACCCGTTCATCGACCACCCCGAATGGGCCACCCCGGGCCTGTTCACCTCGGCCAAGCCGAGCAGCTGCCAGCTGCTCAACTGACCCTGTCCGGCCGGTGCCGCGATGGCGCCGGCCGGACCATCCGGGTCTGGCGGTCCTATACTCGGCGGTCATGTCGACCGCCGATCCCGTCTTTCTGCTGTTCACCACCTGCCCCGACGCGGACGCCGCGGCGCGGCTGGCGCGTGCGTTGGTGGAAGAACGCCTGGCCGCGTGCGTCACCCGCCTGGACGGGGCGCACTCCACGTATCGCTGGCACGGTGAGATCAACGAGGACCACGAGGTCCAGCTGCTGATCAAGACCACCGGCAGCCGCCTGGACGCGGCCATCGCGCGGCTGCAGGCGCTGCATCCGTATGAACTCCCGGAGTGCATCGCGGTCGAAACCCGCGCTGGCCTGCCGGCGTACCTGGATTGGATTCGGGCACAGACCCGAGAGGAAATTGATTGATGACGCTGTTTCGTCGTGTTGCCGCGCTGTGCGCGTTGTTCGTGGTGTCCCTGCCGGCGCTGGCCGTCAGCGAGAAAGACCTGCTGCCGGTCGACGAGGCATTCGGGCTGACCGCGCAGGCGCGTGATCGCGACCGCATCGAGGTCAGCTGGAAGATCGCCCCGGGCTATTACCTGTATCGCCACCGCACCACGGTCAAACCCGATGCCGGCTTCAGCGCCGAGACGCTGCAGATGCCCGCCGGCAAGAAGCACCACGACGATTTCTTCGGCGAGGTGGAAACCTACCGCGAGCGGCTGACCGCCGTATTGCCGGGCAAGGCCGGCGACGGCACCGACACGGTGACCCTGGAGATCCGCTATCAAGGCTGCGCCGATGCGGGCGTGTGCTATCCGCCGCAGAAGCGCAGCGTGACGGTGACGCTGCCCGGCGGCACCGCCGGACCTGCCTCGGCATCGGCCGCGCCCGCGGCGACCGCGCCCTCGCCGTTCAACAACCCGCTGGCCGGCAACTCCGGTGGTGGCCTGCGCCTGCCCGGCACCGGCAGCAGCCAAACGCTGCCGCTGCCGTCCGAGCGCGCGTTCGGCTTCGATGCGATCGTCGATGACGGCAATACCGTGCTGCTGCGTTTCAGCCCGGCACCGGGCTATTACCTGTATCGCGACCGCACCTCGCTGAAGCTGGAGGGCGCCAACGGCGTCCGCCCCGACAAACCGCTGTGGCCGGCGGCCAAGTCGCACCGCGACGAACACTTCGGCGATGTGGCGGTGTATTTCGACCAGGTCGACGTCAAGCTGCCGCTGCGCCGCAGCCGTGCCGACGCGCAGGACACCACCCTGGTGATCACCTTCCAGGGCTGCCAGACCGATGGCATCTGCTACCCGCCGATGACCCGACGGGTGAAGCTGTCGCTGCCGGCCGGCAAGATCAACGCCAGTGCGGGCGAGGCGGCGCACACCAATGAAGTGATCGCACCGCTGCCGGGCAAGGACAAGCGCGCGCAGGCGCGTGAACGCGACAGCGCCGGCCTGGCAACCCAGCCGATGCTGATCCGCCCGAACGCGCCGGCCACCGATGCGACCGCTGCCGTCGGCATGCCCGATGCCAGCGCCGACAACGCGCAGCGTACCCGACCGCCCGGCGACGATGCCGCGCCCACCACGCTGATCGGCGCGCTGCTGCTGGCCCTGGTGGCGGGGCTGATCCTCAACCTGATGCCGTGCGTGCTGCCGATCCTGTCGTTGAAGGTGCTGGGCGTGGCGCAGAGCGGAGAGAGCCGCCAGCGTGCGCGCAGCCATGCGCTCTGGTACACCGCCGGCGTGCTGGTGGCCTTCGCCGCGATCGGCGCGCTGGTGCTGGCCCTGCGGGCGGCCGGCCAGGCCGCTGGCTGGGGCTTCCAGTTGCAGCACCCGTGGTTCATCGCTGCGCTGGTGTACCTGATGTTCACCGTCGGCCTGAGCCTGTCCGGGGTGTTCACCCTGGGCGGCAGCCTGGGCGGCATCGGCCAGTCGCTGGCCTCGCGCAGCGGTCCGGTCGGCGATTTCTTCACTGGCGTGCTGGCCTGCGTGGTGGCCAGTCCGTGCGTGGCCCCGTTCATGGGCCTGCCGCTGGCCTACGCATTCACCGCCAGCACGCTCCCGGCGATCCTGGTGTTCATGGCGCTGGGCCTGGGCCTGGCGCTGCCATTCCTGCTGATCGGCTTCGTCCCCTCGCTGGCCAAGCGCCTGCCGCGCCCCGGCGCGTGGATGGAAACGCTCAAGCACGTGCTGGCCTTCCCGATGTACGGCACCGCCCTCTGGCTGCTGTGGGTGCTGGGCAAGCAGCGCGGCGTGGACGCGATGACCCTGGTACTGGGCGGGCTGGTGGTGCTGGCGCTGGCGCTGTGGTGGTTCGAACGCAGCCGCTGGCGCAGCCAGCGCGTCAGCGGTCTGCTGGCGCTGTTGCTGCTGCTGGCCGCGCTGGTGCCGGTGTGGGGCGTGACCCGCCTGGTACCGCCGGCCAAGGCCGCGGCCGCCGCCAGCGACAACGTAGTGGCCTATTCGCCGCAGATGCTCGACCGGCTGCGCCAGGACAACCGCGTGGTGTTCGTCAACATGACCGCCGACTGGTGCGTGACCTGCAAGGCCAACGAGCGCACGGTGCTGGGCACCGATGCCTTCCACGACACCCTGCGGCGGACCAATGCGGTGTACATGCGCGGCGATTACACCAACGTCGATCCGGAAATCACCGCGTTCCTGGATGAGCACAAGGCAGTGGGCGTGCCCCTGTACGTGGTGTACGGCCCCGGCGCGCCGCCGACCGTGCTGCCGACCGTGCTGACCCAGGCGATCGTCGAAGAAGCCCTGCTGCGCACCGCCCGATGAGCCTGCGGCCGCCACGCCAGACGGTGGTTGTGGCCGCGTTCGCCGCGCTGGTCGGGATCGGCACCGGGGCGTGGTTCTTCAACCGCACGTTGCCCGCGCCGGCGGCGCTGCCCCCGCGCGCCGTGGTGGCGGCGGCCGGCATCGGCGATGCCCTCCCGCCCATCGCGCTGTCGGATATCGATGGCCGAACGATCGACCTGGCCAGCTTCCGCGGTCGGCCGCTGCTGATCAATGTCTGGGCCAGCTGGTGCGGCCCGTGCGTGGAAGAAATGCCGGCACTGGCCGCCTTCGCGGACGCGCAGCCGGCTGACGGCGTGCAGGTGGTCGGGCTGGCGCTGGATACGGCCGACGGCGTGCGCGACTTCCTGGCCCGTGTGCCGGTGGGCTATCCGATCGTGCTGGACACACCCGGGCCGGCCGATGCAAGCGTGCGTCTGGGCAACGCGCAGGGGTTGTTGCCGTACTCGGTGCTGGTCGGGGCCGACGGGCGCATCGTCAAGCAGAAGCTGGGGCCGTTCCAGGCCGGTGAGATCGAGGCCTGGGCAAGGCACTGAAGGGCAACGCGGCGCGTTGCAGGACCTGACGCAGCGACGCATGGCGTCGCTCTACCGCCTGGTCGGGTATTGACCCTTGCGGCGGCACGCCCAACAATGACGAGATCAATTCTCATTAGCTTCTGGGCTGGTTCCGCCACGTCCAAGCTCCAAGGACGTGCCCGTGCGCTTTTCCCCGCTGTTTCTCGCCCTCACCGCGGCGCTGTCCGCGCCTGCCTTGGCCGACGGGCAGGACCCGGCCCGCACGCTGGATACGGTGACCGTCAGTGCCTCGCGCACCGGCCAGGCCGCCGATACCGCGCCGCAGACGGTGGTGATCATCGACCGCCAGGCCATCGAGCAGCAGCTGCGCATCAGTGGCAACTCCTCGGATCTGCTGTCCAGCCTGCTGCCCTCCTACACGCCCAGCCGCGGCAAGATGAACGGCAGTGGCGAGACCCTGCGCGGCCGCACGCCGCTGATTCTGGTGGATGGCATTCCGCAGTCCAACCCGCTGCGCCCGACCGGCCGCGAAGCGCACACCATCGACTATGCGATGGTCGAGCGGATCGAGGTGATCCAGGGCGCCAACGCGATGAACGGGCTGGGCGCCACCGGCGGCACCATCAACCTGATCACCCGCCGCCCCGAGCCCGGCGAGATCAACCAGCATCTCGGCGTGCAGACCACCGTGCCCACCCGCGGCCTGGACGATGACACCACCAGCTATCGCACCGACTACCGCATCAGCGGCAGCAAGGGGCGCTGGGACTACCTGCTGGGCGCTGGCTACGAAGACCAGGGCCTGTGGCTGGACGGCGACGGCACCGCGATCGGCACCGACACCACCCAGGGCGACCTGATGGCGACCCGTGCCTACGACGTGCACGCCAAGCTGGGCTACTGGATCGACGACAACCAGGAACTGCAGTTCAGTTCCAACCGCTACCGCATCAAGTCCAAGGCCGACTACCTCACCGTGGCCGGCAACCGTGGCGCCGGCATTCCCACCACCTCGGTGCGCGGCACGCCGCCGGGCACGCCGCCGTGGAACGATGTGTGGACCAGCGGGCTGTCCTACACCCACCACGACCTGGCCGGGATGGAACTGCGCGCGATGCTCTTCAACCAAGCGTTCGAAGGCCTGTTCGGTGGCGATCGGTCCT
Organism: Stenotrophomonas sp.; assembly: GCF_031995405.1. GTDB lineage: Bacteria > Pseudomonadota > Gammaproteobacteria > Xanthomonadales > Xanthomonadaceae > Stenotrophomonas. The sequence continues at coordinate 54,042 of NZ_DAMAGC010000010.1, read as the reverse complement.
CGACGTTCCAGGACCCGCGGATCGCCCCGATCGGCACGCTGTACGACCAGTCGCGCTCGGTGGCCTCCAAGTGGGGCGCCAAGACCAGTCTTGGCCGCGATGATCTGCTCGGCGGTGCGCTCAAGCTCACCGGTGGCATCGATCTGCTGCGCGACAGTGGCAAGCAGGACCTGTACGGCACCGGCCGCACTTACGTGCCCAACTCCGAATTCCGCAATGTCGCCGGCTTCGTGCAGGGCGAATACAAGCTGCTGCCGACGCTGACCGCGCAAGGCGGCGTGCGCCGCGAAGAAGCCGACCTGCGCATCGACAGCTACCAGACCCTGTACCGCTACAACCGGGTCAACGTGGAAGGCGGCAAGCTGCGCTTCGGCGAGACGCTGTACAACGTCGGCCTGGTGTTCGCGCCCACCGATACCTTCAACGTGTTCGGCAGTTACTCCGAAGGCTTCGGCATGCCCGACGTGGGCCGCGTGCTCCGCTCGATCAACACCCCGGGTACCTCGGTGGCCGACCTCAACACGCTGGAGCCGGTGCTGACCCGCAACGTCGAACTCGGCGGGCGCCTGCGCGCCGGTGCGTGGGAGGCGGACGTGGCGCTGTTCCAGTCGCGCTCGGACCTGGGCACGCGGATCATCGCGGTGGACGGCGCGTTCCAGATGGCTCGCGAGAAGACCCGCATCGAAGGCCTTGATGCCAGCGTCCGCTACCGCATCAACGACGCGCAGAAGATAGGGCTGTCCTACGCATGGACGCGTGGCCTTTACGACAGCGATGCCGACGGTCGCCTGGACGCGCGCCTGGATGGCCTGAACATCGCGCCCAACCGGGTGATCGGCACCTGGTCGGCGCAATGGACGCCGACGCTGTCCACCTTCGTGCAGGGCCAGTACGCGTTCAACCGCAATTTCGATGAAGCGGCCAAGCAGTTCCAGGGCTATGCGCTGTTCGACCTGGCCGCCGAGTACAAGCTCACCAAGGGCAGCGTGCAGCTGGGCGTGGCCAACCTGTTGGATCGCCAGTACATCACCTACTACTCGCAGAGCGCGCTGATCGAACCGGATCGCTATTTCGCCGGGCGTGGGCGTACCGTGACCCTCGGCTACCAGCTCGACTTCTGATCCGGACCCGCGCGCATGTTCAAGTCCGTCCTGTTCCAGCTGCACTGGCTGCTCGGTATCACCGCCGGCACCGTGCTGGCCGTGATGGGCCTGAGCGGGGCCACGCTGGCGTTTGAAGACGAGATCATGCGCGCGGCCAATCCGGCATTCGCGCAGGTGGCCCGGCAGCATGACGCCGGTGCGCAACCGCTGGCACTGACCACGCTGGTGCCGATGCTGCAGCAGGGCCAGCCGCGTGCCCTGCAGCGGCTGCGCATGGACGCCACCGGCCAGCGCCTGTCGGTGGCACGCTTCGACGGCGGCCAGGCGCATTGGCGCTACTTCGATCCCTACACCGGCCGCATCTTCACCGACCTGCGCGGGCTGGATTTCTTCGCCTTCGTCGAAGACCTGCACCGGCACCTGGTCAGCGGCGAGCGCGGCAGCCTGGTGACCGGCAGCTGTGCGATCGCGCTGGTGTTCTTCTGCCTGTCCGGCCTTTACCTGCGCTGGCCCAGGCGCTGGTGGCACTGGCGTACCTGGCTGGCGGTGGAATGGTCGCGCAGCGGGCGCAGTTTCCTGTGGAGCCTGCACTCGGTCGTTGGCACCTGGGTGCTGCTGGTGTACCTGATGATCGCGCTGACGGGGTTGTGGTGGTCCTTCGACTGGTACCGCAGCGGCATGACCCGCCTGCTCGGCGGCACCACCAGCGAACAGGGCACCGCCAAGGCCGGGCGCGGCGCGCTGGACCTGGGCAAGGTGCAGGCCACGCTCTACCGCCTGGAAGGCGTGCGCCAGGGTTACGTGGACCTGCGCCTGCCAGCCAGACCGGGCAAGCCGCTGACCGCGCGCGTACAGGGCGCCAACACCGCGCACGATCGCGCGCAGGACATCCTGCAGATCGACCCGGCCAGTGGCGCGCTGCTCGGCTACGAGCCCTATGCGGGCAAGAATGCGGGCGGCAAGGCCATGGTCAGCGTGTTCGCGCTGCACTCCGGCAGCTTCTTCGGCCTGCCCGGTCGCATCGTGGTGATGCTGTCCAGCCTGGCCATGCTGGTGTTCTTCATCACCGGGTGGATGTTGTACCTGGACCGGCGCCGGAAGAAGCGCGAGGTGCGTGCATCGCGCCTGCCGATGGCGATGCCCGGTGGCGTCGGCCCGTCACCGTGGCTGATCGCCTTCGCCAGCCAGAGCGGGTTCGCCGAACAGCTGGCATGGCGCGCGGCTGCGCAGCTGCAGGCCGCGGGCTTGGCGGTGCAGGTGCGTCCGCTCGGCCAGTTGGATGCGGCCAGCCTGCAGCAGGCCGGCAAGGCGTTGTTCGTGATCAGCACGTTCGGCGACGGCGAAGCCCCGGACGCCGCACGCGTGTTCGAGCGCCGCCTGCTTACCCGATCGGTATCGCTGGCCGGGCTAGAATATGCGCTGCTGGGATTGGGCGATGGCGCGTACGTGCGCTTCTGCGGTTTCTCGCGCGCGGTCGATGCGTGGCTGCACACGCAGGGTGCGCAGCGCCTGTTCCCGACCGTCGAGGTGGACCGTGACGACTCTGATGCACTGGCGCGCTGGCAACATCACCTGAGCGCGATCAGCGGCATCGAAGACGCCGCGCCACTACCGGCACCGGCCGCCCTGCAGGCATGGGTGCTGCAGGGTCGTCAGCAGCTCAATGTGGGCAGTGCGGCCGGTGCGATCTGGCAGGTGGACCTGAGCCCGCCCGCGCACGCCAGCTGGCAGGCCGGCGACATCCTCGAGGTGGCGCCGCGGCATGCCGATGCCTGCGTGCGCGCCGTGCTGGCCAGGCATGGGCTGGATGCGGACGCGGTGGTGGAGATCGACGGTGAGGTTGGCACGCTCGCCCACTTCGCTGCCGGGCGGATGATGCCGGATGAGGCGTGGCCCGCATCGACGCACGAGGCCGCGACTTGGCTGGCCGGGCTGCCGGTGCTGCCGCACCGCGAGTACTCGATCGCCTCGGTACCGCAGGACGACCGACTGCAACTGGTGATTCGCCAGACCACACTGCCCGATGGCCGCGCCGGATTGGGCTCGGGCTGGCTCTGCGTGCATGCCGCTCCGGGCGAGACGATCCAGGCACGCGTGCGCCGCAATGCCGGGTTCCATCGCTTCCCCGAACATGCACCGATGCTGTTGATCGGCAACGGCACCGGCATCGCCGGGTTGCGCAGCCTGCTGCGCGAGGCCGCCTTGCAGGGTGACCGCGGCCATTGGCTGGTGTTTGGCGAACGCACCCGCGCCTTCGATCAGCTGTATCGCGACGAGATCGCAACCTGGCAACGCGACGGCCACCTGGCCCATGTCGACCTCGTGTTCTCGCGTGATGCCGACGGCGGCGGTTACGTGCAGCATCGGCTGCGCGCGGCACCGCAGGCGCTGCAGGCATGGGTGGCGATGGGCGGCAGCATCTACGTGTGCGGCTCGCTGCACGGCATGGCCGACGGCGTGGACGCGGTGCTGCGCGAGGTGCTGGGCGAGGACCAGGTGGACGTGCTGCTGGGTGAAGGTCGTTACCGCCGCGACGTGTATTGAGCCGGGCAGGTCGGGCACTGGGTGCCCATGCCCTTTCCGGCGAATGTCCTCCGGCGTCGGCCTGCGGCCGCCACCTCCTCCTTTATTTCGCCTCCAAGGGCATGGGCACCCAGCGCCCGACCCGCCGACCAACGTCAGAAGCCAGGTTTGCCCGCTCGTCTGTCGCAAGCCAAGCCCCGTCGCGCGCGACAGACCCGACCGAAGACACAGCCCGACGGGAGAGAAACCTTATTTGAACCAGCGGCGCAGGTAACGCGCAGTCGCGCCGGCGGTGGCGCGGCTGACCTGCGCGGGCGTGCCTTCGGCGACGATCGTGCCGCCCTGCTCGCCCGCGCCCGGGCCGACGTCGATCACCCAGTCCGCATCGGCGACCACGCGCAGATCGTGTTCGACCACCACCACCGTGTTGCCGGCATCGACCAACCCGTGCAACTGCGCCATCAGTTTGTCCACGTCGGCCGGATGCAGGCCGGTGGTCGGCTCGTCCAGCACGTACAGGCTGCTGCCGTGCTGGCTGCGCTGCAGTTCGGTGGCCAGCTTGATCCGCTGCGCTTCGCCACCGGACAGCTCGGTGGCCGGCTGGCCCAGCCGTAGGTAGCCCAGGCCGATATCGCGCAGCAACTGCAGCGGGCGCTGTACCGGCGCTTCCTCGGCGAAGAACAGCAGGGCGTCCTCCACCGTCATCGCCAACACCTGCGCGATGTTGCGGCCGTTCCATTCCACTTCCAGGGTCTTGGCGTTGTAACGCTGCCCGTGGCAGGTCGGGCACGGCGCGTAGACGCTGGGCATGAACAGCAGTTCGACATGCACGAAGCCCTCGCCCTCGCAGGTATCACAGCGGCCCTGGGCGACATTGAACGAGAACCGCCCGGCACTGTAGCGGCGCGCCTTGGCCATCCGGGTGGCGGCGAACAGCCGGCGCACGTGGTCGAACAGGCCGGTGTAGGTGGCCAGGTTGGAGCGCGGGGTGCGCCCGATTGGCTTCTGGTCGACGTTGACCAGCCGCTTGATCGCCTTGCCACCGGCATGCAGGCGGCCACGGGTGCGCTCGATGCTGGCGGGTACCGGCAGCTCGCTGTCCACTTCTTCCACCACCGGCTCGTGGCCGAGGTGTTCGCCGACCAGTTCCACCAGTGCCTGGCTGACCAGGCTGGATTTGCCCGACCCGGACACGCCGGTCACCGCAGTGAACGCCCCGAGCGGGAAGCGTGCGTCCAGGCCATGCAGGTTGTTGCGGTGGATGCCGCGCAGTTCCAGCCAGCCCGAGGGCGTGCGTGGCGTGCGCCGTTCACCGCGACCGCTATCGAAAAGATACGGCGCGGTGACCGACGCCGTGACCGTGCGCAGGCCGTCGGGCGGTCCGCTGTAGAGCACCTGCCCGCCGTGCTGGCCGGCGCCGGGGCCCACATCGACCAGCCAGTCCGCACGACGCAGCATCTCCAGATCGTGCTCGACCACGAACAGCGTATTGCCGCCGGCCTTGAGCTGGTCCAGCGCGCGGTACAGCGCCTCGCCATCGGCCGGATGCAGGCCAGCGGTGGGCTCATCCAGCACGTACACCACCCCGAACAGGCTGGAGCGGATCTGCGTGGCCAGACGCAGGCGTTGCAGTTCGCCGGGCGAAAGCGTCGGGGTGGCGCGGTCCATCGACAGATAGCCCAGGCCCAGGTCCTGCAGGGTGCCGATGCGCTCGACCAGGTCGTGGGCGATCCGCTGAGCGGCGATGCGCTTCTCTTCGGACAGGTCCGGGGTGCGGCGCACATCGCTGCCGCCCACGTGCGAAGGGCCACCGGCAGCCGCGCGCGCCTGCAGCGCCTTGCGGCCCGCCGCGCGGCTGCGCGTGGCCGCCGTGGTGGGCGCATCGAAGTGGCCTTCGGCGGCCGGGCGCAGCGCATCGGCCATGGCACTGAGTGAGAGCTGCGACAACGCGCCGATATCCAGACCGGCAAAGGTGACCGACAGCGCTTCGCGCTTGAGCCGCTTGCCGTCGCAGACCGGGCACGCGGTGCCGACCATGTAACGGGCCACGCGCTTTTTCATCATCGCGCTCTGCGTGGTCGCAAAGGTGTGCAGCACGTAGCGGCGCGCACCGCTGAAGGTTCCCATGTAGCTGGGCTCTTCCTTGCGGCGCAGCGCGGCGCGGGTTTCGGCCGGGGTGAAACCGGCGTATACCGGCACCACCGGTTGTTCTTCGGTGAACAGGATCCAGTCGCGCTGCTTTTTGGGCAGGTCGCGCCACGGGATGTCCACGTTGTAGCCAAGGGTGACCAGGATGTCGCGCTGGTTCTGTCCGTGCCAGGCAGGCGGCCACGCGGCGATGGCACGTTCGCGGATGCTCAGCGACGGGTCGGGCACCATCGACTGCTCGGTCACCTCGTACACATGGCCCAGGCCGTGGCAGTTCGGGCAGGCCCCCTGCGGGGTGTTGGGCGAGAAGTCTTCGGCGTACAGCATCGGCTGCCTGGCCGGATACGTGCCCGCCCGCGAATACAGCATGCGCAGCAGGCTGGACAAGGTGGTCACGCTGCCCACGCTGGAGCGCACGCTGGCGGTACCGCGCTGCTGCTGCAGCGCCACCGCCGGCGGCAGGCCTTCGATCGCATCGACGTCCGGCACGCCGACCTGGTCGATCAACCGGCGTGCGTAGGGCGACAACGACTCCAGGTAGCGGCGCTGCGCTTCGGCGTAGAGCGTGCCGAAGGCCAGCGACGACTTGCCCGACCCGGAGATGCCGGAGAACACCACCAGCGCATCGCGCGGGATGTCGACATCGACATCCTTGAGATTGTGTTCGCGGGCGCCACGGACGCGTACGAAGGCGTCCGTGGCGGCGGAGGTGCGGGGTTTGCGACGGGTGCTCATGCACGCAGGATAGTGAGCGCACGCGCAAGCGGCCAGTGAAGGGACGTGAGTGCGGCGTATGCTACGCCGCCGCCCTGGCCACCCGGCGCGCGTCCGGGCGCGCCACCACGAAGGCGTCCACTGCCTCGGACAACAGCGCCGCCTGGCGCTCCATCGCATGTGCCGAGGCCGACGCCTCTTCCACCAGCGCGGCGTTCTGCTGGGTGCTGCCGTCCATCTGCAGCAGCGTCTGCCCGACCTGTTCGATGCCGGCACTCTGCTGCTGCGAGGCGGCCGAGATGCTGGCCATGATGGCGCTGACCTGCTGCACGCTGCCGACGATCTGACCCATGGTTGCGCCCGCCTGGTCGACCTGGCGGGTACCGGCGGCGACGGTGTCCACCGAGGCCTCGATCAGGCCCTTGATCTGCCGCGCCGCATCGGCACTGCGCTGGGCCAACAGGCGTACTTCGCCAGCCACCACCGCGAAGCTGCGGCCCTGCTCGCCGGCACGCGCCGCTTCCACGGCGGCATTGAGGGCAAGGATGTTGGTCTGGAAGGCGATGCCATCGATGACACCGGTGATGTCGGCGATGCGGTGCGAGGCCTGGGCGATCTCGCGCATGCTCGCCACCACTTGCGCTACCGATGCCCCACCCTGCCGGGCGATGCCGGTGGCCTGCAGTGCCAGCTGGTTGGCCTGCTGGGCGGCATCGGCGTTCTGTCGCACGGTGGCGGTGAGTTCCTCCATCGACGAGGCGGTCTCTTCCAGGTGCGCGGCCTGGCGCTCGGTACGTCCGGCCAGTTCCCGGTTGCCGGCCACGATCTCTCCCGCGGCGCCGTTGATGGCCTGCGAGGCCTGCTGGATGCGCGCGACGATATCGGTGAGCTGCTGCACGGTGGCGTTGGCATCGTCGCGCATGTGCGCGAACACCCCCTGGAACTCCCCCTGCATGCGCGCCCGCAGGTCGCCCTGGGCCAGCGCAGAGAGCAGGACCTGCAGTGCCGACAGGTTGCCCTGGAAGGTATCCAGCAGGCGGTTGATGCTGATCGCCAGGGTCAGCACGAAGCCCTGCTTGCCCTCGGTCTGGATGCGGCCGTGCAGCTGGCCCTGCGCGGCCGCATCGACCAGCGCGGCCACTTCGGTTTCCACCGTGGTTTCCAGCGCGCGGCTGCGCCATTCCACCGCCGCGCCCAACAGCTGGCCCCCATCGATGATCGGGGTGACCACCAGCTGGTAGCGGGTGCGCGCATGTTCGATCTCGTGCCGGGCCGAGGCGGTGCCGTGCAGTTCGGCGTGGATGCGGGTGAACACCGGGTGCAGCGCCTGCGCCGGTTGCCCGCGCCACTGCCCTTCCTGCACGGCCAGTTCCACCAGCAGCGCATGATTGAGCAGGCTGATCCGGCCGTCCGGATCGAGCACCATCACCCCGGTCTGCGCGCTGTCCAGCGCCTGTCGCGCCCGCGCGTTGTCGCGTGCGGTGGCACGCTCAGCCTCGATGCGTTCGCGCAGCCGCTGCTGCATGTGCACCAGCCGCTGGGCCAGCTGGCCAATCTCATCATGCGGGTTGTGGACGGTCAGCACCGTGTCCAGGCGGTCTTCGGCGATGGCTTCGGCAAAGCGCAGGGTGTCGGCGATCGGGCGGCGTACCGCGCGCAGCACCAGCAGCAGGCTGCCGATCAGCACGACCGCGACCAGGGCCAGGGTAATGCCGAACAGCAGCGTCATCGCCCGGGCCTGCGATTGCTGGCGGCCACGTGCGGCGTCCAGTGCCGCACGCTGCGCGCGTTCCAGCTGTTGCAGCGCCGGCGCGATCTGCGCGGCGGTATCGCTCGACGCGGCCGCCTCGACATCCAGGCCGACGCGCGCGGCCGTGTAGGCGAGCAAGGCGCCCTGATAGGCGTCCATGCCGCTGCGCAGGGCGTCCTGCGTGGCAGCGGGCAGGTTCGACGCGGACAACGCCAGTTCGAACGGCAGCTTGGTTTCGCTGGCGCGGTCAGCATGCGCCGAATCGCCGGTGAGCAACAGCAGCGCCTCCTCGCGGCGCATCACCTGCCAGTGCGAGGTCAGCGACGCCGGCGCGCTATCGCCGAGCAGTGTGCCCACGGCATCGGCACTGGCATCCAGCTGCGCACGCAGGCCAGCCTCGCCACGGCCCATCTCGTCGGCCCGCGCGTTCAATGCAGTGATGCCGTCGGCGAACGCACGAGCGCGCTCGGCGAGCGTGCGCAGCGCCGTGGCGGTGCCCGCATCGTGGGGATCGCGCTGCAGTTTCGCCAACGACTGCTGCAGCTGCTGCTGGGCCTGCTGCAAGGCGTGGCGGTCGGCATCGTTGAAGGTGCTGGCATACCGGGTCTGCAGCCGGCGGGCCTCGGCCACTTCCGTAGCCAGCGCAGCCGCCAGCGCCGCATCCTGCTGGTGTGCGGCAAAGGTTGCCGCGGCGCGCTCGCTGTTGTGGCCGGTCCACGCATAGACCAGTGCCACCACCAGCAGGCCGCTGCCGCAGATCACCAGCGCGGCCTTGAGTTTGCGTGCCACACTGAGCCTGCGCAGGAACGCACTCCCGCGCGCAAGGTGATGGAATGGAGGCCGCTGGCCCAGGCGGGCAAGCGACGCAGACAGGCGGTGGGGGACGACCGACATCACGCACTCCAGGCAGAAGGACGCATCGGTATCGGCCGCGTTCGCGCGGACTTTAGCCCTTTTTCTCCCGCCGCCCGGCCACATCGCCCGGTGCGCCCGTTGTACCCGGCACAGACGACGGCAAGATGACGGCAGGCGGACAATCGGCCCGGCTTGACCTCAACCGCGGTTGAGCCGCCACAGTGGCGGCACCCCTACCCCGATGGCCGACCGATGGACCTGCACACCCGCAACGCCTACCTGGCCCGGCTGGGCCTGGCCGCCCCGCCGCCGCCCACCCTGGCCACGCTCGCCCTGCTGCAGGCCCGGCACAACGCCACGTTCCCGTTCGAGACCCTGACCACACTGCTGCGCGACGCCGTCGCCATCGATCTGCCCAGCGTGCAGCACAAGCTGCTGCACCAAGGCCGTGGCGGGTACTGCTATGAACTCAACGGACTCTTCCTGGCGCTACTGCAGCAGCTGGGTTTCGACGCGCGTGCGATCGCCGCGCGGGTGGTGATGGGACAGACCGATGATGCCCCGACGCCGCGCACCCACATGCTGGTGCTGGTGCGGATCGGGGCGGTGGACTACAGCGTCGATGTCGGCTTCGGCGGCAACACCCCCACCGGTCCGCTGCGGCTGGACAACCGTTTCGCGCAGGCAACACCGCACGCGCGCTATCGGCTGGACCTGCACGACGCGGACTACCTGCTGCAGGTGGACATCGATGGCGAGTGGCGGCCGCTGTACCGCTTCGACCTGCAGCCGCAGGCGGCGATCGACCATGTGGTGGGCAACTGGTATGTGTGCACCCATCCGCACTCCTCTTTTCCCGGGCAGCTGCGGGCAGCGCTGGCCGGCCCCGGCTGGCGGCGGACGCTTGGCGGGGGCGCGTATACCGTGCACCGCAGCGGCCAGCCGAGTGAGCGCCGGCTGCTGACCGATGTGGACGACGTTCTGGCGGTGCTGCGCGATGCGTTCGGCATTACCGTGCCAGCGCATCCACGCCTGCGCGAAGCGATCGCAGCGTGGTTGCGCGGGGCGGCGTGACCGCCTGCCGAGGCCATCGCACGACACCGCCGGGCGCGGGCTCCTGCGCTGGAGGCCGAGGCTGACACGCACCGATGCGCAGCAAGAACGGCCAAGCGCCCGCCCCCGCGCTGGGCTACGCTGCGTGCCTGTGCAGCGGGAGGGAACCGCATGAGTGCGGCACGCAGGGCCCTGTGGTACATCGAAAGCCACCACGCCGCGCCGATCGCGCTGGCCGATATCGCCGCGGTGGTCGGCCTGTCGCCGTTCCACCTGTCGCGGCTGTTCCAGGCCAGCACCGGCACTTCGCTGGTGCGCTACCTGCGTGGCCGACGCCTGAGCGAGGCGGCGCGACGGTTGGCCAGCGGCGCAAGCGACATCCTGGAGGTCGCACTCGGTGCCGGCTATGCATCGCATACCACCTTTACCCGCGCCTTCGGCGAGCAGTTCGGGCGCACGCCCGAGCAGGTGCGGGCGCAGGGCCTGGGCGATATCACGCTGGTCGAGGCGATCAAGCTCGATGACGTGGCCCAGCCCTGCACCCGGCCACCAACCCTCGTCGACGCCGGTGCGCTGCTGGTCGCCGGTATCGGTGCGCGCCATCGCGGTGCGTCGGTGGCGTCGATTCCCTCGCAATGGCAGCAGCTGGCGACGCAGTGCCCACGGGCACCCGTCGTCAGCTACGGCGTGTGCTGCAACAGCGACGACGAGGGCAGCTTCGACTACATCGCCGGTATCGAGGTGCCGGGTTTCGCCAGCCTGCCGCCGGGCTGGCAGGCAATCCGCATCCCCGCGCGTCGCTACGTGGTGGCCTGGCATGCCGGGCACATCTCGGCCATCCGCTCGACCTGGTACTGGCTGTTGAACCACTACCTGCCGTCGGCCGGGCTCAGCCTGGCCGACGCCCCCGAACTGGAGCGCTACGACGCGCGCTTCGATGACACCACCGGCCACGGCGGCATGCAGATCTGGCTGCCGCTGGCCGACACCGCACACACCGGAGACACCGCATGCGCCTGACCCTGCCACTTCTGTTGCTGCTGCTCGGTGCCGCCAGCGTCCCCGCGGTTGCCGCGCCGCCGACGGTGCCTGTCGGCGAGCGGCATGGCGTGGCCCACCTGCCCAGCGCGGCGGTGCGCGATGCCGCCGGGCGTGATGCTCTGCGCTACACCGTGTGGTATCCGGCCACGCCGGAGGCACGCGAACAGCCGATCGTCATCGGGCCGCCGGATACACCGCTGTTCACCGTGGGCAGCGCAGCCGCCGATGCCAAAATCGCCTCCGGCCGCCTGCCCACCCTGCTGCTGTCGCACGGCAACGGCGGCAGCGCGCGGATGATGGGCTGGTTCGGCATCGCACTGGCGCGCGCGGGCTATCTGGTGATCGCGGTGGACCACCCCGGCAACAACGGCATCGACCCGATGACGCTGGCCGGCAGCATCCTGATCTGGGAGCGCGCCGAAGATCTCAAGGCTGCGCTGGCCGCCGTGCGGGCGGACCCGCAGCTGGGGCCGCACGTGGACGACCGCCGGGTGGGCGTGGCCGGGTTCTCGGCCGGCGGCTTCACCGCGCTGGTCGCTGCCGGGGCGCGCGTGGACTTGGCACGACTGATCGCGTTCTGCCGCGCACAGCCCGATGATGGCGTGTGCCGGCCGCAGCTGGAATCGCGCGACACAACGCTGGAAGCGCGCATTGCCGCCGCCGCATCGCCTGCGCTGGCGCCTTACATGGCGCGTGCCGCGGACGACCACGGCATCCCCGGTATCGGCGCGGTGTTCCTGATGGCCCCGGCGATCGTGCAGGCGTTTCCGCCGGACCAACTACGGAAGCTGCAGCAACCGATGTCGATCCTGGCCGGGGATGCGGATGAGGTAGCCCCGCCGGTCACCAACGCCGAGGTGGTTGCCGCGCTGAGCCCGTCTGCCGGGATGCGTATCGCGCCCGACGTCGGCCATTACGATTTCCTGGCTACCTGCACCGATGCCGGGCGGCAGGCCATGCCTGCGCTGTGCAGCGGCACGATACCGCGCGAGGAAACCCACGCGGCCGCGATCGTGCAGGCGACCCACCTGTTTGATGAAGCCCTGGTACCGGCAGGCGCGCGATCCAGCCGTTAGCGCAGTGCCCGCGGCACGCCGTCGGGCTGCGCACTCAGTCGCTGCGCGGTGGGGCGCCGACCGGTGCCGGTTTCCATGCGCGCAGCAGTGGCAGCGGATCGTACGCGCCATCGGCGCCATAGATGCCCCAGTGCAGGTGCGGCGGCGTGCCCCTGGCGTTGCCGCTGTCGCCGACGTAACCCAGCACGGTCCCTGCAGTGACCACCTCCCCGCGCACCAGGCCCTCGCGCCAGCCCTCCAGATGGGCGTAGTAGTAGCGCTCGCGCGCCGGACCCAGCACCCATACCTGGCGCCCGCCCAGGCCGCCTTCGCGGATATCCACCACGACCCCGTCGCCGACGCTGCGAACGGCGGTGCCGCGCCTGGCGAAGATATCCACGCCGGCATGGGTGCGGTCGCGCCCGCGCGGTGCGCCGAAGGTATCGGCGATGCGCCGGGCCGTCACTCCCTCCACCGGCACCGGCAGCGCACGTGGCGGCGGCAGCCGCGACAGTGTCCACAGCGCGCGCGGCACCTGTGCCCAGTGACTGTTCCACAGCATGCCAATCGCCAGCGCGCAGGCGGCCAGTACCAGCAGGCGGATCAGCCAGCGGCGCAGGCGCCGCGCGGAGGATGGGGTCGTGCGGGGGGTCGTTTCAGGGTGGTCGTCGCGGGGCATCGTCGCTCCAGTGCGGGCGCTGCGGGCTCGCAGCGAATCAAAACAACCCTACAAAGCCAATGTGGGCCCAACATGAAGTAGTGCCGGCCGCTGGCCGGCTGTAGTAGTGCCGGCCGCTGGCCGGCTGTAGTAGTGCCGGCCGCTGGCCGGCTACACATTCCGGGGCACAGTGCCCCGAGCCGGCCAACCGTCGGCACCACCCGGTCCATGCGCCGGATGGACGACGGCTTCACGGGGAATCTGCTGAACTGCAGCTGTCGCCCGTGAACATCGACACATCATGAACACCGCATTCAAGATCTTTCTGCTGGTCGGCGCCGTGCTGTACGGATTGCCGGGCCTGGTGTGGTGGGTGAACCACCGCCGCGCCCTGCGCGCCAGACAGGATGTGGCCGCCCTGGGCGCCGACAGGTCCGCCACGTGAGCCTGACCGCCGAGCAACGCCGCATCCTGGATGACATCAACGCCACCCGGCCGGTTTCCGATGAGGACGCCAACTGGGCGGTGAAGGCCGGCTACGCGGCGCAGGCCGAAGATGGCGACATCGACCTCACCCAGGAAGGGCGCAAGCGGATCGACTCCACCCGGATCGACCCGTAAGAGGTTTACAGGTGGCCTTGATACGATAGCTGTCCGCCATCCATTCTTCTGCTCCCCCTGTGCCGTCAGTGCTGCCCACCGTCCCTCCCGCACCCGGCGCGTCACGTGCGCAACGTCTGAAGGCCGCCACCGACCAGGCCCACCGCCGCGTCGATGCGCGGATCCTGGGGATGGGCATTTTCGCCAGCCGCGCGGCATTTGCCCGCTTCGTCCGCGTCCAGCATCGTCTGCATGCCGACGTGCAGGGTCTGTACGCCTGCCCGGACATCCTGCAGCAACTGCCCAGTGTGCGGGGACGGCAACGCGTTGCGCTGATCGAACGCGACCTGGCCGATCTCGCCGCAGGCGTGCCCATGGATCACCCGGCAGATCCGGTGGCCGGACCGCTCGCGTACCGGCTGGGCTGGCTCTACGTCGTGGAGGGCTCGGCGCTTGGTGGCGCGGTGATCCTGAAGATGGCCGCCGGGCTCGGGCTGCACCCGCACTTCGGTGCCCGGCACCTGGCGCCTGCCCAGGAAGGCGTGGCTGCTGCCTGGCGCACGTTCACCGCCGAGCTCGATGCGATAGTGCTCGATGAGCGGCAGGAAGCACTGCTGTTGCAGGGAGCGGATGCCGCATTCGGACGTGTCGCCAGCTATGTCGCCGACGCGTTCGACTGAGGCCGCAGCGTTTGCGCTTGCCCTGCGCGCGCCTCCAACACGCTGCATCGTCACCGGTTGGGCAGACCTGATATGCGAAGCTATGTGCGCCGTGTCACACCAAGGTGGGGTGGCCGGTGCTCGCCGGGCAATCGATCGGCGGTGTCCTTCGAGCGGTCTTGTCACGGCAATTGGTGGGAGTTCAACAGCATGTCATCCTGGAATTCCGGCGAACATCCCCTGGATCTCAGCGGTTGCGCCAGCGAGCCGATACGCACGCCCGGCGCCATACAGCCCTACGGCCTGATCCTCGTGCTGGAGCCGGCATCGTTGCTGGTCACTGCGCGCGCGGTCGCGCGCGCAGAGCTGCTGGAGGCGTTCGGCGACCCGCTCGGCCAGCCCATCGATGCTGTCCTGGGCGGCGCACTGGCGCGGTGCAGGCCGGCCCTGGAAGCCATGGCGCAGGACACCTCGCAGTTCCTCGGCGCCCACGCGATCGGCGGGCATGGCGCCCATCATGTGCAGGCCCACCGCGTGGGCGACACCCTCATCGTCGAGCTCGAGGCGCCGGTGCCCGGTGAGCCGGGCTCGCTGGAGGATCTGTATCCCTCGATCCGCCATTTCATGGGCGCGATCGAGCGCGCAGCCACGTTGGCAGCGTTGTGCGATCTCGCCGCCGCGCAGGTCCGCGAACTGACCGGCCTGGACCGCGTGCTGGTCTATCGCTTTGACGAAGAGTGGAATGGCGCGGTCATTGCCGAAGACAGGAACGACGTACTGCCCAGTTACCTGGACCTGCGTTTTCCCGAGTCGGATATCCCCGCCCAGGCACGCGAGCTGTACCGGCAGAACCGGGTCCGGCTGATCGCCGACAGCAATTACCAGCCCGTACCGCTGGTCCGCAACGCCGCCTTGGCCGATGCCCCGCCTACCGACCTCAGTCCGGTTTCGCTGCGCAGCGTGTCCCCCGTGCACCTGCAGTACATGCGCAACATGGGCACCGGCGCGTCGATGTCGGTATCACTGCTGCGCGAAGGCCAGTTGTGGGGGCTGATCTCCTGCCATAACCAGACCCCGCGGCGGGTGCCCTATCACGTACGCACCGCCTGTGAATTCATCGGCCAGATCCTCTCCCTGCAGATCGCGCTGAAAGAACGCGCGTTGGGCGTGGAACAACGCATCGCGCGCCGTGCCATCCAGGTACGGCTGCTTGCACGCATGGCCGGCGACCAGGATTTCATGGCCGCACTCGGTCGCGACCAGCGCAGCCTGCTGGCGTTGACCGAGTCATCCGGCGCGGCGATCGTGCACCGGGGTGAGTGCATCCTGCATGGCGACTGCCCCAGCCAGGCGCAGGTGATGCACCTGGTGCAGTGGCTGGCGGCCCAACAGCGCGAGGGCGATCTGTTCTGCACCGAACGCCTGCCCTCCCTGTGGAAGGACGCCGAGGCCTTCGCCGACGTGGCCAGTGGCGTGCTGGCCATTTCCATTTCGCAGGTGCATGACAGCTACGTGCTGTGGTTCCGTCCCGAGGTCGTCCGCACCGTGCGCTGGGGCGGCGACCCGCGCAAGGAAGCGACCGGCGCGCTTACCCCGCGCACCTCGTTTGAAGGCTGGAAGGAAACGGTGCGCCGGCAGTCATCGCCCTGGAACGCGGTCGATCGCGATGCCGCGCTGGAACTGCGTGCGGCCATCGTGGACATCGTGCTGCGCAAGGCCGAGGAAATGGCCGCGCTCAACGAACAGCTCCTGCGCAGCAACAAGGAGCTGGAAGCCTTCTCCTACTCGGTCAGCCATGACCTGCGCGCACCGTTCCGCCATATCGTGGGCTATTCGGAACTGCTCTGGGCCTCGGCCAGCGACAGATTGAACGATTCAGAAAAGAGATTTCTCGACACCATCGTCGAGTCTGCACAATCAGCGGGAACACTGGTGGATGACCTGCTCAGCTTCTCGCAGATGGGCCGGTCCACGATGGGTCAGATTTCCATGGACATGACCGCCCTGGTCGAAGATGTCCGGCACAAGCTGGACATGGAATATGCCGGACGCTCCATCCAGTGGGCGGTGCCGCCGCTGCCGCGTGTCCAGGCCGACCCCGGGATGCTGCGGCTGGTCTGGCAGAACCTGCTGGCCAACGCGATCAAATTCACCCGCGACACGCCCCAGCCGGTCATCGAGGTGGGGCATCAGCGCACCGACACCGAAGAGGTGTTCTTCGTCCGCGACAACGGCTGCGGGTTCGACATGCGCTACGTGGACAAACTCTTCGGCGTGTTCCAGCGCCTGCACCATTCAGACGAATACGAAGGCACCGGCATCGGCCTGGCCAACGTGCACCGCATCATCACCCGTCACGGCGGCCGCACCTGGGCCGAAGGCGAGGTAGGCGTCGGGGCGACATTCTTCTTCACCATCCCCTTCGCTACTGGAGACAAAGTATGAGAGATCTGCGACCGATCCTGCTCGTGGAAGACAACCCGAAAGACGCTGAACTGACCATGGCCGCCCTCGCCCGCTGCCAGCTGCTGAACGATGTCACCCATGTGCGTGACGGCGTGGAAGCGCTTGAGTACCTGCGTTGCCAGGGCCGCTACGAGGGCGCCATGCATGGCGGCCCGGTGGTGGTACTGCTGGACCTGAAACTGCCCAAGCTCAATGGGCTCGACGTACTCCGCGAAATACGTACTGATGCCGCGCTGAGCAGCACGCCGGTGGTGATGCTGACCTCCTCGCGCGAAGAACAGGACCTGATCCGCAGCTACGAGCTGGGCGTGAATGCCTTCGTGGTCAAGCCGGTGGACTTCAAGGAGTTCCTGGAGGCCATCCAGGGCCTGGGCATGTTCTGGGGCATCACCAATCAACCGCCGCCGCACGGGACCCTGTTCGGCGCCAAGAGCAGAAAAGATGGCTGACGCTGCACCGGGCACACCGATCCGCATCCTGATGGTCGAGGACAATGCGCTGGATGCCGAACTCATCGCACTGCAGCTGCGCCGCGCCGCGCTGCCCTTTACCTTCGAACGGACCTGGTCCCACCAGGGAATGCTCGATGCCCTGCGCGGCGCTGCGTTCGACGTCATCCTGGCCGACCATGTGCTGCCCGGCTTCGACGGCGACGCCGCGCTGGCACTGGCCTGCGACGTCGCCCCGGAAATCCCCTTCATCTTCGTGTCCGGCACCCTGACCGAAGAGCTCGCGGTCCAGGCGCTCAGGCGCGGTGCGCGCGACTACGTGGTCAAGTCGCGGCTGCAGCGGCTGCCTGACGCCATCGTCCGTGCCATCGGCGAGGCCCAGGAGCGACGCCGGCTGGCCCGCGTGGAGGCCGAGCTGCACGACAGCCACCAGCGGCTGCGGTTGATCACCGATTCGCTGCCGGCGCTGATCGCCTATTTCGGCCAGGACCACCGTTATCGTTTCGCCAACCAGGCCTACTTCGAATGGCACGGGCGCGACCCGGAAAGCCTGGTCGGCATGCACGCGCGCGAAATCGTCGGCGATGAAGCGTTCGCGCAGATGCAGCAGCACCTGGACAAGGTGCTGTCGGGCCAGAAAGTCAGCTTCGAAACGCTGTCCCAGCGCAACGGCGCCACGCCGCGCTACGCCCAGGTCGATTGCGTGCCCGAGCTCACCGCCGACGGCACGGTCATGGGGTACTACGCCATGGCCCGCGACATCAGCGAGTTGAAGCAGGCGCAGTCGTTGCTGAAAGCCAGCAACGAATCGCTCGAGCGCCAGGTCGACGAGCGCACCTCGGCCCTGCACCGCAGCGAAAGCCGGCTGCAGGCGCTGTTCGAGTCCAGCTTCCAGCACCAGAATCTGCTGACCCTGGATGGCCGCATCATCGACACCAACTCCGCGTCGCTGGCCGCCATCCTGGCCACCAAGCAGGATGTGCGCGGCGCGGTGTACTGCGAATCGGCGTGGTTTGCCGATACCGAGGGCGTACCGGCGATCGTCTGCCAGGCGGTGCTTGAGGCCGCCGCAGGGATGGCCTCCCGGCACGAGCTGGAGCTGCGCCTGCCTACCGGCATGCGGACCTTCGAATTTTCCTTCCGGCCGCTGCTGGACCACCAGGGCAAGGTCACCGCCGTGGTATCCGAAGCGGTGGAGACCACCGCGCGCCGCCAGGCCGAGGAAGCGCTTCGCCAGAGCCAGAAGATCGAGGCCGTCGGCCAGCTCACCGGCGGCATCGCCCACGATTTCAACAATATCCTGACCGTGATCGCCGGCAACGTGGAGTATGCCCAGCTGCTGATCGACCGGCTCGGCGACAGCGCCGGCAATGCCGCGCACTCGCTGGACAACGCACTCAAGGGCGTGATGCGTGCGGCCAACGTCACCCAGCGATTGCTCGCCTTCTCGCGTCGGCAGCCGCTGCGCAATCTGCCGGTGGACCTCAACGCGCAGGTCAGCGACATGCAGGACATGCTCAAGCGTTCGCTCGGCGAACTGGTGCAACTGGAGATGTTGCACAGCCCGGACATCTGGTGCGTGGAGATCGACCCGAGCCAGCTGGAGGCCTCGGTGCTCAACCTGGCCGTCAACGCGCGCGACGCGATGCCCGAGGGAGGACGGCTCACCATCGAGGTGGACAACGCCCATCTGGATGACGATTTCAGCAACCAGAACCCCGATGTGCCGCCGGGCCACTACGCGATGGTGCGCGTGCGCGACAGTGGCCACGGCATGTCCGCCGAGACCATGGCGCGCGTGTTCGAACCGTTCTTCACCACCAAGGAAGTGGGCCGCGGCACCGGCCTGGGGTTGTCGATGGTGTACGGGTTCGTCAAGCAGTCCGGTGGCCACGTGCTGCTCGATTCCGCGCCTGGTGTCGGCACCACCATCACCATGTTGTTCCCGCGTTCGTCCGCGCCGCTGCCGCATGACCGGCCGCTCGGCGAACCGCGACAGGGACTCTACGAGGTCCTGGAGGACACCACGATCCTGGTCGCCGAGGACAACGACGATGTCCGCGCCTACACCGTGGAAACCCTGCGCCAGCTCGGTTACCGCGTGCTGGAAGCGCATGACGGCCCCTCTGCCATGCGACTTCTGGAGCGTACCGATGTCGCCGTGGACCTGCTGTTCTCGGACATCGTGATGCCCGGCATGTCGGGATGGGAACTGGCCAAACGCGCACTGGCGCGGAACCTCGACCTGCATGTGCTGTTCACCTCCGGCTACCCGCGCGACCTCGACGCCAGCGGCGCGCTTGGCAGGAACATCGCGATCCTGGCCAAGCCGTTCACCCGCAGCGACCTGGCTGGATCGATCCGGGCCGCCTTGCAGGAGGGAGCGGCCGGGTCGCTCGCTGGCGCACCCTGACGAGGCGGGCCGCGGGGTACCGCTCATCGCGCCCGGTGGCGGTTACGCGCGTGGCGGAAGCTTCAGCAGCGCTCTGGTGCGCGCGGCCGTTTGCATCACCAAGCCAGATGCGGGAGCGGCCCTTCCGCACGCAGCCGAGCGGGCCGAGAACGGCCTTGGCGGCTGCATTGATCCGGCGTGAGTGTTGCGCTGTCGACATGGAAGGCATTCTTGCTTTCGCAGGGTGATGGCAAGTCAACTGCAGCGTAGTGGTTGCACCCACCGAACGTCTTTGGTCTGTACCAGAGAGTGACCGCCAGTGCGCTTCACTGCCGGCATCGCGTAACGCGGTCAGTGCACCACCCCGGATTCGCCAGAAAGTACACCCTCGATCCACCCGCGGTAATAGCTCAAACGCACGTTGCAGCTGATCTGCCCATAACGCCCGGGCCAGGCCGTCAGCACATTGCCCTCCACGAATTTCCATGAGGCCAGCCCCGCCAGCACCCATTGGCCGCCGTCCTGCACAAGCACGGGACCGCCACTGTCCCCGTTGCCCAGCACGCCTTCCAGGGGCAGCCCCGTGGGCGGCTTGTCGAACACATAGCAGAACCAGCGGTCGTAGGCGCTGGAGACCTGGTTGAACGCGCGCCGAAGCTCGCCGCGATGGCTGGCCTTGGGATCGTGCCCGGTGGCACCGGTGCCCGTAGCGCCCTTGCCCAGTAACTTGACGATCTGGCTGTATTCTTCAGTGCCTTTGTAGAGCGCGACAGGCGCGACATCGGTTACGGGACGTGCCAGCTTGACCAACGCGATGTCGTCGCCGGATGCGAGAAACACCACGATTAGCATGGCCTCGCCGGTCGCCGTTGCCTGATCGATCAAGGCCTGTGGCAGCGGCTTGTAGCCGGCGTGCACGACGACGCGCGCTACGTCCCGGTCGACCCCGTTGATTGCTACTCGCTTGAGGTCGGAGTGCTGCGGAATCGTATGGGCTGCGGTGATCACCCACTGGGGCGCGATCAGTACGCCGTGGCCCTCACCGGGCATGTCGACCAACGCGGGAAACTCAGACGTCGGCACCCGGTACTGCGCGTCATCGACATCGTCTCGAATGACGATGGCATTGGCCGTCGAGGAGAACAGCAGGAACACCAGGAGCGACAGTAGTCTGTTCATATGCACGGCGGTAGAGGTGCTTGAGAGCGTGATCGCCGGGCCCTGAAGATCGAACCCGCGAGGCGAGGTGTGGAGGATGCCATGGCGCGCAGCAGACCGCCGACCCTCGGATTCAATGGGCTCAGCCCGCAGGATCGCTTCGCTTGTCTCTCATGGAGTAAACCACCGAGAAGATCTTCCAGCCCTGCTCGGTGCGGACCAGTTGCCACATTTCCGCCCCCCAGTTGGTCTTCGCGCCATTGGCCAGGAACGCATAGTCGAACGACACCGACGCCACGTCGCCATCGGTGTCGATCTTCACGTTGGAGAACGTCTCCTCCCTCGGCTCCGCAGTGCCAACCACCTCATCGATCAGGGCGACAAAGTTGTTGGACGGAATGCGGCGCGCCTTGATCGCGTCAGGCTTGGACGTGCGGATCTCCTTCAGGCGCGCATCCTCCGAGACGAATTGCCAGCCAATGTCCTCTGGCCGGTCGGAGAAGAACAGCGCCATGTAGGCCGCCTTGTCCTTGTGGATCAGCGATGTCCGAAACGATTCCACCACCTGCTCGATGGCCCGGACGTCGGAGGCGACATTGCGCGCCGCACTTGCCGGTGCGCAGACACTGAGCGTGAGGACGAACACAGCCAGCCAACTCATTCTCCTGGACATACGGCCTTCCTGATTCCTGAATGTTTCAGATCATAAGGCGATCGGACCGCGAGCGCTCGACGGCAAACGCTCCAGCGAGGTTCCTCCTCCGTCAACGCAGCACCTCCTCGGCATCCACCAGCTGCACGTCGTGCATCAGGTTGAGGTACGCCTCGTAATACGGCTTGTGCGATGCGCCCACGATGGCCAGCAGGCGGGTGCCGGGCGTCTGCCCCAGCACGTCGCGGATGTTGGCGACCATGCGCAGGTTGCGGGTTTCCCAGTAGCCCACGTAATTGCGCCCGAACCCCTGCGGCGATGGCTCGACCAGGGCCGCGCCGAAGTCGCTGCGGTAGGTCTGCATCGCGGCCTCCGGGGCGTTGTACGCGCGGTAGATCGCCAGCATGCCGTCGGGCGTGTGCAGATGGGCGTACAGCGAAAGGTCCGCATCGGCGCGCGCCTTCGTGTACGGGTTGTCCCACGCCTTCTGGATGGCTTCACCGGCCGCCGCTTCCACCTCCTTGGGCGAGCTTGCATCGGCGGTATGGTCATCCACGGCCCATACCCGCTCCAGCCCGAGCCGCGCGGCAAGCGTGGCGGCCACCAGCACGGACTCGTCGTGGCGCTGCAGGCGTTTGTCCAGGTAGGCCACCAGTTCGTCGGTCAGGGTATCGGCGGCGATGCGCTGTTGCGGGGGCAGGCGCAACCATTGCACGACCGCCGAATTGCGCTCACCGGCAGCCAGCCACACGGCGGCCAGCCGTCGCCGCTGCGCCGCGCTCGGCGTGGCCGGCCAGGTTGCCAGCAGCCGCTCGGCTTCGGCGTTTGCGGCCGGTACGTCCAGGCCTGTTGCACGCTTGGCCGGGCCGGTATCGGCGCAATAGCTGCTGACGCTGTCGGCATAGCGCGCGGGAGACCGGCGCATGAAGTCACACTGCAGCCCGGACACCGCCTCGACGGCGATCGCCTGCGGCTTCCATGCAACCAGGCGCGCCAGCAGCGGTTCCAGCTGCGCCGGTGCAAAGGTATCCGGCAATGCCGACAGGTGCGGCGAGCCCAGCACCAGTACCTCGTTGGGGCGGCCCGCGGGCGGCCCCTTCAATTGTTCCGGGTGGAAGCCCGGCTGATAGCCCGGGCCGGCGGCGAGCGCGCTGGCGCTGCACAAACCAAGGAAGACGATGCTACCGATGCGTTTGATCATGCTGCCTCCGTGCAATGGCCGGTGCCTTGCCTGTCGGCGATGCTGCTCGCGCCACCCCGCGATGGGAAGCCCCGTAGGTCATGGCAACCCTTTCCGCGCTTACCGCATCGCGGCGTGCGCACCGCAACATGCTCACCCGGCTTGCGCCTTGATGAAATCGATGAAGGCCCTCAGCGGCGGGGGCACGAGGGTTCGGTTGGGGTAGTAAAGGAAGGGACCGGGGAATGACTGCCACCACGGCTGCAGCACCGGCTCCAGTACACCGGCGCCGAGATACGGCTGCAGCCAATCCTCGAACAAATGGATGATGCCGCCGCCGGCCGCAGCAACCTCTACCGCAAGATCGACGCCCCCTCCAATCTCCACCAGCAGCTGCCCGCGCGGGATGATGGTCACCACGTCCCCGCCCTGCTCGAATTCCCATTCGGATACCGCGCCACTGGGAAACCGCCCGCGTATGCAGTCGTGATCGAAGAGATCGCGCGGATGCGCAGGCCGCCCGCGACGGTCCAGGTAGGACGGTGCTGCTGCCGTCGCGCTGCGTTGCACGCGCGGACCGATCGGCATGGCGATCATGTCCTGCTGCAGGCGCTCGCCATAGCGGATGCCTGCATCGCACCCGGCCGCAATGACATCGACAAAGCTCTCCTGGGTGAGGACCTCCACGCTGATATCCGGATACGCGGCCATGAAAGGCGGCAGAATCCGCGGCAATACGAGGCGTGCGGCACTGACCGGCACATTGAGCCGCAGCGTTCCTGTCGGCGTGCTGCGGAAGGCACTGATCGCGTCGGTCGCGGTATCCAGCTCCCGCAGGGCCGGCTCGACGCGTGCCAGCAATACCTTGCCGGCGTCGGTGAGTCGCACGCTGCGGGTGGTGCGATTGAGCAGTCTCACCCCTAGCTGGGCTTCGATGCGCTTGACCGCCTCACTGAGGTTGGATGCGCTGATGTCGGCCGCTCTGGCCGCTTCCCGGAAGCCCCCCGCCCGCGCCACCAGGACGAAGGCCTGCATATCGCCCAGCCGCGTACTCATTGTTCGCCCTTCCGGACAGCCCGTTCGCTTTATATCGGATTGTCGCACAGCGGTCCCGGCCCTAGATTCTTTCCATCCCCGCCACGAGTTCCCGCCATGACCGACCAGCCCGCTCTGCCCACCTTCACCCTTGGCGATCGTGCCGTTGCCCGCCTTGGATACGGGGCCATGCAGTTGGCAGGCCCCCACGTCTTCGGCCCGCCGAACGATCGCGATGCCGCCGTGCGCGTGCTGCGCGAGGCGGTCGAGCTGGGCGTCAACCATCTGGATACCAGCGATTTCTACGGGCCGCACATCACCAACCAGATCATCCGCGAGGCCCTTCATCCCTATCGCGCGGAGCTGACCATCGCAACCAAAGTAGGCGCCATGCGCGGTGCCGAGGGCGAGTGGCTGCCGGCGATGTCCGCCGCCGAACTGACCCGCGCTGTGCATGACAACCTGCGCAACCTGGGCCTGGAGGTGCTGGACGTGGTCAACCTGCGCTGCATGTTCAACGTAATGGCCCCGGCCGAGGGGTCGATCGCGCCCTCTCTCACGGTGCTGGCCGAATTGCAGCAGCGCGGCCTCATCCGCCACATCGGTCTGAGCAACGTCACCGCCACCCAGGCCGCGGAGGGGCGCACGCTCTGCAACATCGCCTGCGTGCAGAACCAGTACAACCTGGCGCATCGCAACGACGATGCCCTGGTGGATGCGCTGGCACGGGATGGCATCGCCTACGTGCCGTTCTTCCCGCTGGGCGGCTTCAGCCCGTTGCAGTCCTCGGCGCTTTCGACCATCGCAGCGAAGCTGCACGCCACCCCGATGCAGGTAGCACTGGCATGGCTGCTGCGCCGTTCGCCCAACATCCTGCTCATCCCGGGGACCTCCTCGCTGGATCACCTGCGCGAGAACATGGCATCGGCAGATCTTGTTCTCGACGACGGGGACATCACCGCGCTGGATGCCGTCGCGCGGATGCAGGGCTGACAGCCGTCGGCAGCGCCGCAGACGTCACTCCACGTCTGCGCGTTTCTCCGCCGCGTTCAGATTGTCCATGTCCGAGAAGATCTTCCACGGCTGGCCGGGCATGCGCTGCAATGTCAGCGTGAACTTCCCCACCTCGCCGCCTGTCCCGTAGCGGTATGCACCGATGATGTAGCCGGTGGTGGCATCGGTGGAAAATGCCAGGGCACGCAGCTGCAAGGGCCCGCCCCCTTCTCCCTTGAACCCTGCCTCGTAGGCTGCGCGGATGGCCTGCCGACCGCGGATCGGCGGCCGATGGTTCTGCAGCACGAAACCGTCCTCGGCGAACAGCGCTGCAAGCGCGGTCGCATCGCCTGCGCGCCACGCATGCTCATAGTCGCGCAGCAGTCGATCCAGCGGCGATGGCAGCGCGGCGTCGGAAAGGCGGGCAGGCACCGGGGCGTCCTGCGCATGCGTCGGCCCGCCCAGCAGGGCGAAACCAAGAAACAGCCACAAAAGCGTTGAACTGCGCATTGGTCATGATCTCCCGGCACTGTCGATGGTTTGAATCGAAACGATTTATCGGTCGGGCGCCGCATCGCCAGCGTTGCTCCGGCGGCGCCGCCACCCGGCTGCATGGCTGGTCCGTGGCGCACAGGTTACCTATAGTTGGCTCCACACCAAGCAATGGAATGCTCAATGCGCGTAATGTCATCCGGGCGGTGCCTGGCACTTGCGCTCGCCGTCGCGGTGACCGCCACCGCCTGCACGCGTCCGCCGTCCACCGGCCAGGAGCCGCATGGAACGGTGCCCGGCGCAACGCAGATTGGCCGCACCATCAACGGCCATACCTATTCCGACGCGCCAGTGGATGTGAAGCTGGGGCCGACGACCTTCCGCATTCCAGCCAACTACCTGGACAGCCAGATTGCACCGTGGCCTGGCGAAGGCGTTACCCTTGTCATTGAATGGCCGGATATGACGCCAACGCCGCCGGGGGCGCGCGCGAATCCGCGCACGAATGATTTCCGGAAGGAGATTGCCGTGTCGATCAACTACATCGACAGAATTCCCATCGAGACATCGCTGTCGCGGCTTTCCTCCAACGAAGCCGTTACCGAAGCCGACTCGGTGGAGCGTCACGACCCCAGGGACCGTCTCGACCTTCGCGTAGCCGGTCCGGAGACGTTGGGACTGACGCCGTACGCCATTGACGAGGCGAAGATGGGCGCTTACGCGAAGGATTATGAAGCGCGCTACGGGAATCCGCCTGTTCGCAATCCCGCCTATGAGGACGACTGGTACGTTGCACGCGACCCGGAGGGCGCGCTCGCCACCTTCATCAAATGTGAGAGCAGAACTTTCCGGGGCGACGGCGTTCGCCTGGAAGGCAGCCAGGTCATCAGCGAGGAAGGCAGCGTTGCGGCCGGCTGCTTCCACTATTTTTCGGATGTCGAGAACAAGCTGTCCATCAGCTTGAATTACAAGCGCGCTTTCCTGAAGGACTGGAAGCGCATGGAAGGCGCAGTACGGAACGTGCTGGAGAGCAGCAGGGCCCGCTGACAACGCTGGCTAAAGCGATCGCGTGCGTCAGCGCGCGATTGATATGGCCATGAACCTGAATCCATTGCTGTTCCAAGGCGGTATGTTTGCCTATAGTTGGCGGCAAACCAGGCAATAAAATGTCGCCATGCGTGTGAATGGATCCGGATCGTGCCTGACTCTGGCGCTCGCCTTCACCGTCAGCGTCTGCGCGTGCGCAAGGACGCCGCACACCGAACAGAAAGTGAGTTCAACCATGTCGGAATCTGCACATACCGATAGAACCATCAACGGCCATACCTATTCCGATGCGCCTGTGGATGTGAAGCTGGGGCCGACGACCTTCCGCATTCCAGCCAACTACCTGGACAGCCAGATTGCGCCGTGGCCAGGCGAAGGCGTCACCCTTGTCATCGAATGGCCGGAAATGACACCAACGCCGCCGGGTGCGCGGGCGAATCCGCGGACGAACGATTTCCGGAGGGAGATCTCGGTTCGCATCGTCCATATCGATCGTGTACCGATCGAGACGTCATTGAAGCGGCTGTCTTCGAATGAGGCCATCACCCGCGACACTTCACTGGAACGGCGGGATCCAAGGGACCGCCTCGACATGCGCCTTCCGCAGCCAGAGACCTTCGGACTTACGCCCTACGCTATCGATGAATCGAAAATGGCGGCGTACACGAAAGAACACCTGGAACATTACGGGACGCCGCCTGTCCGCAATCCGGCGTACGAGCGCGATTGGTACGTCGCGCAGGATCCGGCCGGCAATCTGACGACGTTCATAAAGTGCGACAGCACCGCTTTCCGCGGCGATGGCGTGCGGTTGGTCGGCGATCAGGTCGTTGACGACGACGCTCAGGTCGCCGCCGGCTGCGTCCACTACTTTTCGGATATCGAAGACAGGCTCTCAATCACACTCGATTACAAGAGGGCTTTCCTGAAGGACTGGAAGCGCATGGAGGGCGCAGTACGGAACGTGCTGGAAAGCACCAGGGCCAATTGACAACGCTGGCTCCAGCGGTCCACCACGTCAGCGCACGGGTGATGTGTCCGTGACCCTGAATCCGCCGCTGTCCCATGACGGTCAGTTTGCCTATAGTTGGCTCCACACCAAGCAATGGAATGTCCCCATGCGCGTGATGAGATCCGGGCCGTGCCTGACGCTGGCACTCGCCGTCGCTGTCAGCGCGTGTGCATGCGCAAGGACGCCGCCCACCGAACAGAAAGGGAGTTCAGCCATGTCGGAATCTGCACACACCGGTAGAACCATCAACGGTCACACCTATTCCGATGCGCCGGTGGATGTGAAGCTGGGGCCGACGACCTTCCGCATTCCGGCCAACTATCTGGACAGCCAGATTGCACCGTGGCCTGGCGAAGGCGTCACCCTTGTCATTGAATGGCCGGATATGACGCCAACGCCGCCGGGGGCGCGCGCGAATCCGCGGACGAATGATTTCCGGAAGGAGATTGCCGTGTCGATCGATTACATCGACCGGGCTCCCATCGAGACTTCACTGGAACGGCTTTCCTCCAATGAAGCCATCACCGAAGCGGGCTCAGTGGAACGGGGAAATCCGAAGAATCGGCTTGATCTGCGGGTGGCACAGCCTGAGAGGTTGGGACTTACGCCCTACGCCATCGATGAAGCCAAGATGGCGGTCTACTCGAAGGCGTACGAAGCCCGCTACGGAAAGCCGTACCCCCGCAATCCAGCCAGTGAGTATGACTGGTACGTTGCGCGCGATCCCAGCGGTCCGCTGACCACCTTCATCAAGTGCGAGAGCGTCTCGTTCCGCGGGGACGGGGTGCGCCTGCAGGGCGATCAGGTCGTTGACGAGGAAGGCGCTGTTGCGGCCGGCTGCTTCCACTATTTTTCGGATGTCGAGAACAAGCTGTCCATCAGCTTGAATTACAAGCGCGCTTTCCTGAAGGACTGGAAACGTATGGAAGAGGCGATACGAGACCTGTTGGCACGTACCAGGGCTCAGTGATCGACGCATGTACAAGGAGCTGTAGATGAGTGGATTGACTCAGCACGACATCAATATCCTGACCAGCTACGCCGATGCCGGTAACCGCGAGCTGTACTGGAACTATCTTTCGCAGCTGCCAGGCGCAGACGGCTATGGCACGCTGGCTTTGGGCGTGGTTCGCAATGACAGCCTGCCAGGCCAGGTGGCCAACAGCTACGCGCAGGACTATGCCCGAAGTCAGCATGACAACGGATCGCGACATCCCAATGCCGAGCTGAGCGAACGGCAATGGGAGCTCTTTGGTCAGACGCTGCTTATCCAGGACCTTGAGCGCCGAAACCTCTGGATGCAACAACAGCGTCCGGACATGGCACTGAACCTCCCCGGCAAGGACGTGATGCTGGCGCACGACCGGGCATTCGAGCGCCACAACCTGGACCCGAACTGCTGGACACCCCGTGTTCTGCTGCAGGCGGCGCTTGAGAAGAGCGGTCCACAGCAGGTTGAACAGATCTGGTCGAACATGCTCGACAACGCGTACCGGGGGGCGGTTCGCGCAGGCAAAACCAGCCATGACGCCATTTCGCAGATGGGCTGGTCGGAGGGTGGGCAGTACCTGCTCAAACTCGGTGCGACAGAAGCCGGGCAGTTGCTCGAAGGCCGCGCCTCGGTCGACCCCAATGTCATCGGCGGCAACAGCGCCTACGCGATGTACTTCGAACGCGACCAGAAGTGGGTCAACGTGAGCAGCGGCGGCGGTCACCTGTCCATGCGGGAGGAGACCCGCCCGGAACGGATCGCCGAACTCGATGATGCCCGCGAGGTGCGCCTGGAGCGGCAGCACAAGGCCACCCAGTTCCACGCCGAAGACCCCTACCGCAACATCACCCGCAGTCCGCTGACCGCGTCGATTGACGGCATGCCGGCTGAGCGGCAAGCGCCGACCCGGCTGGCCGACATCGGCCCCGGCCACCCCGAGTACGGGTTGCTGCAGCAGGTTCGCCAGGGCGTGGCCGCTCTCGACGCGCAGGCCGGCCGGGCGCCGGATGAGAGCAGCGAGCGCTTGACCGCCAGCGTGATGGCCCTGGCCCGCCAGAGCAATCTGGAGCGGGCCGACCACGTCGTGCTGAGCGTGCAGACCGCAGACAACGCCGCCGGGCGCACGGTGTTCGTGGTCCAGGGCGACCTGAACGACCCTGCGCACCGCCGCGCATCCATGCCCACCGACGTGGCCGTGCAGACGCCGGTGGCGCAGTCACTGCAGCAGTTGGAGATGTCCAGCGCGGAGCGCCAGCAGGGGGCCGTGCAAAACCTGGATCAGCAGCGGGAGGCCCCGGCCCGCGAGAATCCGGCGGTCCGCATGGGATGACCGCGTCCAGGGCGGGGCGGTGGCCGGCCGTCACAATCCCCCCTGTTGGCCGCCAAGGCCAGCTGCCCCGCCAAGCCACGCGATCCGGTTGTGCGGCTCAGCATAGTTGGTGGGAGACCGGCCACCATAGATGGTGGCCAGTCTTTACCTAGGACCAACTCCAAGGGTCTCGAAGGCGCCGGGCGCCTAAGTCAGAGCATCTGTGAGCATCCCAACCGAATCGATTAAACCGGATCGTGGATTAGAACCAACCACCTGCAATCCTTCCAATTTGCCAAGAAAATTGATTCCTTTTTTTCTTTAATATCAGCCGCTTGCGAACACAAAGCGCGCGCCTTACTGTAGGCCTACCTGACCCAAGCCCTACGCCTCCCATGGCCGCTATTTCGGCGCTACGACAAGACCTTCTCACACGCTACGGCGCTCTTCTTACCTCAGAAGAAGTCGCGCGCGTGCTCAGGTTTAAGAGCAAAGATGCGCTGATGAAGGCACGCAGAAGGGATGCGCTACCAATAGCGCTCTTCAGCATTCCGGGTCGAAAGGGTCTCTTCGCCACCTCGGCTGACGTTGCGTCATGGGTGGAGAGTCTTGGCGCCAGTCATCCCGCAGCAGAGGAGACAGCGACCGAGGAGACCAAGCAATGACATAGCCACTGAAAAATCATTGGCTAAAAAAGGAAATGCCCCGGCAGCAACCGAGGCATTTCTGGGAACAGCACTTCTCGCGAAGCTGGTCCAACTTTAGCCCCCAACGCATCAGGCCGCAAGTCTCGTCTCCCACGGGCCTGGAGCACCGTGCCTGATCCCAAGAACCCTTACAGCTAGCTGCTGTGGGCCGGGGTGCTATGAAGTTCACTGAAGAAGACCGGAAGGCTTATGCAGCTACTCATCAGCTGACATTTGCCGCAGCCGACTATGTCGAGAGGGCGAGCATCGGAGTGAGCCGAAACATCGGTATCGCCCCGAATCGGCCATCTATGCTCGTGGAGTTCCCGTCGTTCAAGATGGGCTGCACGATAAATCTGGAGAGTCGGCATGAACACTGTTACGCCGTAGAGCTAGAGCGCGACCGAGACGTCCTGGCCTATTACGAGCAGCCTCCAACGGTGGAGTGCGTGCGTGATACCCCGAAGGGAAAACGCCCGTATCCCTACACGCCTGACTTCATTGTGCTGGGGAAGACAGGGCTATTCGTCGCACAGGTCAAGGACATCTCCGAGCTCAAAAATTTGGTGGAGACCCGCCTTTCCTGGAAGAAATGTGACAACAACTATGTTGACCTGGCAGCTCGAGACCTCTTCGCGTCAATCGGCATCCGCCATGTAGTCATCCCGTCCAGCAGCCTTTGCAAGCAAGTTACCCAGAACCTTCTCACGCTCCGTCGGGTCGAGTTGGCCGCCGCAGATCCGGCGGTAGAGCGGGCTGCCCTGTCGCATGTTCTTCAGAGAAGAGTCGTGACGATGTCCGAGGTGATGCAGAAGATCCACACTCAAGATTGCACATCACTATTACACCTTGTTGCGTCTGGAAGGATCTTTGCTGATCTTTCCAATCACTCGCTAAGCAGTCCCTCCACTTGTCTGCTCGCAGCGTCACCAGAGCTTCTGACTACTGATCTAGTCGAGGAGATCGAGCGCTCAAGGCACATAATTCCTTCTAGCGAAGGCACGTTGAGCAGAGACCTCATACCCAGCAGCTCGCACCTGTTGAGGGGACTCGAAAACCTCAACTTCCTTCAAGGCGATATCCGCACAAGAAGTGAGAAGGAGCACGCAAGACGGCTCCGACTCCGCCGTGCAGATGGCGAATCACAGGGAAAATCTGCAATCGCGGCGTTGACACCCCGTTACGCATCAAGCGGAAACAGGACGCTCAAGCGGCCAGCTTCGGTCCTGCAGTATGCTCGCGAGGAACTCAAGCGTTGCCTTGAAGGTAATAGTAACCCTGGTCCACTTTCGGTGTACCGCCGCTACCAGGTTCACGCGGAACTTCACCATCCGGGTCACCGTCCCGTCGGAAAGACAACGGCTCGGAAGATCATTGCCGAGCTTGAACAGGAAACGGCTGCATCCAGAGGTGGCAAACGCCTACTGAACTCAAAGTCATCGCCGTCCTCGGTAGAAGTGCGAGCGCTAAAGGCGATGCGCCCCTTCGAACTCGCTCAATGTGACCACTATCTAGCAGACATCGAAGTGGTGGTCGGGAAAGCCAACGGCAAGACCTACACCGCGCGTCCGTGGATCACCGTCCTCATCGACTGCTACACCCAATGTGTCCTTGCATTCGGGATGTCACTACGCGCTCCCAATAAAGGCACCAGCTCACAAGTGCTGCGCGACTGTGCACGCAGACACGAGCGGCTTCCCGAAACAATCATCAGCGACAACGGATCAGACTTCACATCTGTTCATTACTCGACAATGGCGGCGCAACTGAACATCTCCATCATGTTTCGCCCACCGGGAAACGGAAGGTTCGGGTGTGAGGTTGAGCGGCTGTTCGGTAAAGCAAAAACGTTCTGGCTCGACTGTCTTCCAGGAAGCATCAAGACGATTCGCTTCTCTCGCTCCATATCCTCAGACCGACAACCATCGGCAAGGGCAGAGCTTAGTTTGGTAGACCTTTGGTACGAGATGGAAGCATTCAGTGAGTGGATCGGGAGGCGTCCATCAGGCGGCAGCAGCGAATGCCCTGATGCAAAGATGCTAAGCGGGCTACGACAGTTTCCGTTTAGCGGGATACGAGCTCAGGCCGATCTCAGCTTCCTCGTCACAACTGCAATGAATCAGAAGCCCTTGAAGGTCTCGGGGAACACTGGAATCCATGCTGGCGACTTTCACATGTGGCACGACGCCCTCGCAGCTTTCGCGGGGAGACGCGTCCCGACGCGGATCGACGGCCAGGATCCGCGAATCCTCTATGCACTGCTCGACGATCAGTGGGTTGTTTGCAAAGCATACGCTGCGCTCCAAGCAGGGCAGCAATCACTTGCCGAAGCGATGGCGTATGCGGTGTGGGCGAGAGATGGTTCATCACTGAGAGAGTTGATGAAGGCTGACTCCGATAGGCAGCTCATTTCCGAGATTGAAAGACGCGAGATGTCTCGTAAAGCACCCCCTGCGAGGGAGCCCAACGAAGCTCAACTGATTACGGAACATCCGACCAGCTGCCCCCCGTCCCTTGGAAGCTTCAAGGCGATTAGCACTGAGCCAATGTCCGTCGAGGATTGGTAGTGGCTGAGCAAGAGAAATCCCTGGCGGAGCAGATTGACCTCGTCGTCGCCAAGCGTCTTGGACACAGAATCTACGATGAGACACGACGCTATCTGGAAGCAGCTCGGACCGCAGTGTTGACCGAGGAGGTAGTGATTCTTGTCGGACCGCCCAGGGTTGGCAAGTCTAGTGTTAGCCGACAAGTCTTTGGAGCACACTCCAAGCAGGCCCCTGATGAGCAGGATCATATGCACTCTGTTTACGTCCCGGCTGGAAACGACTCAACAGCAGGGGCCTTCTCAACGAAGGCTTTCCTAAGCGCTTGCCTGAACTCGATCCGCCATCCGCTGTTGAGCACCGATGTCGCTGCACGTGAGGGTCGACTCGGCGACTCTTTTCTTAGCCGAACCACAGAGGGTGCGATGCGTTCGGCGTTCGAGAGATGCCTCGTGGCGAGGCGTACGCAGTTCCTGGTCATAGACGAAGCCCACCATGTAATGAACGCGAAAGGTGGGGAGAGGTCCGCCGGTGCAATCTTGGATTCATTCAAGGTGCTGGCCGCCAGGACAGGAGTTCGCCTTGTTCTCGTCGGTTCTTACGATCTTCTCACCGCGGTCAACTTGGCTCCTCATCTGATCGGCCGATCTCAAACCATCGAATTCCCCCGCTACCGGGAGTCAGAGAGGGACATGGTCGAATGGTCAAGGATAGTGCGCCACTACTCGAGCCTCATCCATGAGGACGCGCATGCAATGGACGAGTACATCGAGGCACTTCATGACGGCTCATGGGGCTGCATAGGTGCGCTTTCACGATGGATCCGGAATGCTTTAGCTTCCTGCCGATCTGAAGGCCGCTCGATACCCGGACAGGGTGATTGGGCTCGGACTAGGCAGCTTAGCTCAGCGCTTGCCGCGGTTAACGCTGAGATCCGACGTGGAGAACTCCACTTTTCAGCAAAAAGGGACGTCGCCATGCCCGAAGCAGCGCCGACGTTGGCAGCGCGAGCGAGCAAGAAACCAGCTCCATTCAAGAGGAAAACACGCCGCAATGAAATCTGATGACGAGACCACTCCACGCCTACTACCGTTGGGAATCATCGGGAAGAACACTGGCGATGTCGAGGCACTTCACTCATACGTGCTCCGGCTTGCACGTCTACACAGTGTCACCCCCGCCTATCTCTTCGAGGTGATTGCACGAAGGGCAGGCCGGCACTCGGAGGCGCGGCCAGGAGACAGGATAACGGCAGCGGTAGGCCCCCAGTTGGATAGACCGCGCCCGGTCGAACATTCGGTCGTTCCACTTCTCACAACAATGGCGTCCGAGCGCGAAATTGCCCTCAAGAACTCAACTTTCATGTTCCTATCCAAAGCGCTAAGTCGGACCGTGACTTGCTATTCCCGGTTCAGCAAATGGTGTCCTGGGTGCGTCGCGGATCAGTCTTTAGAGGGCGTCCCGGTTCACCATAAGCTTGTTTGGTCCTTCTCGGCCGTCAAGGCCTGCCACGTACACCGGATGGGCCTCACTAATCGTTGCTTAGAGTGCGGCGCAAGGCCGCTTGGGGGACCCGCGTATGCTGATTCGTGTCGTGCCTGCGGGACGCGCTTTGATCAGGTTCACCCTTCTACGCGCGTAGCAGTTGCCCATGAGGAGTATGCGCTGGATCTAGTCGAACTAGTCGATAGCTCCATGTTCCGGACTGGCGATTACCAAGTGGGAGCGATCAAAAGCTTCATCCATCGACTCGTCTGCTACGTCTGGCTTGAGAAAAGAGAGCGCTACCGGTTCGAAGGGCTGCCACGTCATGAGTTCATGACATACCTACGTCGAGAGCACCCACCGACCCTCTCCATGGTCAGACGAACGTCAGCTCGCCTCGGACTGCCGATCGATAGCCTCTTACATCCATGGGGTCCTTACACGAGAGACTTCTTTCTCCCCGAGCATGCTTTTCCTTCTCCCTAATTTAGACTCATGCTCAACCCAGGTGAGTGACCCAAGGTTTTGTGAGCAGTCATCTTCGCGTGCTCGCAGCAGTTTGCCGGAACTCACGCGGCAGATAGCGCCCTGGCAATGCAGCCATGCAGCCCGCAACGTGTAGCCACACCAGCCGCAACGTTGCGTCTTTGAGACGTCCAACGGTAGACTTTCAACTAAGGAAATATGTGGTTCTCGCGCTAACAACATCCCTTAGAGCAGCGTCAATGCCTGCTTGATTCCGATATCGCGCCATCTTTCCCACTACTCATTCAGGCGACCAGATGATGAACAACCTGACGCTCTTTCAACAGATGAGCATCGTTGCCGGGGTGATCGTCCTCTTAATTGTGTCGCTTACGGCGGCAGCGGTTTGGCTTGCTCATCGCCAGAACAACAGGGACTGATGCTTTTCTCAACACAGCATACGTGTGGCACCCCATCGCATAGCAGCCGCTCCCCTGCCAATCAGCCACTCACTGACTTCTTCGCGCCAAGGGCCGCTCTCGGTCAAAAGCGGTCTGTCGCAGCCGTCGAACAGTTACAAAATATCCTCTTCTACCGGAGCCTTTTTTGACTTGTCCTTTTTAGGAACGGGCCACTCTGCGCGACTCAAATTAGTCTCTTCTACCCCTAGAACTTCCCAAGCTATCGCCTTGAACTTCGCTGGGGATGGAGGATAGATACCGCTGCTTGTTGCAGAAAATCCGATAGGCACATTGAGGTTTGATGAATGAAAAGCCGAGATGAGTCCGGAAAAAGCCTTCTGATGCTCTGCGTCCCTATGAAGGAACTTGAACTTCTTAGATGAGATAGAGCCATCAACAGGGAGAGTATCGCGACGCTCACCCTTGAACGGACGTCGTAACAGTACAGCATTAATATTCGTCACGTGACCAGCCAAAACGAAAAGGCACACGGCGTCTGGATGCGCTCTTTTCATCAAGGAAAGCCTTACGAAGTCGGCCATCAAATTCGACACAGTGCAATGTGAGGAACCAGCCCACTTAGCTTCGATCAGGACTTGCGGCTCAGATACAGGCATCCGCTTATCGTCATATATCAGCGCGAAGTCCACATTTTTTTTGCGTCCGCCGCCACTTTTCTCGCCGACAACTGGCACCCGCTGTATCGCAGGAAGTGGGTAGTCCGCGTGCACACGAGCTGCCTTGTGATCTCCGTGTAGCGAGCTAGCAACGCTCCCTATTGCAGCCTTGAAAGAACTCTCAGAGAACAGCCCTGCCCTGAAGCAACAAGCCTCAAAGTGCATCCAGCTTCCCAAAGCTTCGGCGAATCGACGTGTGTTCTTCATGTATTGGTCCTTCATCATTCTCGGAGCGAACAGGCAATAGCTTGACGTAGAACACGAGGCTGAGCCAGCGCTTCGAGGCCAGAAACTTCGAAGGCCCTCCTTTTCCGTTGTCGACTAAGCCAGCTTCGCCAAGGCCGCTCAGCATCTCAGCCTGTCCCAGCCAGATCATTCGCCAGCTCTAACAGAAGCTCAGCGCATGCCCGCTGAACTGCAGCACGCACAGCGCCTTCCCAACCGAACCCTGACAGCGCCCATATGAGCGAGCGGCACCGATACTGAGTAATAAGCAGGGCTCATCTCCGCTCTCGCAGACACTTACGAGAAAGGCGACTCAAGCCCTTAGTGGTCGGCGGCTATCCACGGAGGCTGCTCCGGGTCGGAGCCCGCCAGCGGCCAAAAGCGGACGACACTTCAGCTCACTAGCCCACACTTCCTATACTCTCCAATCGGCCTACAATCTTTCCATGGATTAAAATAGCCAGGCCACATATGGAAATTAATGAAACAGCCGTTAGGATCGAGATAATTATCCAAAACATGATCGGATCGCCCACCGCTGTCCACGTTCCGTTACAGCGACGGCTGCTACAGGAAAATACACCTGCGTTGACAGCATTAAGTTCACGGGAGAATAGAGCAGCCCCCATCCCCAAGGCAAAAAGGCCGATAAGTATTATTCCAGGCCAAGTCCTTGCAGCTCGAATTGCAAGTTGGTTGATACGTTTCTGAAAGCTCAATCTTCCAGTTGAAGCAACGAACTTATTGACCATCCAACCTAGAGGAGACTGCCTAGGTGATGGTCGATCAACCTTCCTAACAGTGCTGTCATACGAGTTGTATGGATCAGACATCTTCATTCCTTCGAGGTAGCAGGCAATCCTCGCCATCGCTTGATGGTGGCAGGAACAAATGCTTTGTGCCAGCACTTCGAATTAGCGGAGCCGATCACTTTCTATACCCTGAGATTGACAGCGTCCGCTTTGGGTCGAAAGAGGACGTCACAACTGGGCCAACCGCCAGGACTTCCAAATGTCCGCTTTCAGCCAAAAGCGGACTTTGGATCTGGCGACAGCTTTTCGATACAGCTCGACTTATCTGCGTTCTGATGGGCTACGCAGCGACTCGCAGGCATCTGTGCTGAGCAAAGAAGATTCTCTAAGATGACGGTATGAGCACCCCCGATCCAGTAGACAGCAGCGGCGAGGGCACCGCTGGCGGTACTCCACCGCCTCGGCGCGCGCCTGGCGCAGGCGAACGAAATGCGATGTTCGGCTACACGCGTCAGTATGCGTCCGCGGCCGCCGCCATTTACCACGGTCTACAGACCCGGCAGTTGCGCTGGGTGGGCGTGGCGGATCGGAGTGCGGGCATCGCTGACGACGTCGTACTCGGCTTCGACGACGAAGTGATCGGCCACCAGTTCAAGTCCAGTCGCGATCCGGACCCGTTTCGCATCGCTACGCTCCTGACCGGTGGGTCGGGTTTGCTACCCGGGCTGGTGCAAGCCTGGCTGGAGCTGGAAGCCAGCTGCCCCGACGTGCGCATCCGCCTGCGGGTCGTCGTGGACGATACGCCGTCAGACGCTGATCGCGTCGGCAACGGAGGCACGACACGGCAGTTCGTCGCCGAGTGGCAGGCCAATCCGGGCCGGTCGCTGGCGGAGTGGCGCGCCACGCCGTCGGGCCCGTTCCTGGACGATCTGCAGGCGGCCTCCGGGCTGACCCAACCCGCATTTGAGGAATTCTTCCAACACCTGGAACTGGTGCACGGTGACCAGCCGGATTTTGCGGCGCTCTACGGAATCACGAGCCGAACTCAGCCACAAGTCGACCGCATCGCCGATCGGCTCCCGCACTTGGTCGCGCGCGTGCCGGAACGTGATCGGTGGACGCGAGCCGAGTTTCTCGAGGAGATGAGCTGGCCCGAGAACGAGCCGCGACATCGCCATCAGTTCCCTGTCGGCGTAGCCGTGCAGCGCAATCCCAGCACCGAAGCGCAACTGCAGCGCTTGGTACGAGACCATCCAAGCGGCTACGTGTCGTTGGTCGGCCCGCCGGGATCAGGCAAGTCGACCTTGCTGCAGATCGCGCTGGAAGCCGAGCCACAACTCGTGGTTGCGCGTTATCTGGCCTATGTCCCCGGCGGCGCCCAAGGCATCGGTCGCGGGGAATCGGCCGACTTCCTGGACGATGTGGCCGCCGGCCTGCGCAATACCGGCTTGCCGGGGATACGGTTCCTTCGCGAGAACGAGCGTCACCGCCGTGAGGAGATTGAAGCCTTGCTGGCTCAGGCTGGCGAGCGCTTTACCACCGACGGTCTGCGTACCTTGATCATCGTCGACGGCCTGGACCACGTGTCACGCGAAGAGCGACCAATGCGATCGTTCTTGGCCGACTTGCCGTTGCCTGCAGCGGTGCCTGACGGTGTGCTCATCATCCTGGGTACCCAGCGCGTGGACCTGCCCGACATGCCCCCGGCCGTACGCGACCAGGCGAGCGAGGCGGAGCGCCAAGTCGAAATGCAGGGGCTGTCCTTGTCGGGCATCGCCGCCATGGCCGATGCGCTCGGCGTGCCGACGGCGCTGTCCCGGCCGCGCTTGCGTGAACTGACCCTGGGTCATCCGCTGGCGACGCACTATCTGCTGCAGGCGTTGGTCGCAGCTGAAGATGAAGCCCTGCGTGATCGGATTCTGCGCGAAGGGTTTGGCTACGTGGGCGACATCGACGCCCTGTACGCGGCCGCCTTGCGCGAGCTAGGAGAAGACAACGAGGTGCTTGACATCTTGGGCCTGGTGGCTCGAGCCGAGGCACCGTTGGATCCGCGAGACCTGGAGAGCCTCTATCCAACGGCTGCCATCGAGCGGACCTGGCGTCAGGTTCGCCACTTGCTCAAGCGTTCAGGCCACGCTTGGTCCATCTTCCACAACAGCTTTCGGCTGTTCCTGACCCGGCTCACGCGCACGCGCTACGGAATGCCGGACGCAGACTACTCGGCGAGCACTTACCGCCAGCTGGCGGACCTAGCCGCACGGGCTCCCCAGAATTCGCCACAACGCTTTCTGGAGGCTCGATACCTGATGCGCGCAGGTGCGCACAGCGAGGCGCTAGCCTTGACCACACCGGCGCTGTTCCGCGCGCAATACTTGGCCGGGCGCGCGGCGTCGGAAATCCGCGCGGACGTTCGCCTCGCGTTTCGCTCCCTCCAGATGGTGGTTGATCCAACTACTGCCTTTACGCTAATTCTGACCGCGGACGAGATGTATCGACGCGCCGATGCCTTCGACGAACCGGACGAATCGGTCCGGGCGCTAGTGGCGCTGGGGCTGCTCGAGGAGGCCGAGGATTTTCTCGACGAAGTCGGGGGCGATGGCTTCCTGGTCGTAGATGCATGGTTGAAGCAGGGCAACCTGGATCGGGCGCGAACCTTGTTCGAGCAGATCGAACCGCTGCACGATTTAGGCAGCGACCGCATGAGAAACGGGCCGTCCACGCGCGTGGACGAATTTGACCGGTGGGCCGAACGGGCGAGCGAGTTTCGGTCGCCCGCCGAGTTGGTCGCCGGGATAGACCGCATCGTCGACGCGCTGCAACGCGAGCCCGGTCTGATCGACGAGCCCGAAGAGGTAGGCATGCAGCTGCGCGAGCTCGCGGCGCTGGCCGCGCTCGCGCGCAATCCGTTGGCTGACCGCGATGCGTTGATCGCCGACTTTCGCCTGGGGCCGACGGCTCGGGCGCTACTGGCGATCCAAGCGACACGGCAGTTGCTGGCGGACGGTGCCGACCAGTTCGCGCAGGCGACCGCAGCGCTCACCGAAGCGGTCGCCGACGTTGCGGCGCTCGCGCAGGTACCGCGGGAACTTCGTCGCACCACGGCACTGCTCGCGGCGCGGCGCGGCCTCATCGCGCCGGCGCGCACCCTGTATGACGGCTTATCGACCCCGGCGCTGAACGAACTGGACAACACTACGCACCTCGACCACGCCGGTTACCTCGTCCGCGCTGTCATGGAGGCCGCTGAACTGGGCGTGTGGATAGACCTACCGATGCCGCCGACATCCCCGCCTAGAAGGGCCGTCTTGCGCCCGCTTCAGCAATTCGCCCTGGATACCGGACAGCTCGCCGCGCGTAGCCGACGCGAGCCGCAGAACGTCGTCTCTGGCACCGCGGCACAGCTGTGCGCCAGCTTCATGCGCTACGTGTGCCGGGCAGGCACGGGTGGGGTGGACGAGCATTTGGGCACCCTGCAGCTCGACAAGGCGGCCCCCGGGGTGCTGAGTTCCTTGCTCCGGTCGGCCGCACGCGTTGGCGCGCCAGAGTTCGCCGGCACGGTGTCGGCCTTCGATCAGGTGCTCGCCGAACACTCGAGCCGGGGAGATCGCCACACGACGTTGCAAATCCTGGTGGCAGAAGCTGTGGCC
Source organism: Stenotrophomonas sp. (assembly GCF_031995405.1). GTDB lineage: Bacteria > Pseudomonadota > Gammaproteobacteria > Xanthomonadales > Xanthomonadaceae > Stenotrophomonas. Next base: position 13,766 of record NZ_DAMAGC010000010.1, on the reverse strand, counting down.
GAGACAAGCAACGATGTTGACGGGGCGCAAGCGCGCCTGGAGGCATTGCTTGGTCAGCGCGAGGAAGGCACCCCCAGCCAGTTCCTGGCCAGCACGGCGCGGCTGGCGCAGGCGCTGGCGCGCATTGGACGCCCCGAACGTGCGCGCCAGCTGCTCGCGCAGCAGCGCGAGGAGACCCTGGGCTACGCCCTACGGGCAAAGAAGGATCCGCAGTACGCCTTCTGGGCGAACTTGCTGCAAGCCGCCAATCGGGCAGACCCGCTCGGCCGGGATCATCGCGTTCGAGTGCTGACGCGCCAGGCGATCGGGATGAGCGCCACCGAAGGGCGCGATGCAGCGCACCGATTGGCCCATGTTCTCGTAGCCGAAGCCGCCACTTGCAGCGCAGCATTAGCGTCCAGCGTCGCCGATGCCCTGCTTGCGAACCATTTGATCGACTTCCCGGCGATGGTTGATGGGTTGATGAAAGGCACGGTGCGCCGCGACCCGTCGCGTGTGTTGCCATGTGTCGAGCTTTGGGTGGCGTTGTGCCTACCCTTCCACCGCGCCGCCTACTACCGAGAATCGGAAGAAGGCGAATTCCTGCACGAAGCCATCCGCCTTGCAGTGCCCGAGCACCTGGGCCGCGTGCGCGATCGGTTGCTTGAGAACATCGAGCGACACGCACTGATCGATGTGCGGCTGGACGCACTGGCGGCCTTACGCGCCGCGCTGCTCGCACGTGGCGAAGATGCCGCCCCGGTCGATGCCGCCTTGCAACGCCTGGAAGGCGTTCCCCGTCTGGATCGCCGGATGCGCAACTCGCCCACGCGCTACGACGACGTACCGGATATGGTGCAACTGATCGCGCGCTTGGATATGGACGGCGCGGTTGGGGAAATCAGCCACGAGGCCTCGATGGCGTTCGTACGCGTGCTGCCGGACGCGGACTTCCCGGGGGCGCTGGCCCTGTTCGATCGCCATCCCAAGCTGCAGGCCGATTACAAATGCCGCTTCGGCCTGGTGGACCGCGCGCTTGCCGCCGGCGATCGTGCGGCCGCGACGCGCTTGGTCGCCGCCTATCCGCCGGCGGGTGACAGCAGCTCGCGCTGGTCGTGGATCTGGGGTGGCGGGCTACGCCGCTATTTCGCGGCGCGGCTGCAGCTGGAGTGCGACGCAGTGTTCTCGATGGCCTATGTCAACTTCATCGCCACACTGGTGGCGGGGGAAGAGCAGGTCAGCGCTCTGCTGTGGGATGTTGACGATATCTGGCCGGTACTCACCGCGTCGCCCGATTGGGCGGCGATGTGGGCTGCGGTGGAGGAACAACTGCCGAGCACGCGAGACTACCGACTTGGCGAGGATGTGCGCGTTGGTGGGGTGCCGACAGACGCTGCCCTGGCGGCCTCAATGATCGAACGCATGCTCTCGTTGCCGGTGACCGACGTCCGCTGGCACGCCGGACGCGTGGCGCTCGCGCTTGCGTCCGTCGATCCGCAGGCGTTCGCGCACCTGATGCTCAGCCTTTTGGTCAGTGACGAGGATGACGTCGTGCTGGATGGCTTGCGCCTGATGAACAGTGCGACCTGCGCGGAGACCGACCCCGAGCTGGTCGCGCAGGTCATTGGCCTCATCGGACATGCCGACTTTGGCATTCGGGAACTCGCCCGGCGGCTCGCCACCCACTGGGGCCGCGAAGTTGATCCGCTGACCACGACGATGCCGGCGTTCTATAGCCTCGCACTTCCGCCCATTGGCGCCTTTGACCGTGCCGACCAGTTGCGAACGCTGCCTTTCGGACCGCCGTCCGTGTCCGATCCCGCAGCGTGGAGCGCGCCGTTTCCGGACGCCATTGAGCTGCTCGCCGAGATCGCCGACGTGTCCCAGGACCACGTTCGTCATCGCGTTCAACAGCTGATCGACGGCTGGGGCGGTGTGGAAGTCTTCGGTCAGGCGGGCATCGACCGATTGAGGGCGCGCCTGTCGATGTTTGGCTTGCATAACGCGTTCTTCTACCCCCATGTCATGGTGGCGCTGCGCGCCTTGCGGCACGCTGCCGGCGAGTTGGCCGCCGCCGGCCGCATCCCGAGCAACCAGGTCGACGAGCTGCTGTACGAGTTGCATTTGGCGCCAGCTTGGCTTCGTACAGACGTCGACGCGCGGCCGGCGTTCGTCAGGCGTCCGACCCTACCCGAGAGAGGCAGCGATGGGACACCGTGGTTGCAGGGCGTCGACGACGATGTGGTCGATCACGCTGACGCGGGCTTCGTCTTGGGCGAGATCACGTGCTACCGCGGCCGCTACGTCGATTCCCGGTACGAGTGGAGCCAGTTGCGCTTGCTGGGCGTGCTCATACAGCCAACGGGAGATCCGGCCGAACTGGTGTACAACCTGCCGACCGGTGCGCCGGTCCAGCTGGTGGCGCGGCCCGAGCTGGGCGCGATGCCCCAGTGGGAAATGGTCATAAACCCGCATATTGCCGAGCAGCTGCACTGGCGAACGGCCGATCAGATCACGTGGAGTGACATCGATGGCGAACTCGTGGCGACCGCGTATTCCTGGCGGGACGGCGGACCGGATGGCGAGCTTCACGGCGAGAACTTGGAGGGCGAGGGTGCCGCCATCGTGCTGACTGCGGCCGGCCGCGAGCAGTGGAACACGGTCCGCGGGGGCGCGCGCACTGATGTGTTGGCGCTACGGAGAAAGCGGCAAGGGGCGAGTACCTCCGCGCGAAACGCGCGGGCCACACGTCCTGCGCCGAACCAGAGCGACGGCGAATCCTAGGGCGCACGTTCGATCCGGCTAGGCCCGTTGTCGTCCGCTTTGGGTCGATAGCGGAGTGTTACTGCCACTGGCCGGTCTGCCAACTCCGAAGTGTCCGCTTCCGGCCAGAAGCGGACAGTACTTCCAGCAAAACTGATCCGTTCCTATGTGCGCTGGAGTGGCTGAGCAATCATTCTCTCCCAAGATGCGCAAGCTCATCTCATCGCCGTTTCTCAAGTCTTCTGCGATCGACTCATTATCGTACTCAGACTGCAAGAATACGAAATAGGTCACTTCAATCCACCTACTCCACGCTACCGACATCCTTCAGAGTGTTCGAGTAGATCAACTCGCCCAGCGCGGAGCGCCAACCATCTGAATAATTTTCAAGAGACTGACGCGCCACTGCCTTAGTGCCGCTAAGTTGGCTAAGATTTGGCACAGCCTGAATCGCATTTCCCAGCGCCACATACGCTTTCCTATGTCGTACCCCACCACTTGCCAACACTACCCCGGAGCGCGAAGGCGCGCCAAACTTGAGATGTTCTATAAATGCAGACACCCCCTCGTTCACCTCAATACCGCGCTCCATCAAGATCCTGGCTAGAAGTGAAATGCCCTGCTCAACTAGGGTCTGCAGTGAGTACGCGACCACACGAGTGTGGATCCCTAAAATGTCGTCAATATCCATCTGCGTTGACCGCGCAATCTCCAAAAAGGTTGCGCCACGAACCCACTGTCGAATGATCTCGAAGAGCCTGAGCTTGACCCACTCAGGAATCTGACCATTGTCCAGTCGAAATGCTACACGAGTATCTGACCTGAACTCTGCGTCCAGCCATGCCCACTCTAGGATCGCAGAAAGGAGATCGTCCGAGGCGGGATCGACAGGAGCCGCCCAATCTTCCCTGCTCGGTAGTAATCCCTGTTCGACGAACTCCAGATGGCGCACCTTGGCACCAGTGCTTTGAAGCCAAGCGATCCTGCCAACGGCCCTGAGCGCGATCAGGCGTTGGGCTCTCAACTCAAACACCGTACGCAATGTAGCGGTGGAACTGGCAGGTAGCTGATGGGCCGCAAACGTATGATTGGACAGTTCGGCAGCCAGTCTTAGAAATTCGACATCTCCGATCTCTTCCGAGATCAATTCTATGAGCGTTGCATCCACTCCATCAATGAGCGGGTGACTGGCAGGCTGGATCTCTAAGAACTGATTGTCGAGCACGATGCTTTGGGTTCTTAGGTAGTTTTCGAGATCCTCAATTAGGGTGCGCAGCGAGCCCGTGACAGGCTCTCCAGGCCCTGCGGTGGCGACTGGAAGAACTTGCCACCACTGATCCGGATTCGCGCAGATCACCAAGCCTTTGGTATTGGCACCAGCACGACCGGCACGACCAACCAAGTTCTTGATGTCACGGGCGAGCATGTTCTCAGGCCGCCCACTTCCAACGCGACGCTGCACCGAATACAGAACAAGCGAGCGGATAGGTAGGTTTACCCCTTCCGCGAGTGTGCTGGTACAGATGACCAGCTGGACCCTCCGATCTCGCAGGAGCTCTTCCAAAACCTCTCGCGTCTCCTGGGGGATGTCACCGTGGTGCAGCACAGCGCCATTGCTCAGCGACTTCGTACCTATCCAGTCTGCACCAAATTCACTTTCGAGGTAGTCGACGCGCTTACGCAGCGCGTCAATATCCGCGTGATCAATGGGCTTGGGTAGTGGCAATGGACAATCCAGCTGCTTAATGAGCTCCTCAGCCAACCCTATCGCACCCTGATCGCCGCGCTTGTTTGCAGCGAATACCGCCGTGGTTCCCATCGACAGAACCTTCCGGGCAGCAGCAACAGCGAGGGTCTTGGTTGAAGAGAAGCCATAGGTCTTCGTACGCCCCGTTTGGGAGTTCACGTACTGGAATGTGTTCCGGTCCAAGAAGCCGTGGATCGAATATTGCCGCTGCTCCGCATGCGGGTGCATATCAAGACGAACAGACTTTCCAACTCCACTACCGACCGATCGAAGTACGGAAAATTCAGCGATCGCGGGTCGATAGTTGCTTCTGATGACGGTGTCCTCGCCCCCACCAAGCCATGCGTTGATTTCTTCGATGTTTGGGACAATGGCAGACATGAACACGAAGCGGATCGGATTGATTTGGCGCGCCTTCATCCGCGCCAGTAAGAGCTCCAAACCAATACCTCTGCCGGAGCTGTCGAGCAAGTGCCCCTCATCGCAAATGACCAGCGATATCCGTTGGGCGAATGCGGGATCAGCGCTTAGAATTCCAGCCAAGGACTCAGGCGTCGCGACAAGCGCGTTGATGTGGTCGAGGCCATGCACCTCGTCTCCGGAAGGAATTGTCCCGCCATACGCGCAACGCGCCGCGATCCCTAGGCTGTTTAGCTGACGCACCAGAGAATGGCGAAGCTCAGAAGCCAGCGATCGATATGGCACGATCATGATCGCGACGTGTGTCGGATTGCGCTTCAGGTGCCAATACAGCAACGTCTCGCATAGCGTGGTCTTGCCTGCTCCCGTCGGCATCTGCAAGGAGTAGCTTTCGGCGTTACCGAGCAGCCCCTTCTCGATTGCCTGTATCTGGGAAGGAAAGAACTCCCAGCTTGATGGCTTGCGATCGATGAAAGAATTGACGAGAGGCGTCCAAAATTCATTCACCCCGTCTGGCAGCACAGCCCGGACATTCGACACCTCAAAACGAGCCATCAGTTGACTGAGCAGGGTCATTGCCACCCAAGTATCCGGCCCGTCCGCCAACGCGCGTTGTGCCTCATTGGCGCTCATTCTTACATTGTCGTTTATACCGGATAGGTCACCGCTGCGCAGGTGCTCCCGTGCCTCGATGGCAGTCCGAGATCCCAAGCTGCCTGGGCGGGCGAGGAAGTCATAACACGCAGCCCATGGGCTTTGTGGATCAGTGGGTCGAGTCGACTGACGCATCGCCAGGCAGGCCGATGCTGGATAGCTACCAAAGTAGAACGATGCTGCGGCAAATAGTGCCGCTTCATCCTTCGAAATCCCCAGTGCTTCAACGTGCTCCGCCGGAATTTCTTTCGAAAATTGGAGGAAGGCATTCCCTAGCTGCGCCCAGTCGTCGCTTGGAGTATTCGTGGAGTGAATACTGTCGAACAACTCGCCCACAAGCGAGATGTAAAAGTCGGCAAGGCGATTCCCAATTTGAGCGAGCTCAATAGGCAGTGCGACTACGGAGAGCTGACCCAGGTGCCGGGCCATGTCTGCATCGTTGATCCAGGTCTGGAGGGAGGCTCGCATGTCAACTTACCGTAGCCCGCGCAGCAGCAAAAGCTGAGTTGTAGGTGGCATGCAGATTGGGTACTGAGATCACCACGAGCGTGAACTCATCACTGGCCGTGGAGGGTGCATTGCTGAGTTCGGCGGTGACAAAGCTCTCGCAGATAACGGCGACGGCCCTGTATCGCTGAGCAGCCGGCGGATAGTCAACCGCGTTGATAAAGCGGTTTAGAAGCGGAATGTCGACATCCCCGAGATCCTCAGTCATGGCACGCTCACGGAGCCAAACTAATGTGCTGGCGAGCCTGCTGGTGCGATCTTTTGCGCAGTCTTTGATAGCAGAGCCAATAGGGTCTGAGGATGCAGTAGTGGACTTGACCTTCACCTCAGCGCAAAGCACTTGGTCATTAGCGCTGGCTGCGGGGCGTTCGGGCATGATGAAGTGAATGACATCCGACTTTGGTGCCGGCTTTGTCCTGTCTTGCTTAAGCCGCCACTTCTTCGGGCCGATAGCGTCACCAGGGTGCTCCATTGCGGCCTGGTAGAGGTAACCAAGCACCTCGCCGAAATCTCCCGCCATAGTCGAGCCGGGGTCTGGAAGCTTGCTCGCAAGGACCTCTGATAGCGCGAGCCCGTGGCGGTTCGCGGCGGCGTGAAGCGCTCCATCGGTTATGTAGCAGCGACGCAATGGCTCCGCCATTGCCGCCTCCAAAAGCGCCACTTGCTGGGCTGTCATCCTAACCAGCACATACGGCTGCTCCTGCTCGTGCGAGAACCATGGCACAGCGCTACCGAAATCGAAATCAAGATCATCCATGAGCGATAGTCATCCTTGATAGAACCTCTTTGGAAAGTCTAAGCAATCGGCCCTATTTCTTTGATCTGCAATGATCCAAGTAGCAATGCCGACAGTCAGCAACAAGACGGAGGACTTCTGAGCGACCTTTGCACGGCAGGAGCAAATATCCCGTCCTGTTCGCGCAATCACTCCATCTTCGGCAGCAGTTCATGTTAGCTGAAAAATCCACTGCTCTATAGAAATAATATGTCCGCCTTGGGTCGAAAGCGGAGAATAGCACCGGACCAAGCGCCGAGGCAGTGCTGATGTCTGCTTCCGGCCAAGAGCAGACGCAGCCTTTACAACAACCAGTCCTTCTTCATCCGGCGTATGTGAAGGAATAACCTCTTCCAATGCGCTGGATGCGAACAAACCCGAGCTGACCCACGTGCATGCCGGCCGCCATCAACTGATCTGCACTGACCATATCCAAAAGCGCTGAACGGGCCGCCGCGGCCCGCTGCGGATCTTGGTCGAATGCGATAGATACGTCGGGACGAGCAATCTGGATATGCGGAAAATGGACGATATCGCCCCAGATCAAGGCAGTCTGGCCCTCCGAATCGACTCGATAGCCGGTGTGACCTGGCGTATGGCCCGGCAGCGGCAACATGCTGATACCGGGCAAAACATCGCCCTCGGCCAACAAGCGCAAGTTGCGGCGATATCCGGCGAATACCTGCCGTGCGAGCAGGAAGTTGCCCCGGGCACGATCATTGCTGCGGGCAAGGTTGCCGTCGTCCTCCCAGAAGGACAGCTCGCGTGGGTGTATGAGCAGCTCCGCATTGGGGAAGACGGGGTGACCTTGAGCATTGAGCAGACCGCCAACATGATCAGGATGCGCATGCGTGAGCAAGATCGTATCCACATCCGTGGGCTGCACACCGGCTCGCAATAGATTGCCCCTCAACTCCCCTCCCCAGCCCTTGATCCCCCCGGCACCGGCGTCGATGAGGATCGTGCGGTCCTTCCCCCGCACCAGGTAGGTGTTGATGTGGATCGAGGACGGGTCGCTGACCCCTGCCTTCAGCTGTAGCTGCGCGGCCTCGGCCGGATCAATGTGGGAGAGCAGATCCAAACTGGCGGTCAGATGACCATCACTGATCGCTTGGATCAGGAAGCCACCGATCTGGAGGGTGGGCAGAGCCCGTTCAACGATGGATGCGTTCATGGCCGCTTGTCAGTTTCGTGCGTGGAGGGAATCATTGGCGTAGCCAAAGCAACGGATTCGCGCCGTCAGCCCCGCATGGTCTTGGATGGCCAGATCGAGCTGCCGCATGAATTCGTCCATGAGCTCGGGCGTCCTCTCCAGACCCAGTCGGTAGGCCAGCTCCGCAGACGCCGGATGGCCCCGCCCCTGACGCGCAGCCACGTAAAGGATGTGGACGTTGTCCAACGCAGCACCAAGCACGTCCGTACACAGCACCGCGCATCGCTCAGTGAGCGCGTCGAGATTGTCCTTCGCTGGCATCCGCTCCTCGGTGAAGTAGATCGAGAGCCTAGGCATCTGGGTGCGTCTCCACCCCTGACCGGCCTGCATCGGACACGCTCTTGAGTTGTGCGGTCATTGGCGCATACGCATGCACCCCACTGGGAAAGGACTCCATGGCTGGAACCGTCCCGGCCGGAAGGCGCGCAAGCCAGAGCGCTGCCGGCGCGTGATCCAGCGCAACCGCATGCAAGGGCTCGGGGGCAATCCCCATCACAATGATCGGCTCAGGGCCGACGCGACTCACCAGCAGGCAATCGCCCTGTTCGACGGCGGGGGCCCGATCCAAGCCACCGTATAGGTTCCGATGCCAGTCCGTGATGTGCTGCTGCCAGCGCGCAAAGTTGCCCCCTCCCTTCCGGGCATACTCGTCCCCCTGCAGGACCTCCAGGCCGTCTATCGAGTGAAGGGCAAGGTAGGTCGGGCACCCGGCACCACATGCCCTGAAGCGCTGCGAGGTGTGGAACCCCCGCACGGAAATGAGCGCAGGTAGTTTGTGCAGGCTGTAGAAGTCGTTCCATTCCCCCTCGCTGGCGGAATCGGAATAACTGCATTCGACGGTGTAGATCATGGGAACACTCCTGCGCCGGCTTGCGCGCGCGCCCCTTGTTGATGTCCCATCATGCTAGGCCTGCACTAGCTCGCATCAAATCGATGTTTCGGTATGCTTCAGTGATAAAAGATCATGCTGAATCCCCATGCGTAGGAAGATTCCCAGCAGCACCGCCCTGACCGCCTTCGAGGCCGCCGCCCGCCACGGCAGCTTTGCGCGGGCAGCGGAAGAGCTTTCCCTCACCGAGGGGGCCATCAGCCGCCAGATCGGCAGGCTGGAGTCCTTCCTGGGGGTCCCCCTATTTGAGCGGGTCGGCAATCGCGTCCGCCTGCTGCCCAATGGCGAGCGATACGCCGCCCAGGTTCGCGAGTCGCTGGACCGCTTGGACCGGGACAGCCAATACCTGATGGGCCAACCGAAGAACGCTGCAAGCCTGGACATTGCCGTGACGCCCACCTTCGCGTTGCGATGGCTCATCCCTCGCCTGCCCGCGTTTAGCCGCGCGCATCCGAACATCACCGTGCACCTTTCCGAACGCACTGACCCGTTCGCGCTTGTCGGCAGTGGATTCGACGCCGCCGTGCACTTCGAGCACCCAGCATGGGCAGGTATGCGCACCTACCCGCTGCTGCAGGAAGTGCTGGTGCCGGTGTGCCACCCCGCGCTCATCAAGGGCGCAAAGGCTCGCGTCTCGCTGGACCAACTGCCGCGGCTACACCGACGACAAAGCCCCGATGCTTGGCAGCGCTACGCCAGGGACTCAGGCATACCCCTCACCAACCCAGCGGTGGGGGCACGCTACGATCTTCATGCGATGTTGATTGAAGCAGCGCTTGCAGGCCTCGGGATCGCCTTGGTGCCACGCCTCTACGTGGAGACAGAGCTGGAGCAAGGTCGGCTGGTGGCGCCATGGCCGCAAGGCGAGGCGGTGTCCAAGACGTTCTGCCTGGTGCTGTCCGAACCGATCGGTTTGACTGCCGGTCCAGTGCAAGCGTTTGCACACTGGCTGCAGGACGAGGCCCGCGCGGCTCGGATGGAGACTGACTTGATGACCACGCCGTGAGGACTCGCGCTGGCATGCACGGAAGCCCTATACAGAGACCCCGGGCGTGACTGGACCGTTGAAGCGCTAGCCGCAGAATCCAACATCTCGCGCTCTGTCTTTGCAGACCGGTTCCAGACCGTCGTCGGAACCGCACCCCTGCGGTACGTGACTGAGCTGCGAATGCAATTGGCAAGTCAATGGTTGATCCACCAGAGCCTATCCATCGAAGCAGTGGCAGAGCGTCTCGGCTACGCGTCGCAGGCAGCTTTCAGTCGGGCCTACAAGCGGGTGTCGGCATCCTTCACGGTGGAAGGTACTTCGGGGCAAAAGCAACGGCAGCTTCCTGAGCCCTCTAACACCCGTGGGGGCGCGGTGGTCGGTACCGGGTTACACGCGTGCCCCTGCTACCGGGGCTTAGCTCAAGGCAGGGCTGATACCGACGGTGTTACAGGTCTCTCCCGCACCTGTCAGGGGGGCTCCTCCGCCTAGTGCACCTCTACGCCTAGTGTAGGTTGAGGGACGCCAGCGAGATTCCATCGGGGAAGGGTGGCGACTTGTCAGAAGCACCCTACTGGAAGTCCACGCCTGAGTGACCGCCTCAGACTTCTGAGCCATCCGTAGACCCTGTGCAATGTGACAGCTGGTTGGCTCTGACCGATCTGGCCGAACCCGACAGGCGGGGCCAGCCCCACGCCGGCCTGCTCCGCCTCATTACAGGATACGCTGGCATCTCGTGGACCAAACTGGTATTCCGCAATGTGCCCCGGGGGAGGTCTTGGATCTTGCCGCTCTGACTCCAGGAGGTCTGGCTTCGAACCGTAAATGATGACCTAGGAAGCTCGAACTACAAATCGGGAGAGAGAGAATGGAAAGGCTCAAGCTCCAACTGGAGAACTGCTACGGAATCCGCAAGCTGGACGTCGTGCTGGACTTCGCCGGCACGGCAGCTATCGCCATCTACGCACCAAACGGCTCGATGAAGAGCTCTTTGGCATCCACCCTTCAGGACATCGCCGATGACAAGCCATCGCGCGACAGGATTTTCCCGAACCGCGCGACCGTCCGCGTGGTCAGCGATGAGAACAATACCGACCTCGTTGCTAGCGATGTACTCGTGCTCAGGCCATTTGAGGATTTCGCCAGCAATGGAAGCGCCACCGCAACCCTCTTGGTGAATGCCACACTTCGTGAGGAGTATGAAACGCTGCACACTGGAATCACCGCTGCGCGAGCAGCTCTTGTCACGGCTATCAAGACCACCTCGAAAACCAGACGTTCAGTGGAGCGTGAGGTTGTGTCAACGTTTGCACCTGCAGACGGGGATTTCAACACTGCGTTGGCCGCGCTTAAGGAGGAATTTTCAAAGGACTTGGAGCCAGACTTAAAGGATGTTCCCTACGACGTCCTAAACGATGAGAGAGTCGTGGCATTCTTGGGTCAAGGTGATTTCCGCACCGCGATCAACGAGTACACGAAGAAGTACAACGAGTTGCTCGCCGCGTCGAAGTATTTCAAGAAGGGAGGCTTCAACTATTACGCGGCGACCAACGTCGCCAAGGAGCTGAAGACCAGTGGCTTCTTCAAGGCTAATCATACCGTTCGACTCAACGGCGACGAGGAGAAGGAGATCAAATCCGAGACAGAGCTCCAAGCTCTTGTTGATGCTGAGCGCGCAAGAATCTCGGAGGATGCTGCGCTTCGGAAGAAGTACGAGGAGCTTGAAAAGCAGATCCAGAAGAACGCGCAGGTTCGCGAGTTTGAGGCGTACATGCAGGGGCATGAAGAGCTGCTGCCCGAGCTGGCCGATCCGGCGGCCCTGAACAAGAAGCTCTGGTTGTCCTATCTGAAGGTAAATCTAGACCTATACACTGACCTCATCAACAAGATCGAGCAGGCTGCGGTTCGATCAGCCGAGATCGAGGCGCAGGCCGGCCAGGAGCATACGCAATGGCAGGGCGTGATTGACATCTTCAATAGCCGCTTCATCGTCCCGTTCCATCTCGAGGTGGCCAACAAGGTTCAAGTTGTTTTGGGCACGGACACGGCGCCGCGCCTAGGCTTTGTCTTCAAGGATGGGGGTGATCAAGCACAAGTTGAACGAGACGCGCTTCTACAGACGCTAAGTACCGGAGAACGAAGAGCGTTTCACGTATTGACCATGTTGTTTGACATTGAGGTGCGTAGCTCGGCCGGCAAGCAGACACTCCTTGTTGTTGACGACATCGCCGACTCTTTTGACTACAAGAACAAGTACGCCATCATCCAGTACCTTTCCGACTTGGCTGAAGGCCAGAATTTCAAGCTGCTCATCCTGACCCACAACTTTGATTTCTACCGGACCATCGAGAGCCGCCGTCTCGTTCAGCGGAAGAACTGCTTCATGGTGTCAAAGACGGCTGCTGGGATAACTCTAGAGGCTGCTCAGGGCGTGCGTAACGTCTTCATCAACGTGTGGAAACCCGCATTCTTCACTGATAACCGCAAGAAAATCTGCTGCGTTCCCTTCATGCGCAACCTGATTGAGTACATGAAGGATGACCAAGATCCGGACTATCTGCTCCTCACGTCTCTGCTCCACTGGAAGGCCGGTACAGATCAGATCACCGTGGCTGATCTTGATGTCATCCACTCCAGGCTCTTTGGCATCAACGGACAGTCTGGTAACCCTGCAGAGCGACTCGTTGATATCTTAGACGTTGAAGTTGCTACTTGTCTGCAGGCTCCGGATGGCATCAACTTCGAGAATAAGGTTGTGCTGGCGATTGCTACGCGCCTGCGAGCAGAGCGATTTATGGCGGCGAGGATCAACGACGCAGCTTGGCTAGCTGGGATCACAACCAACCAGACCCCTAAGCTACTCAAGCGCTATCGGAACGACTTTCCTGCCGAACTTTCCAACATTGGCGTCATTCAGCGCGTCCTACTCATGACGCCGGAGAACATTCACCTGAACTCTTTCATGTATGAGCCGATCTTGGACATGTCCGATCAGCACCTTCGCCGCGTCTACACGGAAGTCGCCGCATTGGTCTAACGGAGAAGAACCGCTTCGACACGCATAGATTACGTTGTAGCTGACAGGGGCCGGATTGCTTCAGTTCGCTACGTTGGCCCTGGCTTCGCAAAGCGACGTAAGGACTCGATCCCCACATCTGGGCGGAGAGTTAGATAGTTGTTCTCTTTGTTCCACTCACTTCGGCGGCCTGAATCGCCCAGGCTTAAGTAAACAGGCACCATACTCACTGGATGTCCGCTATCGGCTACTAGCGGCCCTATCTCCACTAACTATGGTGAGCGCGCGTCATAGTTGGTGGGAATTCCCACCAACTATGCCGAGCCGCACACCGGTCAACACGCCGCCGCCCCAAGCCTCCCGCGCAAAATTCAAACGTTCGATTGAAACACGCGTAACTTCGCCGAACTGGACACGATCAGCCGGTTCCGCCAGACTTCGCCCTTTCCCGCTTCGTGGCACCCATGGCGAAACTGCTGGTCCTGCATGGCCCCAACCTCAACCTGCTCGGCACCCGCGAGCCTGGGGTCTATGGGCACACCACGCTGGCGCAGATCGACCAGGCCCTGCTGGCCCAGGCGCAGGCCGCCGGGCACGCGGTGGAGAGCCTGCAGTCCAACGCCGAGCACATCCTGGTGGACCGGGTGCAGGCCGCCCGTGAAGACGGCACCGCCTTCATCCTGATCAACCCGGCCGCGTTCACCCACACCTCCGTGGCCCTGCGCGATGCGCTGGCTGCGGTGGACGTGCCGTTCATCGAGATCCACCTGTCCAACCCGCATGCGCGCGAGCCGTTCCGCCAGCACAGCTATTTCAGC
>NZ_DAMAGC010000009.1:16908-60737 GCF_031995405.1 Stenotrophomonas sp. | reverse complement strand
GTCTTCTTGTAACTGGCGTTGCGCATCTCGAAGAAGTCGGTCTTGGTTTCGGTGAAGTTGTCGGCATAGGCCTTGATCCACGGCATCACGTTGACATGGGTGTCGCTGTAGAGCTTCTCGATGCCGAGCATGCCGGCCATCTTGTTGGCGCGGTACTTCACGTAGCGGATCATCTCGTCCACGTCGATACCGTCGATGCCGTCCAGTACCTCACCGGTCCAGCGGGTCTCCAGCGCGATGGCGTGCTCGAAGGCGTCGTGCACGTAGGCGGTGAGCGCGTCGCCCTGCAGCTGCGGGTTCTCGCCGATGATGGCGCGGATGAGCTCGCTGATGAACTTGGTGTGCGCCAGTTCGTCGCGGTTGATGAAGCTGATGATCTTGCCGGTGCCGGTCATGCGGTTCTGCCGCACGAGGTTGTAGAAGAACGCGAAGCCGGAATAGAAGTTGATGCCTTCCAGGATCGAGGACTGGATCAGCGAACGGATCAGCGTTTCGGCGGTCTTCTCGCGCATGAAGTCGTCGTAGGACTGCATGATCGGCTGGTTGCGCGCCTGGATGGTGGGGTGGGTGCGGGCAATCTCGAACACCCGGTTCTGGTCGGCCAGCCCGGCAATGGAGGCCAGCACGTAGCTGTAGCTCTCGTTGTGGATCACCTCCTGCTGGCCGATGATCGCGGCATTGGCGTGCGCGGCGGGGTCGGTGATGTATTCGGCGACGTTGTAGATGAAGCGGGTCTGTGGCGAATCCAGCGTGGCCAGCAGGCCGATGATGGAATCGTACGCGTTCTTCTCGCGCGCGTTGAGCTCGCCGTACCCACGCGCGTCGCCTTTCATGTCGACTTCGTCGGGGATCCAGAAGTTGGTCGAGAGCTCTTTGTAGGCCCGGTAGAAGGACGGGTAGGGGATGTCGTTCCAGTTGAGGATGCCGCTGGTCCGCCCGTTGATGATGCCAGTGGAGCGGTTGGGGTGGCGCGGTTCGAGGATCTTGATGCGTTCGAGGGGGATGGCCATGGAAGAGTGTCCGGGAGCAGAGCCCCCTGCGTCAGGGGGCGGCCGCGAAGCGGCGGGGATCTGGAGGGGGGGGGGCGGGGGCCATGGTTTGCCAAGCGGCCCATGGGAGCATCAGCGCGAAGGCGATGCGCCTACCCGCACCACTCGCACTCGGTGATGTCGATATCGTTGGAGCGCACGTAGTAGGTGGTTTTCAGGCCTTCGCGCCAGGCGCTCATGTGCAGGGCGAGCAGGGTGCTGGCGCGGATGGTGCTGGGAACGTAGAGGTTGAAGCTGATCGACTGGTCCACGTGGCGCTGGCGGCGCGCGTTCTGGCGGATGCTGGCGAACTGGTCCAGGCGGTAGGCGCCCTTTTCGTAGTACGGGTAGGTCTCCAGCGACAATCCCGGTGCCGCCACCGGGCGGCGGAAGTCCTTCTTCTCCTCATAGTAGAACGCGCCGTACACCGGGTCGATCGAGGCACTGGACCCGGCGATCTGCGCGGTGCTCATGTTCGGCGCCACCGCCAGCAGCCAGCCGTTGCGCAGGCCGTGCACGCTGACCTGCGCGGCCAGTTCCTGCCAGGCCGGGCTGTCATAGCCGCGGGCGCGGAAGTATTCGCCGGTCTGCCAGTCGCTGCCGAGGAAGGTGCTGTAGCGGCCCTTCTCTTCGGCCAGGCGCATGCTGGCCTGGATGGCCAGGTAGTTGATGCGCTCGTAGAGACTGTCGGCGTAGTCCTCGGCCTGGGCGTCATTCCAGTCGATCTGCTTGAGTGCGAGCAGATGGTGCCAGCCGAAGGTGCCCAGCCCGATCGCGCGGTACTTGCGGTTGGTGATGGTGGCCTGCGGCACGGGCAACTGGTTGAGGTCGATGACGTTGTCGAGCATGCGCACCTGGATCGGCACCAGTCGCTCGAGCACGTCACTGGACAGCAGGTCCGGCGCGGCGGTGACCGCGCGGCCGAGGTTGATCGAGGACAGGTTGCACACCACGAAATCGCCCGCCTGGCGGGTGGTGACGATCTGGTCGCCACTGATCATCTCCTGCATCAGCCGGGTAGGGCTCATGTTCTGCAGGATCTCGGTGCACAGGTTGCTGGAATACACCTTGCCGGCGTGCTTGTTGGGGTTCATCCGGTTCACTTCGTCCCGGTAGAACATGAAAGGGTTGCCGGTCTCCAGCTGGCTGACCATGATCCGCTTGAACAGGTCGATGGCCTTGATCGTGCGACGGCTGATGCGTTCGTCGGCGACGACCTCGGCATAACGTTCGCGGAAACTGCCCTGGCCGCGCTGCTCATCGTGGAAGTCCTGCAGGTACCAGCCCTTGATCCGCTTCACTTCGTACGGATCGAACAGATACCAGTCGCCGCGCCGTTCCACCGCCTCCATGAACAGGTCCGGCAGGCATACCGAGGTGAACACGTCGTGCGCGCGCAGGCGTTGGTCGCCGTTGTTCAGGCGCAGGTCGAGGAAGGCCTCGATGTCGCGATGCCACACATCCAGGTACACCGCGATGGCGCCCTTGCGCTGGCCGAGCTGGTCGACGCTGACCGCGGTGTTGTTGAGCTGCTTGATCCACGGCACCACGCCGCCGGAGGAGTTGGCCACGCCGCGGATCGCCGCGCCTGCCGAGCGCACATAGCCCAGGTACGCCCCCACGCCGCCGCCATGCTTGGACACGCGGGCCACGTCGGTGTTGGAGTCGTAGATGCCCTGCAGGCTGTCGTCGACGGTGTCGATGAAGCACGACGACAACTGTCCGCCGACCTTGCCGGCGTTGGCCAGGGTTGGCGTGGCCACGGTCATGTACAGGTGCGACAGCGCCCAGTAGGCTTCGCGCACCAGGCGCATGCGCCGTGCGCGGGTACGGTCGCCACTGAGATGCTCGTTCTGCATCAGGTACAGCGCGATGGTCAGCCAGCGCTCCTGCGGCAGTTCGTAGACCGCGCGCGAGTGGTCGGTCGCCAGGTAGCGCGTGGCCAGCAGGTACAGCCCGTTGTAGGCGAACAGCAGGTCGCGGTCGGGCTCGATCATGCGCCCGGCCTCTTCCAGTTCTTCCTTGGAATAGGCCTTGAGGATGTCGATGGAGTACACGTTGCGGTCGGCCAGGCTTTCCTGCAGGCCCACGTAGGAACCGTACTTGAGGCTCGCATCGTAGAAGCGGTTCTTGCTGGCGCGCTTGTACAACCGGCGCAGGTACAGCCGCGCGGCGAAGTGCTCCCAGTCCGGCGCGACCAGGTCGATGCGTGACTCGGCTTCGCGGATCAGCAGGTCGACCAGGTCATCGGCGTTGAGCTGCTCGCGCCGGTGCACCAGCGCGAGCACGGCGCGCTGGTAGTCGGCCAGGTCCAGGTGCGGGAACTCGGCATGCACGGCCTGGATGGAGCGCAGCAGGCGTGGCGGGTCGAACGGCATGCGCCGGTTGCCGCCTTCCTTGGTGATCCACAGGCCATCGCCGCCGACCGTGGCGGTGGGATCGAAGGAAGCGGAGGAGGGTGCGGAGAGGGGGGTGTCGTCGGTGATCATCGTCAATCCATGCGGTGCGCAGTTGTCGCGTCGCGATGCAGGCATCGCGGCGGCCGGGCGGGCGTCATGGAGGCAGGGGGATCATCCCCGGAAGTGTCCGGGCAAAGCACTCGCAACCAGGCGCCGTTCGGGTGGTCACGCCCTGCGACCGGCGGGGTCTGCGGGGGCGCGACGCGGAACCGGGCCTGGCGGTAGCGGGGAGCCGATGAACACAACATAGTGTGGGTCTGCCTCATCGTCAACATCATATGTTGGGTTGATGAGGTGCCGGAACGTGACCAAACGCCGCAGCCGTGCGGTCGCTCCCGCCGGTGGCGAAGGGGCTATTTCCAGGGCAGCGAGCGCAGGTGCTGCACGCGCTGCCACGCCAGCTCGGCATGCACCTTGGCGTTGTCCGGGTTGGTCAGTTCGGCGGCCATCGGTGAGACGGCGGCCTCGCGTGCGGCGCGGGCGCGTGCGTCGTCCAGGTTTTCGCTGCGCAGGCCCAGGTCGGCCAGCACGATGACCTTGCCCGGCTGTACCTCGACATGCCCGCCGGACACGTAGACGTGCAGCGGCGGTTCGGCGGCCAGCGGAAATACCGAGACCATGCCTTCGCGCAGCGTGGCCAGCAGCGGCGCGTGCTGCGCCAACACGCCAAAACGACCCTCGCTGCCGGGCAGGCTGATCTCGCGCACGTCGCCGCTCCAGATTTCACCGGTCAAGCTGAGGATCTGCACCGACAGCCCCTGCGCGACGTCGGCCACGATGCCGGGCAGGGAGGTGATGGGGGGAAATGACGCCATTGCACAGTGCCAAGGTGGGGTGGACCCAGCTTAGTCGGGCCGATGTGTGTGCGGGTTGATCGACGTCAACGTGCTGAACGTCGCACCACCGCCTGCAGGAAACTGCGAATGCGACCTGTTATCATTTGAATGGATAGCCACGGCGACCTTGATCGCCCAAGCCGATCAATCCGACGCGCCGCGCTGCTGCGCCGCGCGCCCTCCCTCTGATTGGCGGTGGTGGTTCATGCGTGAACGTTCGGTAGTACCCGGTTTACCGGCCCTGGTGTTCGCCGCCCTGACCGGCACGATGGCGATGATGGCGTTCGTGGCGGTGGTGGGGCCGGTGGTGCGGCTGCTCGGCCTGGCCGAATGGCATGCAGGCCTGTCGGTGACTGCCGCCGGCGTGCTGTGGATGCTGTCTGCACGCCGTTGGGGCACGTTGAGCGACCGGATCGGGCGCAAGCGCGTGCTGCTGATCGCACTGGCCGCCTACGTGGTCATCTATGTGGTGATGGCGGTGTTCGTCGATGCCGCGCTGGCCAGGCCGCCAGCGCTGTGGCTGTCGGTGGCGGTGCTGGTGGGAACGCGGGCGCTGGTGGGCTTGTTCTACGCTGCGGTACCGCCGACCGCGGCGGCGATGGTGGCCGACGGCGCCGCGCCCGGGCAACGCGCGGCGGCGATGGCCAAGCTGGGCAGCGCCAATGCGCTGGGCATGGTGATCGGGCCGGCCGCTGCGGGATGGATCGCCTTCCACCAGCTGTCGCTGACCTTGTACGTGGCCGCACTGCTGCCACTGCTGTCACTGGCGGTGATCGCGTGGCGGTTGCCGGCCGATGCGCCGGTGGCTGCGGCGATGCCGGCCGGTCCGCGCCAGCGTCTGGGCTGGACCGATTCACGCCTGCGCCTGCCGATGCTGGCGGTATTCGCGGCAATGGTCTCGGTGACCATCGCGCAGGTCACGGTGGGGTTCTTCGCCATCGACCGGCTGCAGCTGTCGCCGGCCGACGGCGCGCAGGCGGCCGGGCTTGCGCTCACTGCGGTGGGCGTCGGCCTTATCCTCGCGCAGATCCTGGTGATGAAGCTGGGCGGGGTGCCGCCGCGTCGCTGGATCGCCATCGGTGCATTGATCTCGGCGCTTGGCTTTGCGTCGGTCGCGCTGGTGGATGCGCGTTGGGAGCTGCTGCTTGCCTACGCCGTGGCCGCGTTCGGCATGGGTTTCGTATTTCCTTCGTTCCAGGCACTCGCCGCCGATTCGGTGCAGGCGCACGAGCAGGGCGCAGCGGCGGGCACGGTGGCATCGGTGCAGGGACTGGGCATGGTGATCGGGCCGATGCTGGGCACGCTGCTGTATCAATGGCGACCGAGTGCGCCGTATGTGCTGGTGGGCGTGCTGTTGCTGGTGCTGTCCATCGCGGCCATGCGGCATCGCGCGGCGGTGACGGCATGAACGACAGCCTGCAGCCGCGCTCGCTGCGCGAGGAAGACGGTGGCAACGCGGACGAGGCGGTCGCCACGGCGCAGTTCCTGCTGCGCGCGCCGCTGCGTTCGCTGGATGCGCGCGGCTGCCGTGCACCTCTGCCCAGGGGTGGCACCGCCAGCCTCGCCGCGCGGGTTGCCGCGTTCTTTGCCGCGCCGCGTGCCGGCCTGCCGTTGCTGGTGGGCGCGCTGCCGTTCGATCCGCAGGCCGACGATGCCCTGCACCAGCCGGAATGGCTGGCGCCTGCGGCGGCAGCACTGCCGGCACCGCCGGTACCGCGCTTCAGCGGCACTGTCAGCGCCGAGCCGAGCGCGCAGCACTATGCCGATGCGGTCGGCCGCGCCCTGACCGGCCTGCAGCAGCCGGCGCCGGACCTGCACAAGGTGGTGCTGGCGCGCAGCCTTCATCTGCACAGTGAGCAGCCCATCGCACCGCGCGAGCTTGCCGCGCGCCTGGGCCATGATCCGAGCGTGGCCACGTATCTGGTGCCGCTGCCGGTGGAGGCGCAGGCACCGCCGGCCTGGCTGGTCGGTGCCACGCCGGAGCTGCTGGTGTCGCGACGTGGCACGCGCGTGCTGTCGCATCCGCTGGCCGGATCGGCGCGGCGCTGTGCCGATCCCGCCGAAGATGCGCGCACCGCGCAGGCCCTGCTAGGCTCGGCGAAAGACCACGACGAACATCGCCACGTGGTCGAGGCCATCGTCGCCGCGTTGGCGCCGTGGTGCAGCGATGTCCAGGCCGATGCGCGACCTTCGCTGCACGCCACGGCGACCATGTGGCACCTGGGCACGCGCATCGAAGCGACGCTGATCGATGCCACCACGCCGGTGTCCGCATTGGTGGCCGCCCTGCATCCCACCCCGGCGGTGTGCGGCACGCCGCGTCAGCTGGCGCTGGATACGATCCGCGCGTTGGAGCCGGTGCCCCGTGGCTTCTATGCCGGTGCGGTGGGCTGGACCGATGCCGACGGCGACGGCGACTGGTACGTGGCGATCCGCTGCGCGCGGGTGCAGGGCCGGCAGGCGCGGGTCTACGCCGGGGCCGGCATCGTCGCCGATTCGGAGCCCGCGCTGGAAGTGGCCGAAACCGCCGCAAAATTCGGCGCGCTGTTGAACGCCCTCGGCGTCGACCACGTGCCTTCTGCATGAGTCAATGGAGTTGCTGATGAACGACACGGCCGAATCCGCCCTGATCCCGCTGCGCCAGACCTGGCCGCCGGCGCTGGTGGCCCGCTACCGCGCCGCGGGTTACTGGCGTGGCGAAACCTTCCCCGGTTTCCTGCGCGATCGCGCCGAACGCTACGCCGACGACATCGCGGTGGTGGCGGGCGAGGTCCGCCTGAGCTATGCCCGGGTGTGGCAGGAAGCCGGCCGGATCGGCGCGGGCCTGCTCGCTGTCGGACTGCTGCCGGGCGACCGCGTGGTGGTGCAGCTGGGGAATGTTCCCGAATTCGTGACGGTCGTCTGCGGGCTCATGCGTGCCGGATTGATCCCGGTGTATGCGCTGCCCGCGCACCGCCTCACCGAGGTGACCCACGTCGTGCGCACGGCGCAGGCGCGGGGTTACGTTGCGGCGTCCAGCCATAACGGCTTCGATTACCGCACCCTGGCGCGTGACCTGCAGGCGGCGGTGCCGTCGGTGCAGCATGTGCTGATCGTCGGCGACCCCGCCGAGTTCACCGCTGTTGCGACGCTTGAAGGGGATGTCGCGCAGCTGCCGGCCGATCCGGACCCGCAGTCGGTGGCGTTCCTGCAGCTGTCCGGCGGCAGTACCGGGCTGTCCAAGCTGATCCCGCGCACGCACGACGACTACATCTATTCGTTCCGTGCCAGCAACGCGCTCTGCGGTATCGACCGCGACAGCGTGTACCTGGTCGCACTGCCGGCGGCGCACAACTTCCCGATGAGCTCGCCCGGCTTCTTCGGTGCGCTGTACGCCGGTGCGCGGGTCGTGCTGAGTCCCGGACCCGGCCCGGACGCCACCTTCCCGTTGATCGCGCGCGAGGGCGTCACCTGTGTCGGCCTGGTACCGCCGTTGGCGTTGCTGTGGGCACAGGCTGCAACCACCACGACACATGACCTGTCCAGCCTGAAGGTGATGCAGGTGGGCGGTGCCAAGCTGGTGCCGGAAGCGGCCAGGCGGGTGATCGATTCACTGGGCTGCCAGTTGCAGCAGGTGTTCGGCATGGCCGAGGGGCTGGTGAACTACACGCGGCTGCACGACCCGCTCGATGTGGTGGTGGGCACGCAGGGCCGCCCGATCTCGCCCGACGACGACGTGCTGGTGGTGGATGACAACGGCCATCCGGGCGCCGAGGGCGCCGTTGGCCATCTGCTCACGCGTGGCCCGTACACGATCCGCGCCTACCACAACGATCCGGCCGCCAACGCGCGCGCGTTCACCGAGGACGGCTATTACCGCACCGGCGACATGGTGCAGCAGCTGGCCGGTGGCTACCTGGTGGTGCAGGGCAGGGCCGGGGATCACATCAACCGCGCCGGCGAGAAGATTTCGGCCGAAGAGATCGAAGACCACCTGCTGGCGCACGCCGATGTGTTCGATGCGGCCGTGGTGTCCATGCCCGATCCGTACTTGGGCGAGCGCAGCTGCGCGTTCGTGATCGCACGGAATACGCCGCCAACGGCAGCCGGCCTCAAGGCCTGGGTGCGCGGACGTGGCCTGGCCGCGTTCAAGGTGCCCGACCAGGTGGTGTTCGTCGATGCATTCGGCACTACGGCGGTGGGCAAGATCAGCCGCCGCGAGCTGCGCGCGCAGCTGCGCGAACGTTACATCCAACAGACAGGAGGACCGCGCTGATGGCGCTGCCGAAGATTGCCGAGTATTCCCTGCCGCTGGCCAGCGAGCTGCCGGCCCCGCGCGGCGCCTGGCAGCCGCGAAGCGAGCGCCTGGCCCTGCTGGTGCACGACATGCAGGCGTACTTCCTGGCCGCGTTCGCCGCCGATGCGGCACCGCTGGCGCCGGCCGTGGCCAATATTGCCCGCCTGCTGCAGCGTTGCCGCGCACGCGGCATTCCGGTGTTCTACACCGCCCAGCGCGGTGACCAGGATCGCCGCGACCGCGGCCTGCAGGCCGACCTGTGGGGGCCGGGCATGCGCGCCACGCCGGAACACGAAACGATTCTCGCCGCGCTGGCCCCGGCGGCGGGTGACCACGTACTGGTCAAGCACCGCTACAGCGCGTTCCAGCGCAGCAACCTGGAAACGCTGATGCGCGCGCGCGGCCGCGACCAGTTGCTGGTCACCGGCGTGTACGCGCATATCGGCTGCGCGGCGACGGTGAGCGAGGCGTTCCAGCGCGATATCGAGGCCTTCATCGCCGCCGATGCCGTGGCCGATTTCTCCCGCGCCGATCACGATATGGCGATGCAGCTGATCGCGCGGACCTGCGGCGTGCCCCTGACCACCGACCAGCTGCTGGAGACCCTGGCATGAGCCCCGCTACCCGCACCGCCACCCTGGACCTGGAACGCATGCGCACCGACGTGGCCGGCATGCTGGGTGAAGCGCCGGAGACCATCGGCGACGACGACAATCTCATCGACCTGGGACTGGATTCGATGCGGGTGCTGGGCCTGGTGCTGGCCTGGGGCGAGAGCGGGATCCCGCTGGAGTTCAGCCATCTGGCCGAGCACGCCACGCTGGCCGGCTGGTGGGGCGTGGTGCAGCGGCTGCAGGCCAGCGCCGAACGCGCATGAACGCACGCGTCGACCAGGCCGATGAAGCCGCCGCGCGTCACCCGCTGACCGAGGCACAGACCGGGCTGTGGTACGCGCAGCGCCTGGCCGACGCGCCGGCCGCGTTCAATACCGCGCATGCGGTCTGGATTGACGGTGCGCTCGACGTCCGCGGCTTCGTTGCCGCAGCGGACGCTGCCGCGCGTGACGCCGATGCGTTCGCGCTGCGCGTCACGCGGGGCGACGATGGCCAACCGCAGCAGTGGCATGACCCGGACCACGTGCCCACGGTGCGGGTGGTGGACGTGCGCCTGCAGACCGATCCTGCCGCAGCGACCCGCGCCGCGATGGACCAGGACCGGCTGCAGCCGGTGGACCCTGCGCGGGACCGGCTGGCGCATCACTGCCTGTTCGTCCTCGGCAACGAGCGCTACGTCTGGTACCTGCGCGTCCACCACCTGGCCACCGACGGCTACGGGATGGCACTGTTCAGCGAGCGGGTATGCGCCCTCTACGCCGGCAACGGCGGCGCGCATCCCGGACTGGCTGCGTTCGCCCCGGTGATCGCCGAGGACGCCGCCTACGCGGGCAGTGCGCGGCGGCGTACCGATGCCGCGTACTGGCGGCAGTACATGACGGGCGCGCCGGCGGCGGAAGGCCTTGCCGGCGCGTCCGCTTCCGCCGCGGCTGATGCGCGGCGCCTGGTCCACCACGTGCCGGACGCGTTGCGCGCCCGCGTGCAGGCCGCCGCGCGGCAGATCGGGCAACCGTGGCCGGACCTTCTGAGCGCGCTGACGGCTGCGTACTGCCAGCGTTTCAGCGCGCTGGACGAGGTGGTGCTGGGCGTGCCGTTCATGGGCCGGCTGGGCAGTGTGTCGGCGCGCGTGCCGGGCATGGTGATGAACGTGCTGCCGCTGCGCGTGAGCGCGTCGGATGACAGCGTGGCAGGTTTCGTCCGCACGATCGCGCGTGGCCTGCTGCGCGGCCGCCGCCACGGCCGCTATCGTGGCGAACAGCTGCGCCGGGACCTGGGCCTGGTCGGTGGCCAACGCCGCCTGCATGGCCCGATGGTCAACGTGCAGCCGTTCTATCGGCCACTGACGCTGGCCGGTGTGCAGGCCCGGCTGGAGGTGCTCGGTACCGGCCCGGTGGAGGACATCACGTTCGGATTCCGCGGCGATGGCAGCACGCTGCTGGACCTGGAAATCGAAGCCAACCCGACCCTTTACGACCCCGCGCAGGTGAGCGCGCATGCCGATCGTCTGCTGCACTTCATCGGCGCGACGCTGGAGGTGCATGATCGCGAGGGGCGGATGGACGATATCGCCCTGGCGACGCCGGCCGAGGCGCAGCGCTACCTGTACGAGGTCAACGCAACCGCGCGGCCCGTGCCGGACGTATCGCTGGGCGCCTTGCTGACGGCCGCGATGCAGACCCACCCGACCGCCATCGCGCTGGCGTTCGCGGGCCAGACGCTGAGCTACGCCGCGTTGGAGCGCCGCAGCCGCGCACTGGCACTGCAGTTGCAGGCGCTGGGGGCAGGGCGCGAGTCGCGGGTGGTGATCGCATTGCCGCGTTCGCTTGAGCTGGTGGTCGCACTGGTGGCGGTGCTGCGGGCGGGCGCGGCCTACCTGCCGATCGACCTGGCCCATCCCGATGCACGACTGGCGCGCATACTCGCGTCCGCGCAGCCGGTCTGCGTACTGGCGCAGGACCACGATGCAGCCCGTTTCCCCGGCCTGCCGGTGGTGTCACCCCAGGCATGGAACGACACGGACGACGCCACGCTGGCCGACACGGTGCAGCCGCAGGACGCGGCCTACGTGATCTACACCTCCGGCTCGACCGGAGACCCCAAGGGCGTGCTGATCGAACACCGC
Organism: Stenotrophomonas sp.; assembly: GCF_031995405.1. Taxonomy (GTDB): domain Bacteria; phylum Pseudomonadota; class Gammaproteobacteria; order Xanthomonadales; family Xanthomonadaceae; genus Stenotrophomonas. Next base: position 49,402 of record NZ_DAMAGC010000009.1, on the reverse strand, counting down.
GCAATCGTCAACCGGCTGGAATGGATGCGCTGCCATTACGGCTTCGGCAGCGACGAGCGCATCCTGCAGAAGACCCCGGCGACCTTCGATGTGTCGGTCTGGGAGTTCTTCCTGCCGTTGCTGTGCGGCGCCACGCTGGTGATCGCCGCGCCGGACGCACACCGTGATCCGACCGTGCTGGCGACGCTGATCCGCGAACAGGCCATCACCACGGTACATTTCGTGCCCTCGATGCTGGATGCATTCCTGGCGGTTCCTGCCGCACAAGGCCTGACACTGCGCCGGGTATTCACCAGCGGCGAAGCGCTGGAGCCATCGCTGCGCGATCGCTTCCACGCCACCGTCGATGCGCAACTGCACAACCTTTACGGGCCGACCGAAGCCGCCGTGGACGTGAGCGCATGGCCCGCGACCCGCGAAGACCGCTCCCACCCGGTGCCGATCGGTCACCCGGTCTGGAACACGCGGCTCTACGTGCTCGACGCGCAGCTGCGTGCGCTGCCGCCCGGCGTGCCGGGCGACCTGTACCTGGGCGGGGTGCAACTGGCACGCGGCTACCTCGGCCGCGACGATCTTACTGCCGAGCGCTTCCTGGACGATCCGCACATGGCCGGCGGCCGGCTGTACCGCAGCGGCGATGTCGCCCGCTGGCGCACCGATGGTGCGGTGGAGTACCTGGGCCGCAGTGACCACCAGGTGAAGCTGCGCGGCCTGCGCATCGAACTGGGTGAAATCGACACCGCGCTGCGTTCCCAGCACGGCGTGACCCGCGCGGAGGTGCTGCTGCGCGAGGACCGGGCGGGTGAGCGTCGCCTGGTCGGCTACGTGTCTGGCGAGGCGCTCTGCGTCGACCGGATTCGCACCGGGATCGCCGCACGCCTGCCGGACTATATGCTGCCCAGCGCCCTGGTCGTGGTCGAGCAATGGCCGGTGACCGCCAACGGCAAGCTCGATCGCAATGCGCTGCCCGCGCCTTCGCTGCAGGCGCAGGACGGCCGCGCGCCGCATACGGAAACCGAGACGCTGCTCGCCGCGCTGTTCGTGCAGGTATTGGGGCGGGACGCGCCGGTCAGCGCCGACGCCGACTTCTTCACTCTCGGCGGCGATTCGCTGTCGGCAGTGCACCTGCTGCTGGCCATCCAGCACCGTTGGCAGCGCGATCCGGGCCTAGGCGCGGTGTTCGCCCACCCGACCGTAGCGGGCCTGGCCGCGCTGCTGGACGCGCCTGCCGGCGACACCGACGACGGCCTGGCGCCCTTGATCAGCCTGGCGCGGGGCGAGCCGGGCAGGGCACCGCTGTTCGTGGTGCACCCTGCAGGGGGTATCGCCTGGAATTACCGTGACCTGGCCCGCGCCCTGCACCCGGCCCGCGACGTGCACGGGCTGCAGTCGCCCGCACTGGACACGGCTCAACCGCTGCCGGACAGCATCGACGCGCTCGCGGCCCGCTATGTGGACCGCGTGCAATCGGTCCAGCCCGACGGTGTCGTCCACCTGCTGGGCTGGTCGGTCGGCGGGATCATCGCCCAGGCCATGGCGGTGCGCCTGCAGGCGCTGGGGCGCCAGGTGGGCGAGCTGGTGCTGCTGGATGCCTACCCCAGCGAATGCTGGCGCGCCGAACCCGCGCCCGATCCCGTGGCTGCGCTGCGCGCCTTGCTGGCCATTGCCGGGCACGACCCCGACGCGCATCCCGAGCTGGACAGCCGCGCGCGCATCCTGGCGTTCCTGCGCCGTGGCGACAGCGCGCTGGGCAACCTGCCCGATGCCGTACTGGACGGCGTGGTGCGCGCCGTCACCGGCACCAACACGCTCATCCGCGCGCACCATCACCGCCACTACGGCGGCCGCCTGCGGCACGTGCGCGCTGGCCGCGACCACGCCGCCCGCCCGCATCTTCAATCCGCACTGTGGAACGCGCATGCAGGGCAGGTGGACGCTCATGAACTGCCGTTCCTGCATGCAGAGCTGACCGGCCGCGATGCCGTGGCCCGGATTGCGCCGTGGCTGTCCGCCCATCTGCAGTGCTGGGATACGTCCCCCGCGCTTGCCTCAGCAAAGGAAACACCCGCATGCAACTGACCGGATTCGACGGCACCCTCGCACTGGTCACCGGCGCTGCAGGTGGCATCGGCGCGGCACTGGTACAGCTGCTGCTGGATAGCGGCAGCGTGGTGATCGCCACCGATCTTGCGGCACCGGTGCTGCCTGAGCACGCCAACCTGCATGCGCGGTCACTGGATGTCAGCGACGCCGAAGCGGTGAACGCCGTGGTCGCCTGGGCCGAGACCACGCTCGGTCCGATCGGTTTTGGCATCAACGTTGCCGGCGTGCTGCAGGTGGGTACGGTGGACCAGATCGATGACGCGCAATGGCGGCGCGTGTTCGCGGTCAACACCGACGGGGTGTTCCATGTCTGCCGTGCGCTGGCGCGGGCGATGAGCCCGCGTGGCCAGGGCGGCATCGTGACCGTGAGCTCCAACGCTGCCGGTGTTCCGCGCCACGGCATGGCCGCCTATGCCGCGTCCAAGGCCGCGGCCACCATGTTCACCCGTTGCCTCGGGCTGGAGCTGGCGCCGCTTGGCATCCGCTGCAACATCGTCGCACCCGGGTCCACCCTGACGCCCATGCAGACCGGCATGTGGGAGGACGCAGACGGTGCCCGGCGCGTGATAGAAGGCAATCCCGAAACCTACAAGGCGGGCATTCCGCTACGCAAACTGGCCACCCCGGCCGACATTGCCCAGGCAGTCATGTTCCTGCTGTCCGAGCAGGCCGGCCACGTCGCCATGAGCGATCTGTATGTCGACGGCGGCGCCACCCTGCGCGGCTGAGCGGCGTGGCGCGTGTTTCGTACTAGTTGCATGTATTTCGGCCCGCCAGCCGTGCATCCTGCGCTGCTTTACAGGCAGGAGAAGCAGCAGGATGTCGTCAATGGTCAAGCCCCGCGGGGAAAAGTGGGAGCAGCGTTTCGCGTTCTTCAAGGAACACGGCGCCCCAAATGCGCCGGGGTTCAAGCAGGCATTGAAGGCGCTGCCGCGCTGGAGTGACAAGCTGCGCGTCAATTTCAACGTCTGGGCATTCTTCTTCGGGGCGATCGCGCTGTTCGCCTTCGGCCTGTGGAAGAAGGCGATCGTGTGGTTGCTGATCGCCATCGCCCTGCAGGTGCTGTGCGCCCTCGCACCGGACTGGCTGGCGCCGCGCCTGCAGTTCGGGGCGTCGATCGGCTGCAGCATGATGGCGGGGCTGGTCTGCAACTACGCGTACTACCAGAAGGAGCGCCTGCAACGGCAGAGTTGGAATCTGTTTGAAGGCATGCGTTTCTGAGTTGAACCGGCGAGGGCTGCGGTCCACGCAGCCCTCGTTGTCCGGGGGAGCCGGCCAACGGCCGGCACGAACTCGTGCCGTCAGCTTTTCAGCCAACGCCCGCATGCCGCACCGGCATCTGCGCCGGGCGCGGCCTTCGCGCACGTTTCACCCATGCGCGCCTGCAGGCGTCCCAGCGTGTCCTGGCCATGATGGGCCCGGCTCCAGGTCTGCAGCGTGCCCGCCAACCGCTCGAACCGCTGCCGCGTGCGCTGGTGGTAGCCGGCCGGCTGCGCATCCAGTTCGGCGATCACCTGCGCAGTCGCCTGTTCGATCGCCGCGTTGTCCTCGGGACGCAGCCGCACCAGCCCCTCCACGTACAGCACGCCCCACTGCACCCGCGTGGCTTGCCCCTGCGCGCCTGCGTAGGCCTTGCGCAACCATTCCAGCGCCGCGTCCCTGTCGCCGCGTGCCTCGGCCAGTTCGGCCAGCTCGGGCATGTAGTAGTACGGGGTCTGGCTGCGATCCAGCTCGGCCAGCAGCAGCTTTTCCGCCGCCGCGTCGTCGCCGACCTCGCGCAGCACGTACACCGCCGTGCTGATCGTCGCCTGCCGCTCGTGCGGGGTCTTGGCCGCCGCATCGGCTTCGGCGACCCGCGCATGCGCCTTCTCCGCCAACGCCGCCGGTACCGGCGCCTCGGCATGCTGTTGCTTGAACAGCGTCAGCGCGGTGACCACGCTGGACAGGCGTGCATCGGCGGCATTGTCCTGGGCCGCATCGGCGCGCTCCAACGCAGCCAGCAGTTGCGCACTCAACTGCTCACCCTGTTCGGGCGACGCCGCGGCACGTGCCACCAGGGCCGGGCCCTGGTAGCCAAGGAGATCGCGATTGGCGCGCACCTCGGCTGGCGTCGCCAGCACCGTGGTCAGCAGGGCGCGCGCCTGTTCGCGGGCCTCGCTGCCGGGCGCCGCGTTGTCCTTGCCGGTGGCCTCCGCACCCAGGGCGAGCAGGGCGAAGCGCCGCTGCAGGGCCGGCGCCGGGGCGGCGGCGGCCAACTGCCGCAACAGCACCGCCGGGTCGCGCTGTCCGGACAAGCGGTTGGCATCCACTTCCCAGCCGTAATCGCCCAGCACACGCCAGTCGTCTTCGGACACCCGCTGCGGCGACACCACGGCCACCCGCAGCACATCGGCCACGGCGGTGCGTCGTTTGGCCGCCAGGGTAAGTGCGCGGGTCAGTTCGGCACTGTCGTTGCCACCGGCCAGGCGGGTGATTTCGTGGCGCTGCGGATCGAGCACGATCAGGGTGGGATACCCGCGCACGCCGAACTGCTCGCCCAGCGCCTGCGCCCCTTCCTGGTCGCCGTCCAGGTACACCGGCACGTACTGGCGGGTGAGCGCGATGAAGGCCGGATCACGGAACAGGGTCGCCTTGAGTTTGTTGCACGGCGGGCACCACACCGCACCCCAGTACAGCAGCACCGGCTTGCCGGACTGCTGCGCATCGGCGAACGCATCCTCCACATCGCCCTGTCGCCAGGCGATTTCCTCGGCGACGGGTGCCGCTTCCGCAGTGGCCACCGGACTGGCCGACGGGGTCTGCCGGCACGCGGCAAGCGCGGTGCACAGGGCAAGCAGGGCGAGGGGCAGGGCAGAGCGCATCGGCAACATCCAGCTAGGAAGAGGTGCCGCGGGCGCGGCCAGCCTGCATTCTAGGAAGCTGCCGCCCCGTGCAGCGGTGCCGGTTCATGCCGATTGCTTATCTGCCCAGTCGCTGCGGTGATCAGCCCGGCCCCAACCGGTCGTACATCCGCACCAGATCGACGAGGGTGCGGGCCTGCATCTTGCGCATCACGTTGGCGCGGCGCACCTTCACCGTGATCTCGCTGACCCCCAATTCGGCGGCGATCTGCTTGTTGAGCCGGCCACGCACCACTCCGTCCACCACGTCGCGTTCGCCAGCGGTGAGTGCCACCCAGCGCTGGCGCAGGATGTCCAGCGCATCGTCTTCGCGGCGGCGCAGCCGGTCGCGCTCGATGCCGAGGTGGATCGCATCCAGCAGTTCCTGGTCACGGAACGGCTTGGTCAGGAATTCGATGGCGCCTTCCTTCATCGCCGCCACGCCCATGGCGATGTCGCCGTGCCCGGTGATGAACACCACCGGCAGGGTCAAACCGTGGCTGGCCATCTGCCGATGGAACTCCAGCCCGCTCTGGCCGGGCATGCGTACGTCCAGCACCAGGCAGGCCGGCGCGTCCTCGCGGGGATGCTGCAGGAAGGCGGCGATCGACTCGAAGGCGCGCACCTGCAGCCCCATCGAGGCCAGCAGGTCTTCCAGCGCGGCACGCACCGAATGGTCGTCGTCGACCACGTAGACGATCGGTGCCGGCTCGCTGGCCGGTGCGGCAGGCTTAGCCATGATCGGCCCCGGCAACGACCGGCAACTCGAACACGAAACGTGCGCCACCGCCCTCGGCAGGCTCGGCGCGGATCCGGCCCCCGTTGGCCTCGAGGATGCTGCGGCTCAGGCTCAAACCCAGCCCAAGGCCGCCGGATTTGGTGGTCCAGAATGCATCGAACACGCGCTCTGGTGCTTCCAGCGGCAGCCCGCTGCCGTGGTCGCGCACGCTCAGTGCAACCCGGGCATCATCCACGCGGATGCTGCGCAGGGTCAGGCGACGCCCCCCGACGGGAATCTCGGCCATCGCATCCACCGCATTGAGGATGAGGTTGCCGATCACCTGCTGCACCTGTACGCGATCGCCGAACACCAGCGGCAGTTCGTCATCGAACTGTGTGGTCACCGCCACCGCGTGCTGCTCCAGCTCGCTGCGCGACAGCGCCAGCATCTCCAGCACTGCCTGGTTGAGATCGAAACCGCGCCGTTCCGGGCTGGCGCCCTGGGTCAACCCACGGATGCGCGCGATCACATCGCTGGCGCGGTGCGCGTCGGCGAGGATGCGGGCCAGGGTCTGGCGCGCCTTCTCCACGTTCGGCGGCTGCTGCGCCAGCCAGCGCTGGCTGGCCTCGGCACTGCTGGCGATGGCGGCCAGCGGCTGGTTCACTTCATGCGCGATGGAGGTGGTCAACTCGCCCACCGTGGAGGCGCGCGCAACGCGCAGCAGCCGCGCCTGCGCTTCCTGCACGGCGGCCTTGGCCGCCTCCATTTTCAGCGACAGGTAGGTGGTGATGACGATCACCAGCATGCCGATGGCCGAGTTGACCAGGCCGATGCGGTAGGTGCCGAAGCGGGTCAGGAAGAAGCTCAGCCCGGTCAGCGCGATGCAGATCGCCGCCAGCAGGACCAATCCGCGGGCGCTCATGACCCGTGACGCGGCCAGGATCACCGCCGCATAGAAGCACGCGGCGGCCACGGCGTAATCGGTCAGCGTATCGGCGGCGAAGATCGCGGCCATGACCACGCCCAGGCCGAGCAGGGCCAGGGTATGCCGCGAAGGCGAAGAGGGCATCGGAACGACTCCCGTTGGTACAGGGTGGAGCGCCGCGGGAAGCGGCGCGCGGAGCATAGCATCGGCACCGTGGTGGCCAGGTGTCAGTCTTCCAGGGCGGCATTCCAGAACGCCTGCAGCACGCCGGGCATGCCCGACAGCGCGGCCAGCACGGCGTCCAGCTCATCGGCATCCACCGCCGTCGCATACAGCACGGCTTCGATTTCCACGTCGCGGTCGCCGAACGGGCGCGGCTCCACCGCGCGTACCGGGTAGTGCGCCTGCTCCAGCAGCACCAGCAGCTGGTCCAGTACGTCGGCCTGCCGGTCACGCTGGCAGATCACGGTCACCGCATAGGTCGCCTCGCCGGAGGCCTCCTGCAGCGGTTGCCGCTGGATGCGGTTGACCACCGGCCGCAGCAGCGTGTTGGCGGCCAGCACGAACAGCGCGGCCAGTACCGCCTCGGGCAACAGCTTGATCCCGGCGCAGGCGCCCACCGCTGCCGAGCCCCACAGCGTGGCAGCGGTGTTCAGTCCAGACACCTGTGCACCGTCCTTCATGATCGCCCCGGCGCCGAGGAAGCCGACGCCGGAGATCACATAGGCCACCACATGCAGCGGCGAGGGTGGCCCGCCGTACATGTCGTGGAAACGCACGGCCAGGTCGACGAACACCGCCGCGCCCACCGCCACCAGCGTGTTGGTGCGCAGCCCGGCAGTGCGCTGGCGCAGCTGCCGCTCCAGCCCGATCGCCGAACCCAGCACGAAGGCCGTGCCCAGGCTGATCAGGGTGCTGAGCGTGGCCCCCGCGTTGAACGGCGGCAGATGCGGATTGAGATCCATCACTGCCACCCGTAACGACGGATGTAGACCTTCTTCAACAACGTGGTCAGCACCGCATAGCCGAACAGGATCGCGACCAGGAACGGCCAGTAGCCCGGCGGCAGGGCCTGCAGCTTGAAGTAGCCGGCCAGCGGGCTCATCGGCAGCAGCACACCGATGGCCATGATCAGCCCGGTCATCACCAGCAGCGGCGGTGCGGCGATGCTCTGCACGAACGGCACCTTGGGCGTGCGGATCATGTGCACGATCAGGGTCTGGGTGAGCAGGCCCACCACGAACCAGCCGGACTGGAACAGGCTCTGGTCGGCCACGGTGCGCGCGTCGAACACGTACCACATCAGCGCAAAGCAGCTCAGGTCGAAGATCGAGCTGATCGGGCCGAAGAACACCATGAAGCGGCCGATGTCCGCCGGATTCCACTTCAGCGGCCGGCGCACCAGCTCCTCGTCCACGTTGTCGAAGGGAATGGCGATCTGCGAGATGTCGTACAGCAGGTTCTGCACCAGCAGTTGCAGCGGCAGCATCGGCAGGAACGGCAGGAACGCAGAGGCCACCAGCACCGAGAACACATTGCCGAAGTTGGAACTGGCCGTCATGCGGATGTACTTGAGCATGTTGCTGAAGGTGCGCCGGCCCTGGATGACGCCTTCTTCGAGCACCATCAGGCTCTTCTCGAGCAGGATGATGTCAGCCGCTTCCTTGGCGATGTCCACCGCGCTGTCCACGCTGATGCCGATATCGGCCGCGCGTAGTGCCGGCGCATCGTTGATGCCATCGCCGAGGAACCCGACCACCTTGCCCTGCGCGCGCAGCGCACGCACCAGCCGCTCCTTGTGCAGCGGCGTGAGCCGGGCGAACACACGGTGGCGGCTGAGCGCGTCGGCAATGGCGGCGTCGTCCATGCGCTCGATCTGCGGGCCGGTGAGGATCGCATCGGCCCGCAGGCCGACCTGGGCGCACACCCGCGCGGTAACCAGCTCGTTGTCGCCGGTGAACACCTTGACCTCCACGCCCAGCGCCGCCAGCGCCTGCAGGGCCTGCGCGGTGGATTCCTTGGGCGGGTCCAGGAACGCCACGTACCCGAGCAGGGTGAGTCCCTGCTCATCGGCCTGCGAATACACCTGCTGGGTAGCCGGGGTTTCCTTCATGGCCACCGCCACCACGCGCAGGCCCTGTTCGTTGAGTTCTTCGGTGGTCTGCCGCACCCGCGCCAGCCGGGCCGCGTCAAGCGGCAGGTCGCGCCCGTCTTCGCGCACGGTGCTGCACACCGCCAGCATCTCTTCCACCGCGCCCTTGCAGATCAGCTCGTGGTGGTCGTCGCGCTCGGACACCACCACCGACATGCGGCGGCGCTCGAAGTCGAACGGAATCTCATCGACCTTGCGGTAGTCCTGGGCCAGGCGCAGTTCGGTCTGCAGCTCCACGTGCTCCAGCACCGCCCGGTCGAGCAGGTTGCTCAGCCCGGTCTGGAAGTGGCTGTTGAGGTAGGCGAACGCGAGCACGTCCTGCGAGTCGTTGCCGAACACATCGGTATGCCGCTCCAGCGCGATCCGGTCCTGGGTGAGGGTGCCGGTCTTGTCGGTGCACAGTACGTCCATCGCACCGAAGTTCTGGATCGCATCCAGGCGCTTGACGATCACCTTGCGCCGCGACAGCAGCACCGCGCCCTTGGCCAGGGTGGAGGTGACGATCATCGGCAGCATCTCCGGGGTCAGCCCGACCGCCACCGACAGCGCGAACAGGAACGCCTCGGTCCAGTCGCCCTTGGTCACGCCGTTGACCACCAGCACGAACGGCACCATCACCAGCGCGAAGCGGATCAGCAGCCAGCTGACGCTGTTGACGCCAGCCTGGAAGGCGGTGGGCGCGCGCTCGGTGGCGGTGCTGCGCTGGGCGATGGTGCCAAAGCAGGTGCGGTTGCCGGTGGCCAGCACGACGGCCGTGGCCGTGCCGGACACCACGTTGGTGCCCATGAACAACAGGTTGGGCTGCTCCAGCAGGTTGGCCTGGGCCACATCGGGCACCGCGAACTTCTCCACCGGCAGCGACTCGCCGGTCATCGCCGCCTGCGCCACGAACAGGTCCTTGGCCGTGAGCACGCGGCAATCGGCCGGAATCATGTCGCCGGCCGAGAGCACGATGTGGTCGCCGGGCACCAGCTCGCGGATCGGCAGCGAGCGCTGCTGCACGCGCCGCGCACTGTGCAGGTGCGCGCCGAAGTACTGGTCGGCCAGCGCCGCCGCCTCGGTCCCCGCCGAGCGCCGCAGCACCCGCGCGTTGTTGCCGACCAGCGCCTTGAGCCGCTCGGCGGCGCGGTTGGAGCGGCCTTCCTGGATGAAGCGGATCAGGGTGGACAGCAGCACCATGGTGCCGATCACCACGGTGGCCTTGAGGTCGTCGGTGAGCCAGGAGACTACCGCCAACACGGTCAGCAGCAGGTTGAACGGATTGCGGTAGCACTGCCACAGATGGCGCCACCACGGCAGCGGCTTTTCGTGATCGATCTCGTTGGGGCCGACCTTGTCGAGCCGCTCGGCGGCGTCATGCATGCCCAGGCCATCGGGGTGCGAATCCAGCCCGGCCAGTGCACTGGCCAACGGCGCATGTGCCAGCCGCAGCAGGCCCTCGCTGAAGTCCACCGGCACCGCCGAGGCCGCGCCGCGGCCGATGCCCGCTTCGGGCAGCGCCCGGCGACGGAACAGGCCCCCGGCGCGACGGCTGCGCAGGAAGGCATCGAACCATGCGTTGAGCAGGGTCATGGGGAACTCCTCAGACGAGCTGCGCGCGGGCGACGGAAAACGTCACCGGCGGCAGCGAAAAGCGGGGGTTGCCGCGCGAGCACAGCGGCTTCATGGCGGTACGGACGGGCGCGGGCAGGTGGCGCAGCACGCTGATCCGCTCGGCGATCGGCAGCAGGCTCAGGGCATCGGCGATGATCCGCGCCGAGCCCAGTGCCAGTGCGCGGGCGAACAGCGGTGCGCCATGCTGAAGCAGCTGGCTGCGCAGCGCGGCGACGTTGCGCTCACCGATCAGGCGGCGCAGGGTGATGTAGAGGATCTTGTAGTTCATCGGAAAGCCTCCGGGCAGGCAGCGCCCGTCGGCTTCCCGTGGCTCAGTCGAGCCGAAGCCGCCGGCCGGACGCCGGGGTGGAACAGGGCAGGGGGCGGATCAGGGGCGCGTGGCGCCCGGCAGGATCGGGATCCATGGGGAAATCCGGTAGCGGAAGGGCGGATCCGGGACGACGCATTGCGCCGGTCCGGTGCGCGTATTGTCCGCACCGCACGTCCACAGGCCTAGATGCCCGTGGGTTCGCCGCGATATACCTTGGTATAGGGTGCGCCGCCGGCCGTTGGCCGACGCGTGGATCAGGACTTGGCCGGGCGTGCGCGGCGCGGCTTGGGCATGCGACCGACGTCGCGTGGCGGCGTACCGTTGCGTGGCTGCAACGGCTCCAGCCAGGACAGGTTGTCCACGTAGGCCAGGAAATGTGTCAGGTAGCCTGGCGAGGTCTCGCCCATCAGCGTTATCGCACGATGCACCAGCACGGCCGAGTTCAGCGGACCGCCATCGCTGGGTGCGGCGGCCAGCGTTTGCCGCACCTGGCTGCGGCTGCGCACGGTGGCCCACAGTGCACGGAATTCGCCGATCGCAGGCAGGGCAGGCCAGGCGGCCGGTGCCGGTGACGTGTCGGCAGGCGCGTCGGGCGTGGACAACACCCGCGGGCGGGACGCCAGTTCTGCCACCAGATCGGCCAAGGGCGCGGCACGCTGCGGCGCTGCGCTGGCGCCGCGCCGGGAAGCGCGTGGAAGCGCGCTGGCGTAGGCCGCCACGCGTTCGCACAAGCGTTGCTCCAGCAGCGTGCGCACGCTGCCCTGCGCGCGCGCCGCCCGTGCCTGCAATGCATCGAGCACCGCGAACGCGACCGGGTCGTGCCGATCCAGCTGTTGCTGGCGCCACTGTTCCAGCCGCGCGCGTGGATCGACCGGCTTAGCCGCCATCGCTGGCCCTGGTGGGCTTCGGCCGCGGAATCGGCGCCATTTCGACACGCCGGTTGCGTGCACGCCCGTCCTCATCGGCATTGGAGCCGACCGGTTGCTCGGCACCGAACGCGGCGGCGAACACGGCAGAGGCGGGCACCCCTTCGGCGATCAATGCGCGGGTCACGGTAAGCGCGCGCTCGGCCGACAGCGCCCAGTTGTCGGCGAACTGGCGGTTGCCCTCGCGCATCTGGCGGTCGTCGGTGAAGCCGCTGACCATCAGGATCTCCTCGCGCGAGGACAGATACTCGGCCAACGGTGCGGCCAGGCTTTTCAGCAGCTCGCGGCCTTCCGGCTGCAACTGGTCGGAATTGAGCGCGAACAGCACGCTGCCGCGGATGCCGATGCGGCCGTCCACCAGCGTCACCCGGCCGGCAGCGAGCGGCACCGCCAGCGCCTGTTCCAGGGTCTTGCGCCGCGCCGCTTCGGCCTGACGCTGCTTGACCTCATGGTCCAGGCGGGTGGACAACTCCAGCTGCAGCGCCACCACGCCGACCAGGATCAGCACGAACGCGCCCAGCAGCACCGACATCAGGTCGCCGAAGGCGGCCCAGATGGGTGCGCCGGACTCGCCGTCGACCTCGACCTCATCGCTCATGCGCTGGCGGCCTTGGCGGCGCCCCGGCGCGTGCCGAGCTGCTGCAGTTCCTCGATGATCTGCTTCTGCGACAGCACGCTCAGGTCGATCACCTCGCGTGCCTGGCCCACGTAGTACGCCAGCTGCTCGTCGCTGCGTGCCAGGGAGGCGTCCAGCGCGGTGCCGATCTGCTCCAGGCGCTGGCCGAGATCGGCGCTGGCGGTGCCGAACACCTGCATCGCCCCGCCGAATGCATCGGCCAGGCTGGCCACTTCGACCGCGCTGCCGGTGACCTGCGCGGCCACCTCGCCGAGCTTGCCGGTTTCCACGGCCAGGTGCTCGGTGAAGCGGCTGCCGACGCGTTCAAGCAGATCGGCCGAGGTGGTCACCAAGGCATCGACCGCGGTGCGCTGCTCGGTGGAGGCGTGGTTGACCGCATCCAGCAGGGTTTCCAGGGTGGACAGCAGGCGGCTGCGTTCGTCCAGCATCGCGGTATCGCGGACCATGCTGTCGGAGAGTTTCTGGCGCAGTTCGGCCACCACGTCGGCCGCGGCCTTGGGTGCCTCGGAGGCCACCTGCACCAGTCGCGAAATCTCGGCGATGGTGTCGCTGGCATGGGCCTGGGTCTGCGCGCTGATCTGCTGGGCGGTCTGCGCCAGCGCATCGCAGATGGCCTGCTGGCGCTGCGCGACCTGCGCACTGGTCTGCGACCACTGCGCGCCCAGCGTGGCGGTCAGCGTTTCAAACGCGCCGCTCCATTGGGCCAGGCGCTGCGCATCACGCGATTCCAGTGCGTCCTGCAGCGTGTGCTGCGACCGCTGCATCGCCTCCACCAGCGCGGCGGCCTGGCTGTCAAAGCTGCCCGCAACCGCGGACAAGGCGGCCTGGTTGCGTTCGGCCAGCGCGGTGCTGGTGGCCTGCTGCGCATCCAGCGCGGCACGCCAGAGGCCGGCGGCCTGGTCGCTGCTGTGTTCCAGACGGGTGGCGAGGGATTCGACCAGCGCGGTAGCGCGTGCATCCTGCTGGTCGGTCAAGCGCTGCAATGCGGCGTCGAGGGCGGCAACCAGGCCGTCGTTGGCCTGCTGCTGGGCCTGCTGGGTGGTCGCCCAACGTTCGGCGGTGGCGTCCAGGCGCGCCGCCAGCGCATCGGCCAGGCCGCTGGCCTGGCGTGCGTGTTCACCGGTGAACCGGGCCAGGCTGTCGCGCAGATCGGCGGTGAGCGCCTGATGGGTCTGCTGCTGCGCGATCTGTGCCGCACTCCAGTGCTGGACGTTGTCGGCCATGCGCTCGGAGAGTGCGTCGAGCAGGCCCGCTGCGCGCTGGTCGTGCTCGGTGCTGAGCTGCTCCAGCGCAGTGCGCAGCGCCTCGCTCGAGTGCTGGTTGCTCTGCTGCTGCGCGGCCAGCGCCGCGCGCCAGGTCTCGGCGTTGGCTGCATGGCTGGCTGCAAGGCCGGTGCCGAGCCCGCTCAACTGCTGTTCCACCGCAGCGCTCACATGCTGTTGCAGTGCACGGGTATCACCGGCAATCGCGGCCATCGTGTCCTGCATGATCGGTTGCAGTGTTTCACCGACCGCGCGGGCGCTGGCTGCCACGCTGTCCTTGAGTGCCAGCTCGACCGCAGCCGCCAGCCGCGCGTGCTCGGCATCGGCCTTGGCGTGGAAACGCTGCTGGCTGTCGAGCAGCTGCTGGTGGGTCTGGGTACTGCGTTCCTCGATGGCTACGCTCAACGCGTGCAGGCGCTCGACCAGCGCCGGCATGAGCTCGGCTTGCGCCTGCGCCATCCGGAAGGCCTCGGCACGCTGCCACCCCTGCGAGTACGGGTGCAGGCTGGTGGCAATCTGCGCGTCGAGCAGTTGCACGGCCTGCAGGCGCTCGCGCCGGCACAGCGCCGCGAGCAGGCCCAGCATCGCCGAGGTCGCCACGCCGGCGATCGACGTGCCAAACGCTACCGCCAGGCCCTCCACCGGTGCACCGAGCGAGCCCCGGATGGCCTGCAGGTCGGTGGCGCTTTCCAGCGCGAGGCCGGTGCCGCGCAGCGTGGCCATCATGCCCAGCAAGGTGCCGAGCATGCCCAGCAGCACCAGCAGGCCGACTAGGTAGGGCGTCAGTACCGGCGCGGGCAGGGCGATGCGTTCGCCATCCACGCGCAGCCGCACCGCGTTGCGCAGTCCGGCGGGCACGCGCGCCAGCCAGGCGGTCAGGTCGCCCTGCGCCGCCCCGACGTCCGCCACCGCCTGGCCCAGGCCGAGCGTGGCCTGGCGATAACGCCACAGTTCCAGCGCACCGGCGCAGTAACAGGCCACGATGACCGCCGCGACCGCAGCACCGACCGGGTTGGTGCCGAGGTAACCCGCACCAATCCAGCACGCCGCCAGCAGGCCGGCAAGGAAGACAACGAAGTAAACAAGCGTTCTGAACATGACGTCCCAGTTATCGGGGGCGAAGCGCTGCAAGCAGGCCTTCGATCGGTTGAAAACGAACATCCAGTTCGGCCAGCAGCACGTCCTGCATATCCTGGTGGAAGCGCGCCAGCCAGCCATCGCTGGGTCCGGACGGCGCCGCTTCTTCGGTGTCACCTGCGGTCGGCGCGGGCAGCGCCGCCTCGCGCAGGCGTTCAAAATGCTGTCCCATCAGCGCCGGCACCGCAGCCAGCAGGCTCTGCTCGCGCGGGCTCAGGGTCTGTTCCATCACCGCATCCACTTCGGCCAACCGCGCCAGTTCCGGTGACAGGTGCGCGAGCATGTCGCGCAGCCGGCCGCGCAGGCGTCCGGTGGCGGCCTGCATGGCGCGCTGCAGGGTCACGCAGTGCTGCCGATGCGCGGCAGGGTCATCGGCCAGGGTGCGCTTGCCCTCGGCCGGGGCCGTGATCGCGGCGACCAGCACCGCGCGCACCCGTTCGCATTCGGCCTGCTCGGCACTGTCGAATACCGGTGCATCCGGTGCCACCGGCGGCAGCCGTCCATCCAGCGCCCGCGACAGCGCCACCGCCCGGTTCCAGTCCACCCATTGGCTGAGGCGGTCGGAGATATCCGGGCTGGTGGTGGGCAACGGTCCGTCGGCAAACCCCGCCAGCAGGCGGATGAAGGCCGGTCCGGGCACGGGCGGTCGGTAGGGGGCTTTCGCCATGGTTCCGGCTAAAACCACGAATTTTACACCGGAATGACGATGCGCCTGTCTGAACGGCCCGGCGGACAACCGGCCACGGACTGTCAGCCCGTGCTTTTGCTGGCGCCGCGCCGTCCCGAGACGTGCGCATGCCCCGGCACATGCCAGCGCCAGGGCAACGCCACCGCCTTGCTGATCCCGATCCGGGGCCCCACCACCGGCGCGTCCGGCGGGGCCATGCCATCGCTGACGATGCGCACGCCCCGGTCATTGCGCACCAGATCGGCACCGTCCAGCGCCTTGGTGATGCCCATCGCCTGCGACAGCCGGCCCGGGCCACTGGCCAGATCCGGATCGCGACGGATGGCCGGCCGCGCGGCGCGGATCAGCTCAAGACCGTCCACCGGCTCCAATGCACGCAGCAGCACTCCCCAGCCTTGCCCGACCTCGCCGCACACCGCATTGCTGCCCCAGTGCATGCCGTAGCTGAAATACACGTAGAGGTGCCCGGCCTCGCCGAACATCGTGGCCGTGCGCGCGGTCATGCCGCGGTAGGAATGCGCTGCCGGGTCTTCGCTGCCCGCGTAGGCTTCCACTTCGACGATGCGACCGGCGCGGCCGTCATCGCGTACCAGCAGCTTGTTCAACAGGTCCGGGGCGACCTGGGTCGGGTGTCGCTGATAGAACGTGCGGGGCAGGGTGGTCCAGGAGTGCATGCCGTTTCCTTCGAGGCGATTGCAGCGGCGCAGTACAGGCGCGCCACTACGGTCGCTGCGATCATGCGACATCGCCCGTGCGCGGCGGATCAAACCTGCCGACCGCGCGGCTGGCGGGGAGCTGCCGTGGCATGCGGCCTGCGCCGCTGGTCCGCGCGGGCTGCGCAACGCCGCCGGCCTAGAAACCGCCGCCGGTCCTGAAGCCGCCACTGCCAGCAGTGCTTCCGCTGCCGACGCTGCCCGCGTTGGAACGCGCTGGCGCCGACGCCGGGGCCGGCGTGCGTGGCGTGCTCGTCCATGCACTGCTGGCGGCGGCCGCGCCGACGCCGAGCAGGCCCGACATCACCGGGCGCGACGCAGTGGCGCGCGGTGGCGTGCGACTGGCCAGGGCGCGGTACTCGCGCGCCGCCGCCAGGGCCAGCGCATCGGCTGCGGCCTGGTGCTCGCGCCGCACCACCTTGAGGTGGCCCAGCCGTTCACGGGCTTCGCGCATGCGCTGCTGGCGATCGCCAATCTGCGCGGCAACGGCGTCCATGCGCAGGCGCAGCTGCCGCACCTCTTCCAGGCAGCGGTCGTCTTCGTCGGACACCGTGCCGGCCACGCGCTGATCCAGCCGATCGGACGGCTCGTTGGACAACGCCACGGCCAGGGCCTGGATGATCGCCACGCCCTCTGGATCGATCCACGCCGTGAACGCATCCAGTTCGGCCTGCGCCGCGTCAACCGCCGTGCGCTGGAGCTGGGCGTCCAGCAGTGCGGCGGCCAGGCTGGCCTGCAGCGCCTGCAACCCGTTCTCCACGGGCTCCACGCCGGCCTCCACGAGGGCGGGGCGCCGCAGCGTCTGGAGGCGCTCGTCGGCCTCCTCGGCGCTTGCCCGGGTAACGCGCACATGCTTGTCCAGGTAACCGGGGAGTTCGGTCAGCACGGCATATTCACGCGAGGCCTTTTCGAATCCGCACAGCTGCGCCAGCCAGCCATCGATGGTCCGGGTCAGCGGCCACGCACGGTACGTTTCACCACCAAAGCCGCGCGACAGCAGGTACATGAGGATCACATCGGCCTCGTACGCGGCAGCCTTGGCGGCGCGCTCGGCATGCGCCGAGGCCGCCATGCGCTCGGCGGTGGCGGCCTTGTCCTCGGCGGCGTCCAGCTCGGCCAGCAGGTGCTGGTAGGCAGGCTGTGCCTGCAACCCGGCATCGACCGCATCGCACAGCGCCTGCAGGCGTTGCCCGTCGACGGCCCGCTGTTGCTGGAGTGCGCCTGCTGCTGCCATGGCCGCGCCCAGCTCGCGTTGCAGGCCGGCGAGGTGCTCGCGCAGGGGAGCGATCCGGGCCTGCCGCCGCGCCAGCGATGCCGACACGTCCGCCATGCCGTCCTGCGGGTGGGCGTCGGGATCCTCCAGCGCCATTGCCTGCACGTGCGCCATGCGCGCGAACGCCTCGCGGATGCGGCCACCCAGTTCGGCCTGCTCACGGATCAGCGCGCTGCAGTGCTCGCCGGTGCGGTCGATGTCGGCTTCCAGCCGATCGATCTGCTCGTCCAGGGCGTCGATGTCGTTGAATGCGGCGCTCATTGCATGTCCTTGGTGTTCACCATCGGGTGATGTATCCGCCGGCAAGGGGAACGGTGAAGTCCGGTGTCAGACGGCCGCGCGGCTTCCTGCCGACCAGGTCGTCCTCGATGATGCCGTTGTCCATCTTGTCGGCGGCCACGCGTTCGTACACCGCCTGCGGCACGCGCACCCCGAATTCGACGGCGTTCTCGGTGGTGCCGGTTTCCTCGTTGCGGAGCAGCAGGCCGGTCGCGATTCCCTTGTCGTCCAGCGCCTCCACGACGAGGTAGTAGTTGCGGCCGCCGGCAGCGGCTTCGTTGTAGCGCCACACGCCGGACTGCTGGCCCTCGCGGTTGACGATGCGGTAGTCGAGCCGGTCTTCGAGAAGCGCGACCATGTCGGCGAGGGCTTCGCGCGCCTGTTCCGCCTCGGCCAGCGTGTCGGTGCGCAGCAGGGCTTCGGCGCGGGCCGTGGCGGCATCGAACTGGCGCCTGTCCGCACCGGATACGCCGGTGGCCAGGCCCTGCGCGCGCAGCTGCGTCAGCGCATCGCTCAACGCGGCCAGCTTGCCCGCCGCCAGCGCGACCTGTCGCAGATTCGCACTGGCCGCGGTCGCAGCCTCAAGGTCGCCGACCCGCAGGGCGGCATCGCCGGCGGCGTACTCGCGCTGCCGCACGCGCTCCCCCTCCGGGCGCAGCGCAACCGCCAGCGCCGCCGCATTGGCAGCGTCGAGCTGCTCGCTGGCATCCACGCCCGTGGAAAGCGTCGCTACGGCGGCCTTCATCGCGGCCAGCGCGGCGTCGGTGGCGCGCAGCTGCCGCCTGTAGTCGGCAATGCCCCGCGTTACCGCGTCGATGGCCTGCTGGTCGCGCAGCTGCCCGCCTCCATCGGTGCGGGTCACCCCGTTTGTGCGGACCAGCGCGGGCGGGGGCGCCTGCTCGATGGACGCGAGGACCGCAGCGATATCGCGACTGGATGCCTGCTGCACCGCCCGCGCGCTTGCGATCATCGTAGCGAGTCGATCGGGGTGGGCGGCTACGGCGCGCGCCGCAAGCGCGTCCAGGTTCGCCGCAAGCGTGCGCAGCTGCGCCTTCGGCAGGCCCCGGCGGCTGCGTTCCTCGGCGACCTGCTGGTTGACGGCTGCGACGAAGCGTTGGGCGGCCGATTCGCGGGAACGCTGGACCAGCGAGGCCCCCCCCCCGACCACGCCGGCCAGCACCACGACGACCAGTACCAGCGCGAGCAGCGCGGCGGCCAGTCGCCCGCGCGCTACCCAGCAGCGGGCAAGCCAGGCCTTCCAGCCACGCGGCGCAGCATGCAGGTAACGACGCTCGCGCTGGGCGGCCAGGCCTGCATCGAGCAGCTCCGCCGAGACCTCGATCCCCTGCGAGCGGTACAGCTCGGCCAGTCGGCTGCGCAATGCCGCCGGGTCGTGTCCGGCGTCGGCCAGCCTCTGCAGCTCCGCATCGCGATAACGCAGATGATCGACCGCCTGCATGCTCAGCAACGCAGCCTCGAGCTGCTCCGGAAGCGTTGTAGCGCTCACCTCAATGCGATTCCTGCACCAGCGCAGCGAAACGCTGCTTGCCCTGCTCGACGTAAGCCGAAATCTCCGCCGAATCGCGCGTGGCCTGCGCGCGCAGCGTCTCGATTTCCTGCAGCGAGGTTTCCTGGAAACGCACGACCGCATCGACCAGCTTGCGCACTGAATCCACGCCGAGGGTGGGGCCGTAGCCGGCCTTGAGGCCGTCATGCAGGATCTCATCACCGATCGAGGCGACCGCTTCCAGGCCCTTGGACGTGCCTTCGGTCATTGCATTGAGCGTCTGGGTGGATTCATGCAGGCCCAGCTGCGTGGTAAAGGCCAGATTGAGCGCGGTGAAGCTGGTCTCGTTGGTGGAGAAGAACACCACCGAGCGCTGGTTGACCCGGCGCTTGACCTCGTGCGATTGGTGCACGCGCAGCATGATCGCCTCGGAGGTGGCGTAGTTGACCTGGAGGTTCTCGGCCAGGTCCTTGGCCAGCTGGTAGCGTGCCTCCTCGCGCTGCACCGTGCGCAGCGCCTCGTCGCGCGCGATGGCTAGGCGGCCACTCGCGGCGGCGTCGCCGCCGGCCAGGTCGGCCTGGATCGCGTCCTGCGCCTGCTGCAGCGCGCCCTTGGCCGCGGCCAGTACCTGCGTCTGCAGTGCCAGCAGTTCGTGCGCCTGGATCTCGGCATCCTTGATCGACAGCCGGAAGTCGGCATACATCTCCAGGACACGGGCCTCGCGTTCCAGCTGCGCGGTGGCATCGCGGCTGACCTCCAGGAACACCCGGCGGATCTTGTCGAACCGACTGGGAATATCGCCGCGGGTCACCTTCATCCACAGGTTCTGCAGGCGTTCGCCCAGATCGACCTTGCCGTCGCGAACCTGCTCGACCATGGCGGTGGCATCGTCGCGGATGCTGTCGAAGGCGCGGACGATCTCCGTGTAGCGGTCCGAGACCCTGGCCGAGCTGATCTCATCGCGCATGATCGCGTTGAAGTGGCCCGACTGCTGCAGCACGCGGGCGATCGCGACCACGCGACCTTCGTCCAGCGTCGCCAGCTGGCTGACCAGGGCAACGGCGGGCGCGTTGCTTTCCTGCGGTGCGCCCAGGCCAAGCTCGCGCAGGGCCGCCATGGCCCGCTCCAGATAGTTGATCGGGGCGGTGGCCAGTACCGGCGGCGCGACAACGGGGGTCTGGGACATCAGCATTACTCCAAACGGGGGATGCGGGGACGCCCCGGCACGCGGGCGCCGGGGACGGATTCAGGGCGAAACGCAGCGCTGCGCGGCGGCCGCGCAGGTCAGGGCAGGTCGATTCAACGGAGCACGCAAACCGGGCCGGGCCGCGGCAGGCGCCACAGCGGCACTACGCGGCGGTACCGCGATGGCGTGATCGATGGCAGGCAACACGGACGCTTTCCTTGCATGTCGCCCCCCTGAGGCGATTCCTGTGCGCATTGTAGCCGCAGGATCGCCCGGGTGAAGCGCCCGTCGACGCAGGCATCAACGCGCGGAACTAGCGTGTCCAGTGCACCGCGGCGAGCGCATCGGCCAACCGCTGCTGCGCCGCGTCGCCGCTGAACGGCGGCGTCCGCGGCGGATCGTAGACCTCCGGCCGGGTGCCGGCGATGATCAGGTCGATCGCATAACACGCGCCGTCGTGGACGGTGCGGTAACTCTCCACGGACTGGTAGTGGCTCATCGCTGCATCGCTGGCGCTGAAACGGGTGAAGCGCACGCCGCCAACCTCGGCGGTGGCCGCCGGCCCGGTGGCTTCGGCCGGCAGGGCCGCGCAGGCAGCGATATCGGCCGTGGCAGTGCTGCGCCCGATCCGCATCTCGGCCGACGTTACTTCGTTGGACCCCTCAACGACCAACGCGACCAACGGCGTGCCGGTGCTGCCCGCCGCCGCATACAGTGCCCACCCATCCTGGCTGAGGTAGCTGCGCTTGAAATCGTGCGCCACCTGCGTGCCCGGTACCGCACGCACCGCGATGCCCGGCGCCGGCTCGGCGAAGACATCCGGTGCCGATGCCACGTTGCCTGCCGCCGGGTTTGCCGGGCGACCGGCACGGGCAGGCGCGGCGTCAGCGGGAGGACTGGCAGCAGCGGTGGATGGCGCAGCCACCACCGTCGTGGAAGGCTGGCTGCACGCGCTTGCCGCTGCCACCAGGGCCGCGCCAAGCAGGGAACAACGGGGTGCATGCTTCATGGGGCGCCTCGGCGTTGCAGTGGTCCAGCGCCAGAGCCTGCACCTGCCAACGTTAATGCAGCGCCATCAAAGGCGGTCGGCGAATGCGTCGGTCGCGCGCACCAGCGCATCGACGGTAGCCGTTTCGGTGGCGCTGTGGCCGGACAGCACCATCTCCAGCCTCGCTTCGGGCCACGCACAGGAAAGGTCCCACGCGCTGCGTGCGGGGCAGATGATGTCGTAGCGACCCTGCACGATCACCCCGGGCAGGTGGCGGATGCGGTCGATGTCGTGCAGCAGCTGGCCGTGTGCCAGAAAGGCATGGTGGCGGAAGTAGTGCGCTTCGATGCGCGCCTTGGCCAGGGTGTGCAGCGGATCGGCATGCGAGATGGCGTCCACGTCATGCACCAGCGTGGCCGCATTGTCTTCCCAGCCCAGCCACGCCTGCGCGGCGGCAATGCGGGTGGCGGTGTCGTCGCTGTCCAGTCGCCGCCAGTAGGCGGCAATCATGTCGCCGCGCTCCGCCTCCGGAATGTGCGCCGCATAGCGCGCCCAGCGCTCGGGAAACACCCAGCGGGCACCACCATCAGCCTCGTTGAACCAGCGGTTCTCCTCGGCGCGGCCCAGGTAGACCCCGCGCACGATCACCCCGGTCGCACGCTCCGGATTCGCCTGGGCATAGGCCAGCGCCAGCGTGGAGCCCCACGAGCCACCGAACACAAGCCAGCGCTCGATTCCCAGGTGCCGGCGCACCGCCTCGATATCGGCCACCAGGTGCTGGGTGGTGTTGTCGCGCAGTTCGCCAAATGGCGTGGAGCGGCCGCTGCCGCGCTGGTCGATCAGCACGATGCGATAGCGCGCCGGATCGAAAAAACGTCGATGGGTCGGCGATGCGCCCGCGCCCGGGCCGCCGTGCAGGAACACCACCGGAATACCCGCCGGCGCACCGCATTCCTCGACGAACAGCGTATGCAGGCCATCCACGGGCAAGGCGTGGGTGCGGAACGGGGTGATGTCGGGATACAACGTGCGCATGACCATACCTGCAGATGGCGGGGCTTCAAGGATACCCCGTCATCCGCCGACGTTCGTGCTCACGCCGTCGAGCGCAGCGCTGACGATCGTGCCGGGCACGGCGCCAGCGAGAGCCCGTGCTCGTTGGCGAAGGCGTACAGTTCCGCTTCTGCGCGGATGCCCAGTTTGTTCATCGCCGAAATCCGCTGCCGGCTGATCGTGCTGACACTGCGGTCCAGGCGGGTGGCGATCCGGGTGATGCTCAATCCCGATGCATACAGCCGCAACACCTCCAGCTCCTTCGGCGACAGGCAGGCGCAGGGCGACTGCGTCTCCTCATGGTCGATGCACAGCTCCGCGCTCAGCGGGCTGCTGACATACGCCGCACCGCCCAATACTTCCTCGATGGCGCGCGGAATGTCCTGCAGCGAGGACGCCTTGTCGATCACCCCACGTACGCCATTCTTCAGCGCGGCCCGCAACGTCGGTACGTTGGTGAACATGGTCATCAGCACCACCGGCAGGTGTGGATGCCGGCGCTGGATCATGGCCAGCATGGCCTGGCCATCGGGCACCGCGCCGCCGGGCATGGAAAAATCCGTCATCAGCACGTCGCATGGCACATGCTCGAGCAGCTGCAGCAGTGCATCCGGCGAGGCCGCCTCTGCGGCCACGCTATGGCGACCGTCGGCTTCCAGCAGGGCGCGAACGCCCAGCCGTACCACGGGGTGATCGTCGGCGATGATGACACGGATGGGCACGGTGGAACTCCTGACAGAGACGCATGGGAAACGACGACGGTGATTCCGAGCGACGAGTCTGCGCACCGCGATCGTAGTTGTATATACAAATAGTGATAAATGAAGGCCCGGGCTTGAGCGACACCCGCTTTGCCGCGCCGGGGTGCGAATAGTTGCAAAACACGCTTGTTTTTGTCGCTTTCATATTTTTCGCATAGCCGACGCGGTGCCCCGGGTGGTCTCCTACGCCCCGTCGTCCGATGACCTGCTGCTGCATCGGCCACGCATCCGCTCACACACGAAGACCCTCATGATGTCGTCCGTTCCATCGTCCGCCGCCGCGGCAAGGCGCGCGGCATGACCCGCTTTCGCCGCGTCCCGTTCGATGCCCAGCCGGAGACCATCGTTGCTGCGGCGCCGTCGCTGCTGTTCGTGCAGGAACTGCGTCGGCGCCTTGCGCTGGAACGCAAGGCGCAGGCACCGACCCACTGCGTGGCGATCCTGTCCAAGGGCAGGCTGCTGTGCTGGCTGGATACCGAGCAGAACCAGGGCATCTTCGCCGAGCCGTCGGCGCTTTCGATGGCCGTGTTCCAGGCGGCGCTGATCGACCCCGCCAAGTCGTTGGAGCTGCTCCCGATCGCACGCTCGCTGTTCGATGCCCAGGCCGGGCGATCGCGGCCCGTCGCGCTGCGTCCCATGCTCTGGCAGGTCGGTTTGAACGCCTGCGCCGACAGCGCGCCGCTGCCGCCGCTGGAGCGCGACAGTCGCCTGCGCCTGCGTCGCTGGCCGGACTTCCGGGTGCTGGCACACCGCCACGACGATTTCCGGATCTGTGCGTTGCTGATCAAGCATGCGCTGGATGTGGACACCTGCTGCTCGCTGCTGGGCGTTGCCCGCGACGAGGTCCAGGCCTTCTTCAATGCCGCTTACCTCAGTGGCTATGCGCATCCGAGTGCGGCGCCGATGCCGGCGCTTGCCGCCATGCCGGCCAAGCCGGCCGGCGGCGGCGCGTTGGCCCGGATGTGGCGAGATGTGCGTAACCGCTGGAGTCGATGAAATGCGTGAATACAAGATCGTAGTGCTGGGCGAGATGGGAGCCGGCAAGTCGACACTGGTCCAGGCGTTGGCACAGGGCAGGGCGGTATCGACGGAGGTGCGCAACACCGATCCGGCGGCCGACAAGGCATTCACCACCGTGGCACTGGATTACGGGGATATCGACCTGCCCGGCGGCGACCGGCTGCGCCTGTATGGCACGCCGGGACAGGCGCGCTTCGACTTCCTGTGGCCGATCCTGCTGGATGGGGCAAGCGGGGCGATCGTGCTGATCAATGCCGACGCAGGACCGCCAGCGCAGCAGGCGCTGCCCTATCTGGCGGCCATCGAAGGACTGCCCACGGCGCTGCCAGTGGTGATGGGGGTGACGCGGATGGATGCAGCCCGGTCGGCGCAGCGCGCTGCCTGCGAGCAGTGGCTGGCCTGTGACGACGGGATGCTGCCGATCGTCATCGTGGATCCGCGCGATCCGATGCAGGTTCTAACCGTAATGGATGTACTGATGAGTCAGATTGAATGCCAGACACTGGTGGCCTGCGATGAGTGATGCGTCACGCATGCCGGCAAGCGCGCCGGTGCGACAGCGGGTGGATGCCCACCTGAACACCCTTGTCCACGACGTGGATGGCCTGATGGGCGTGGTGGTGGCCAGCCTGGATGGCTTCGCCCTGGCCCAGATCGGTCGCGAAGAAGACACCGTCAGCCGCCTGGCCGCGATGAGCAGTTCGATGCTTGCCCTGGCCGAGGCGCTGGGCCGTGAGCTGGCCATCGGCCCGCTCGGCGCCCTGATCCTGGAAGCGGCGCACGGCAAGGTGCTGATGCTCACCGTGCCCGTGCAACCGCCGCAACTGCTGATGGTCGCCTGCGACCAGACCAGCGCGATGGGCCAGGTGCTGTGGCACGCCAAGCAGTGCGCGCGCCGCCTTGCCGCGACGCTGCCGCCAGACGCGACGACACCTTGAATATCCACCTCAACCTGAAAAGGAACATGCAATGAGCAAAAGCATCACCGACTGCCTCGACGCACTGATGCAGATCAACGGCGCACAGGCCGTGGCCCTGGTCGACTACGAGAGCGGCATGCTGCTCGGCGAAGCCGGCGCGGGCGTGGACATGGAGCTGGCGGCGGCCGGCAACACCGAAGTGCTGCGCGCGAAGATGAAGACCGCCGAGTCGCTCAAGCTCAACGATGCGATCGAAGACATGTTGATCACCCTGGGCCGTGCTTACCACGTGCTGCGTCCGGTGGCGTCCAACAAGGGCCTGTTCTTCTATGTCGTGCTGGACCGCCAGAAAGCGAACCTCGCGCTGGCCCGCCGCACCGTGCTGGACGTCGAGGGGTCGCTGAAGCTGTAACAACGGCAGGCGCACCCGCGCCGCCAGATGTGGGGATGGGGACGCCGTGTCCGCCCGGGGAAGGGGCGGGCACGGCATTTTTGTGCGCCCATGATCCGGCGTGGCGCGTCCACGCGCCCACCGCCCAGGACGTGGTCGCCCTCAGCGGGGGAAATCGATCACCACGTCATTCAACGGCAGCGCCAACGCACGGCGCGCTGCCGGTGCGGGCTTCCAGGGCGCCCCTTGGCCAAACAACTGCGCCTCCGATTCCGCGCCGAGGGTGTCGAACTGCTCGAATACGTAAGGGATGCCTTCGGCGCCTTCGAACGTGGCCTTGTCCGCCAGCTGGAAATGCAGATGCGGCGCGGCGGAATTGCCCGATTGGCCCAACCGTGCGAGCAACTGGCCGCGACGAACGTGATCGCCGGCCCGCACCATGACACTGCCTTGCTGCAGATGCGCATAGCTGGCGAATGTGCCCGGCGCAACCTCCACCACCACGTAATTGCCGAACAGCCCGTCGGCGGTCAATGCGTCCGGTTCGGGCTGTGCGCGCAACGGCGTATGCTCCGGCTCGCCATCGCGGGCGCCGCGCACGATGCCATCGGCAACGGCGAGCACGTCCCAGCCATAACCCACCCAGTCGGCATGGCGCGTCTTCTGCAGATCCGTCCGCCCCGCCCGCATCGCATGCCCGCTCTTGTCCACGCCCACCAGGTCCAGGGCGAACCGCTGCGGAATCGTCAGTGCGCCATTTACCGCCACCAGGCTTCCCCAGTGGTGGGACTGCGCGTTGCCAGGCCCTTCGTGGGCCAGCCAGCGGCCGCCGCGCAAGGGCGGTCCGAGGGTGATTGGCGCCTGCGCCTGCACCGCCACTGCAGCGCCATCGAGACTGACCACGGTGCGCTGGTCGGTATCGAAATCGATGCGATGGGACAGCGTCCGCGGCAGCGCCGCGTCGGCGGGGAGGGTGAGCCAGACGAAGAAGATCGCGCGCTTGCCCGGCAGGATCGAAACCGGCTGGTTGTCCGCCGCCGCCGGCCGCACCCAGGCAGCCAGCGCCGCCTTGTCGAGCACGAGCAGTGGCGCGCTGTCGCCGTCGGCAACGACCTGCAGGCCACGTGGCACCAGCGTGCCCGTGTCGCCATAGAAGTTGGTGACGTGCAGTTCGTAGGCCAGGTGACGCAGGCCGTCGCTGCCTGCGAATGCAGCCGGCGCGAACGGCACCCTGGCTTCCACCGGTGCCGGCGGCCCGGCGGCGCGCAGGCCCGACGGCACCCCGCAGAGCGCCAACAGGCCGGCAACCAGCACATGACGCATCATCGGGACGCCTCCGTGGTCAGCTGCTGTCCCGCATCACCCGGTTGCGGTAGGCACGCACGTTGTCGCCTCGGATGCGCGTCTCCTGGGTGCCGATGATCGTATCGATCTGGCGGTCCGAGCCGGTCACCGGCTTGGCCTCCACCAGGGTCTCGCGCTCGAAGGCATGGGATTTGTCGGTATTGCGGTAGTACCGGTACAACGCCCAGTACAAGGCGGTCGCGCTGGCCGGGCCGGCGGCCAGAAGCCAGAGTCCACTGTCATCACTCATGAGGAGGCCACCAGGAAGAAGAGAACAAGGGCTTCGACGATCGTGCCGGTGGCAAGCGCGGCCAGCAGCAGCTTCCACTGCTGCACCGGCACGCTGCCCATGGTTTCGCCGGTGCGGCCATTGACCGCGATGTAGTGCAGCATGCCGCCGTTGCGGCCGGGCTGGTGGTAGGAATACAGCCATACCGGCAGGTACATCGATACCCAGCGCGTCCCGTGCACATCGAGCCGTTCCTGCTCCCAGCGCACGCCCCGGTCGTAGCGGCGTACCGAACCCTCCACCTGGGCGCGGGCGATCGACAGCAGCTGGTCTTCCAGCCGCGGGCGCAGCTTCTCCACGTCCAGGTTGCGCTTCTCGGTGGTGAACCCCATCAGGTAGGACGCGTTCCACTTCAATGCGTTCTTGGTATCGAACGGCAGGATCGCGTTGATGATGTTGTTGGTGTTGGTGCGCGTGTCCAGGTTGCCGCGTTCGGCCGACGATTCCAGCGTCAGGTCGTCCACGGTGAAATCCACCTGCCGCTCGATCTGGTACACGTCGGCGTCGTAGTAGGTCTTCTTCTTGTCGCCGTCGCCGCGGGTGTATTGGCGGGTGAGGATCTCGCCCTTGCCGGCGACCGCGGCGCTGACGTTGCTGTCGACGATCATGTAGGGCAGGTACACGCCAATCACGTTTTCCGGCGTGAACTCGTTCTTGAAGGCCTTCAAGGCAAACAGGCGGCGCTTGTCCACGAACTGGCGGATGCGCGCCACCGCATCGGTCTTGCTCACCTTGAACGGCAGAACCGCATCGGGCACCGCGCCGTTGGCGACCTGTTCGTTGACCCCGAACACATGACGGCACCAGTGACAGCGTGCGGTCATCGTGCTCTCGGTATTGATGGTGACTTCGGCACCGCAGCCGGTGCACTTGAAGCTCATCAGGCTGGCGGTATCGGCCTCGATGTCGCGTGCACCCGAAGCAATGACCGTGCCGCGCAGCTGGTCGATGCCATCGCCCAGGCCGAACGCCTGCTCGACCAGCGTGCCGTGCCACTCGTTGCGGCAGAACTGGCAGACCAGCACGTCCGTGCCCAGCTTGAGCCGGACGTCGGTCGAGCCGCATTTCGGACAGCGGTTGAGGCCGTCCTTGAGCTCTTCGGCGGAGGTATCCAGGGCAACCGGATCGGGCGCCAGCAGCTCGTCACGGATCGGCGGGGGCAGGCTGGATGGGTCGACCGGGAAGCTGCCCGGCAACGGCGGCACGTCCCGCGGCGAGCCCGGGCCGCTCACGGATGTGGGCGGTGCGGGCGGCAACGGGGGCGGGGCCGACGACGGCAGCGGCGGCGGAATGCGGGAATCGGACATGGTCTACGCGCTTCCTGCGTCTTACAGGCCCAATGCCTTGGCCTTGAGCTTGTCGTAGTCGTCCTGGGTGATCAGGCCCAGATCAAGCATTTCCTTGGCCTTCTTCAGCTTGGCCACCGGGTCGTCGGACGCCGGGGCCGCGGGGGTCGCCGGCTGCTGCAGGTTGCCGGCGCCGAACATGCCCGAGGCCATGCCCACACCCACTAGGCCGGCCGCACCGCCGTTCTCGCCGGCCGACTGGATGCCCTGGGCCACGCTGGCCTGCAGGTTCGAGTTGCCGCGCGAGCCGGCCAGCGCATCGGCGCGCTGTACGGTCTTGAGCAGTTCGCGGGTGTTGGCGTCGTACTCGATCGATACGATGGCGGTCTTGACGATGGCCAGGCCGCGATCGGATTTCCACTGGTAGCCCTGTTCGACGGCCGCGGACAGGCTCTGCGCGAAGCCGAGCGAATCCTGCTGCAGCTTGGTGATACGGTTGCCCTTGCCCGGATCGTTGGTGTACAGGCTGAAGGCCGGCGCGAGCGAGCCCACCACTTCATTGAACAGCTGGCTGGCGGCCGCGTTGTCCAGATCGGTGAAGTCGAACACCTGGCCTGGCTGCAGGTAGCTGGCCGGCACGAAATTCTTCACGAACAGGATCGGATCGACGATCTTCAGCGTGTACGAGCCGCGCGTCAGCGCGCCGACCTGCGTGCCCAGGAAGCCGTCGTCCCAGTAGATCTCCGACTGCGTACCGAAGCGGTTGTCCGGCAGCTCCTTGAGCGAGACGAAGAAGGCCGCCTGCTGCGAGCCCGGCTGGCCGCCAAACTTGAAGCGCTCCCAGCTCTGCTTGATCAGCGGCCCGACCAGCCCGTCGCCAGCGAAAATCGACTGCGAGTTGGCATCGTCCGAGCGCCATTCGTAGCCACCCGGCTCGGCCACGAACCCGGTGACCGCGCCGTCCTGGAACAGCAGCAGGCCGTAGCCCTCGGGCACGACGATCTTCGAACCATTGGTGATGATGTTGGACGACGCGCTGGTGTTCGAGCCGCGCCCGGCGTTGGTGCCGCGCGGCACCGCCGCGAACAGCGCCGCCGTCGAGGGCAGGCCGGTCGGCACGGTGAAGAAATCCTTCCACTGGTCGGCCAGAACACCACCGACCGCACCCTTCACCGCCTGTACCAGACCCATGACCAACTCCCTGTATTCCGAGGACGGGCGGGGTGCCCGTCGTACTCCGCCGACTATATCAGCAGCGGGGGAGGGGGCATCGGTCCATGGCGCAGCGGGGCTATGGCTTGGGCGGCGGGGCAGTGTCCGTCCCGGTGCCCGCGCCGCTACCCGAATCCTGCTGCTCGGACGCCGCGGTGCCGCTTCCGCCACCGGGCACATTCCGCTCCGGCGCGCGCGTGGCGGGCGCCGGCTGCTCGATCGCATCGGCGTGCTTGCCCTGGCCGGTCCGCTCAGGTTCGCTGCAGGCGGACAAGGCCAGCGCGGCGATGGCACTCAACAACACGATTCGCATGGCCGGCTTCCAGTAAAAGGAACACGCCGAGTTGTAGCGACGGCGCCGTCGGGAGGCCGTGAACGCTGTCTTGATCACTCCATGACGACAGCCGCATGCGGTACGGTATGCCGCGTCGGCGCTGGTCCGCCCCGTGGGTACGGGCCGGGAGCCGAGCACGTCACGAAGCACGGAGTTCAGATCATGGGTATTGCCGAGGGGTTGGAGGAGCGTCGACAGGGCCATGGCCTGACGCGACGGCGCTTCCTTCTGGCGGTCGGTTCGGCTTCGTTGCTCGCGGCGTGCCAAGGCAAAGTGCCCGTGGCGGCGGTGGATACCGCCCGCGATGCTGCCCCGGCGACCCAGGCCAATGCAGGCTTCCTCCAGTTGTCCCAGGCGCTTACCGACAAGCACGACCTGGACCCGGCCACCGCTGACCGGATCGAGAAGGCGTTTGCGACGTTGCAGCCCGATCTCCACGCCCAGTTCCCTGCGCTGATCGCCCTGGCGGGGCAGGCGAGCGGGGCACACGCACTGCTGGCCGCCGCGGGCGACGCCGCACCGGCGGCGCTGGCCATCATTACCGCCTGGTACACCGGCACCGTGGGCAAAGGGGTACACGCCGTCACCGTGTCATATCGCGACGCGCTGATGCAGCGCCCCGTCGATGACGGCCTGTTCCCGGCGACCTACGCCCAGGGCGGGCCCGCGTGGTGGACCGCCGCGCCGCCCGCACCGATTCGAGCACGCGCCTGATACCTGCGCGGTCATCTTCTTTTCCTGCAATTGATCTGGACACCTCTCATGAAAGCTCCGGTTTTCCGTGATGGCGACGTCGATGCCGACGTCGTGATCGTCGGTTCTGGCGTCGTCGGCGCATTGATCGCCCACCAGCTGGTGCGCGCTGGCAAATCGGTCGTGGTCCTGGAGGCCGGGCCCCGCCTGAACCGCTCCGACGTGGTGGAGAACTGGCGCAACGCCAGCTTCGAGCGTCGCATCGGCAGCGATTTCCAGGGGCCGTACCCGCAGTCGAAATTCGCTACCGCCCCACTGTATTTCCCGGCCAACGACTACGTCGGCCTGACCGGCCCCGATGCCAGCAGCTTCCATCAGGGCTTCATCAAGGCTGTGGGTGGTACGACCTGGCACTGGGCTGCCTCGTGCTGGCGCCACCTGCCGGTGGACTTCAAGATGCAGTCCACCTACGGCGTCGGCCGCGACTGGCCGATCAGCTACGACGACATCGAGCCGTATTACTGCCGCGCCGAGGAGGCGATGGGCGTGTCCGGGCCGAACAACCCGGCGCAGCAGAGCCCGTCCGAACGTTCCAGGCCGTACCTGGCCGATATGATTCCGTGGGGCAACGGCGACAAGGTATTCGCCGAGGTGGTCAACCCGCACGGCTACAACCTGGTGCCGATCCCGCAGGGGCGCATGATCCAGCCGTGGAACGATCGGCCTGCCTGCTGTGGCAACAACAACTGCCAGCCGATCTGCCCGATCGGGGCGATGTACAACGGTGTCCACACGGTCCAGGCCGCCGAGGCCCTTGGCGCCAAGGTGCTGGACGAATCGGTGGCCTACAGGATCGACACCGATGCGCAGAACCGGGTGACGGCCATCCATTGGTATGACAGCGACAAGGTCAGCCACAAGGCCACCGGGCGCAGCTTCGTGATCGCCTGCAACGCGCTGGAAACCCCGCGCCTGCTGCTGCTCGCGGCCAACGAACAGAACCCGAACGGGATCGCAAATTCGTCCGATCAGGTCGGGCGCAACATGCTGGACCACTCCGGCTTCCACTGCTCGTTCATCGCCGATCGGCCGATCTGGCTGGGCCGCGGGCCGGCGCAATCCAGCTGCATGGTCGGGCCGCGCGACGGCGCGTTCCGGTCGCAGTACTCGGCCACCAAGATCATCCTCAACAACATCAGCCGCGTACCGGTCGCCACCGACCAGGCGCTGAAGATGGGGCTGACCGGCGACGCGCTGGACGCGGAAATCCGCCGCCGCGCGATCTACGGCGTGGACCTGTCCATCAGCCTGGAACCCCTGCCGGATCCGACCAACCGCCTGACCCTCTCCACCACCCGCGTGGATGGGCACGGCCTGGCCTGTCCGGACATCCATTACTCGCTGGGCGATTACGCACGCAAGGGCTACGACAAGTCCTGCGAACAGCTGCGGCACATCGGCAAGCTGTTCAACGCAGAAGAATTCGTCATCACCACCTCGCTCAACGCGAACAACCACATCATGGGATCGACCATCATGGGCGCCGATCCGCGCGACTCGGTGGTCGACGGCGATTGCCGTGCACATGACCATCCCAACCTGTGGCTGCCCGGTGGCAGCGCCATGGTCTCGGCCAGCGTGGTCAACAGCACCCTGACCATGGCCGCGCTGGCGCTGCGCGCGGCTGACGCCATCGAGCGTGCCGCATGAAGACGATGCTGCTCATCGCGCTGGCCCTGCTGGCAGGCGTCAGCCAAACCGCACGCGCCGACGAAACGCTGGAACGCGGTCGCTACCTGTCCGTCGCGGCCGACTGCGTGGCCTGCCATACCAGCCCGAAGCAGGGCAAGCCGTACGCTGGTGGCTACGCCATCGCTTCGCCGCTGGGCGA